>DATCGY010000102.1:0-4180 GCA_036508635.1 Candidatus Anoxymicrobiaceae bacterium
GGGTGCCCGTATTCATAGCCACGCCCACATCGGCCTGTGCCAGCGCCGGTGCGTCATTGGTGCCGTCACCCGTCATAGCCACCAGCTTACCCTGTGCCTGCTCCTTGCGGATTATCCCCATCTTGTCCTCTGGCTTAGCCTCGGCCACGAAGTCGTCGACGCCGGCCTCACCGGCGATCGCCTTGGCTGTCAGGGGGTTGTCTCCGGTGATCATGACGGTCCTGATGCCCATTGCGCGGAGCCGGTCGAAGCGCTCGCTGATGGCCGGTTTGACCAGGTCCTTCAGCTCCACGAGGCCGATCGCCTCACCGTTCACGGCGACGGCGAGCGGAGTCGAGCCTTGCTGGGCGATGAGATCGACCGCTTCCTGATAATCGGTAGGAAGCTGGTTCCCCGATGACCTGACATACTCCGCGATCGCGTCGGCCGCTCCCTTACGGTAGCTGTCCCGCTTGAAGTCGAGGCCGCTCATTCGGGTCTCAGCCGTAAATGGGACTACCGTGCCTCCGTCGGGATGTTCCACCTTGATACCGAGCTTCTCGCCCAGGTCCAGGATCGAGCGGCCCTCCGGGGTCTCGTCGCCCAGAGAAGCGAGGATTGCGGCGCCCCCCACTTCCTCCTCGGAATGATCGTCGAAGGGAGGGAATTCGCTCGCGAACCTGTTGCCGAACGTGATGGTGCCGGTCTTGTCCAGCAGCAGCGTGTTGATGTCGCCGGCGGCCTCGACGGCGCGCCCCGACATCGCGAGCACGTTGTACTGGGTCAGCCTGTTGATGCCGGCGATGCCGATGGCCGACAGCAAACCGCCTATCGTGGTCGGGATAAGGCAGACCAGCAAGGCCACCAGGGCGGTGATGGTTGTCTTGGCGTCAAGGTAGCCGCTTATCGGCGTCAGTACCAGGATGACGACCACAAATATGATCGTAAGGGCGATCAGGAGAATGGTAAGGGCTATCTCGTTGGGGGTCTTCTGGCGCTCGGCTCCCTCGACCAGGGCGATCATCTTGTCCAGGAAGCTCTGCCCCGGATCCGCGGATATCTCTATCTTCAACCAGTCGGACAGCACCTGGGTCCCGCCGGTCACAGAGCTGAAGTCTCCCCCGGAGCCCCTGATGACCGGAGCGGATTCGCCCGTTATCGCTGCCTCGTCGACGCTGGCAAGCCCTTCGTATACCTCGCCGTCCCCGGGTATCAGATCGCCCGCTTCGGCCAGTACTCTGTCCCCTTTGCGCAGCTCGCCTGCCGATACCTGTTTGATCGAGCCGTCCGGCTGGATGAGCTTGGCTGTGGTCTCGACTCGTGTCTTTCGAAGCGCCTCGGCCTGGGCACGACCCCGCCCCTCCGCGACGGCCTCGGCGAAGTTGGCGAACAGAGCGGTGAACCAGAGCCATATGGCTATTAGGAGCGGGAAGGCTATAGAGGTATGGCCCACGATCAGGGCCTTGATGACGAAGTAGGTAGTGATAACGGCGCCGACCTCGACCAGGAACATGACCGGGTTTCGGATCATGTGCCTCGGATCGAGCTTCTTAAAGGAATCGACGACTCCCTGGCGCGCCAGTTCGGCGTCCAGAAAACCGGGCCCTCTGCTCTTCTTCTTGTCTTTGTCGGCCATCTTCTCGTTCGTTCTCCTAGAAGAGGTGCCCGAGCTTCTCCGCTATCGGCCCGAGGGCCAGTACCGGGAAGAAGGTCAGGGCGCTGATTATTACGATGACGCCGATCAGCAGGCCCGCGAAGAGCCCGTTGTCCGTGCGGAAGGTACCCTCGGAGGCCGGGACCGTCTGCTTCTGGGCCAGCGAGCCTGCAACGGCGATCATAGGGATGAAGATGACGTAGCGGCCGATCAGCATCGCCAGACCCGTGGTGATGTTGTAGAAGCCTGAATTAGCCGCCAGCCCGGCGAACGCGCTGCCGTTGTTGGCCACGGCGGAGGTGTAACAGTAGACGATCTCGGTCAGCCCGTGAGGGCCCCTGTTGAGGACCGCCCCGCGGGCGGAGGGGACCACTACCGCCAGGGCCACAAAGGCAAGGATAGTAACCGGGTGGGCGAGGAGCGCAATCACCGACAGCTTCACCTCGCGGGATTCAATCTTCTTGCCGACGAACTCCGGGGTTCGCCCGACCATCAACCCTGCAATGAACACCGTGAGCACCACGTACATCAGTATGTTGGTCATCCCCGCCCCGCAGGAGCCGTAGATGACGTTGAGCATCATACCCGCAAGGAGCATCATCCCTCCCAGCGCGGTGTAACTGGAGTGCATCGAGTTCACGCTCCCCGTCGTGGCGCTGACCGTCTCGGCACCGAACAACGAAGAGTCTGAGACTCCAAAGCGGCTTTCCTTCCCCTCCATGTTGCCGGCGCTGTTGTTCACTCCTAGCTTCGCGATCTTTGGATTACCCTGTGCCTCGAACGTATAGGTGAGGCACGCGAGGAGCAGAAACAGAGCAAGCAAAGCAAAGAAGAGGACCCAACCCTGCTTGGAGTTGTTGAGGTAGCGCCCCAGCGTCTGTGTCATTGATGCCGGGATGAGGAACATGGCGATCAGGAACAACAGGTTGGTGACGGAGCTCGGGTTCTCGAAGGGATGTGCCGCGTTCGCGTTGAAGAACCCTCCGCCGTTGTTCCCCAGGTGCTTTATCGATTCAAGGCTGGCGACCGGCCCTCTGGGTATTTCCTGCGTCTTCCCTTCAATGGTCGTGACCTTGGCCGGTCCCTTCAACGTCTGGATCACACCGAGCGGCACGGTGATGATCGTCAGTATCAATGCCAGTGGAAGAAGCACTCGTACGATCGCCCGGATGAAGTCGACGTAATAGTTGCCGATATACGGCGTGCCTTTTCGTGAGATCGCGCGCATGAACGAGATCCCCACCACCAGTCCCGCCGAGGCTGACGTGAACATCAGCACGGTCATCGCCATCATCTGTGCCAGGTATGACGCCTGTGTCTCGCCCGCGTACGCCTGCCAGTTGGTATTGGTGCCGAAGCTGACTGCCGTGTTGAAGGCCAGGTCGGGTCGCATGCCGGGCACTGAGACCGGATTGAGCGGCAGGTGCCCCTGGAGCCGCAGGACCAGATATGCGAAGAAGATGATCACGAAATCCAGGACGACCATGCGGATTATGTAACCGGACCATCCGTATTCCGTCCGTGTGTCTATCGAGAGAACTCTAAAGAGGAGGCGTTCGATGGGGCCGAACGCCCTGTCCCCGAAAGGTTTCTTCCCTTCGAAAACTTTGTACAGATACGTCCCGACCGGTTTTACCAGTGCCGTGACGACCGCCACGACGATTCCGATCTCGATCCAGCCCCAGACCGTCACAGGGACACCTAGAACTTCTCCGGCCTGATGAGCGCGTAGAAGAGGTAACCAAGCAGGGCAAGCGCTATTACAGCGATCACTATCTGTTCCACAGAGTCTCCTACAGCTTCTGGCAGGCCTTGACCAGCAGCATCAGAGTCCCTAATGCCGCGAGCAGAATGACGATAAAGACGGCGTCCAAAGTGCTACCTCCGTGAAGGTTCTGCGTAACCGAATCTATATCATGCTTCGCAGTCGAACTGATGTCAATTGAATGAGAGCTTGCTTAACAAATGTGTAACATCTGGCGCAGCAGGACTATCCAGCGAGGGTGGCGACCGGTCGAGTCCACTTGTATCATCTATACTGAATCGGCAGTGGTTTTTAACCACAGGATCGCAAGCTTCCCTGTATGATCGGCGTCCAGCCTTAACCGAATGAGGAGACATGTCAGCAGAAGATATACGCCCGAGGATCGACGCCCACGTACACCTGATGGCGGCCGACAGTGAGAAGCACAAGTGCTTCGTGTCGCCGCCCATGCGCAAGAGCGTCACCGCCTGGTACCTGAGCAAGATGGCCGGTGTCAGCCTGCGCGTTAGCGATGAGATATTCGACCTGGCTTACGCGGACCACCTGGCGAAGCTGGTCCGCGAGGCGAGATACCTGGACAAGGCGCTCGTCTTCGCGATGGACGGGCTCTACGATTCGGCGGGCACCCTCGACCCCAGGACAGAGGCCCTGGTCTCCAACGACTGGACAATCGAAGCGGTGCGACGCCATCGGGACGTGTTCGTTTTCGGCGCCAGCATCCACCCCGCCCGGCCCGACGCCCTCGATGAGCTCGACAGGTGCGCCGAGGCGGGAGCCGTCTG
>DATCGY010000103.1:0-3056 GCA_036508635.1 Candidatus Anoxymicrobiaceae bacterium
GCGAGGACCTGATAGTGAACTCAAAGCAGGCCCCGCCGTCATTGTACGCCGTGATCTCTCCATCGAAGTTATCGACTATCTTCTTCACTATTGCGAGCCCGATGCCGGTGCCTCCACCTCTGCCTTTGAAGAACGGCATGAATACGCTGTCCAGGTACTCTCCTGGTATACCGGCGCCCCCGTCGCGTACCTTGTACCGGTGTGCTCCATCGGCATCCTGTCCGAGATACGCCACCTCGATCTCGAGACCGTCGTCGGGGTTGTGCGCCAGGGCGTTACCGATGAGGTTGCTGAAGAGTTGGTAGACCTGGATGGGGCTGGCCATCAGCGTTCCCAGTTCGGGAGAGACGTTCACCTTCACTCCCCGCTGTGCAATTGCGGCGGTGTTCTCAGTCAAGATTCTCCTCACGACCGGGAGGACCTCGATGTCTTCTACCTCTTTGCTCGCATGCCCCGCCTCGGCAAGGGTCAGCAGGTCCACCGCCAGTGCATATGCACTGGCGGCGTTCATCGCGATGGCACGTGTCAGATCGTTGACGGTCGACATGGCCTTTTCATCACCAGGTACCTTCTCGAGCACCTGGTCCAGGATCGTGACCGCCGTGATGATGTTGGTCAGCGGGTTTTTCAGGTCGTGAGACACCGTACGGGCGTATCCCTCGAGCTCCGCGTTGACCCGCCTGAGCTCTTCTTCGGCTCTCACGCGGTCGGACACATCTATCGATATGCCACCCAGGATGAAACGCTCACCGGATTCGTCGTCAATCAGAAACCTGCACGAGAGCCAGTGGTGAAGTCCCGATTTCTGCGGGATGTCGCTGATGGTCACGAGTGTGACGCCTTCATCGAGCACTTTCATATCGTTCTCGCGTAGCCTGTCGGCAATCGTATCCGGCCAGAGATCGTGTTCGGTCTTTCCCCACCACACCTCCTCGCTCTTGCTGCCGATTCTCTCCTGCATCTTGTTTATATACAGGTAACGTCCCTCAAGGTCTTTCATGTAGGCGATGCCCGGCAGGTGTTCCATGAACGCCGCGAATCGCATCTCGCTCTGCCGCAAAGCGCCTTCAGCGGCCCTGCGCCCGGTGATATCCATGACGGCCGCGAGCGCTCCCGCGAACTGTCCGTTTTCATCGAAAAGCGGCGTTGTCTCGAGGGTGGCGAGAAGGCGTGAATCATCTCTTCGCACGAACTCGAAGTCGTGTTGCTCGCTAATCCCGTTTATCCTCCGCCTGACGAGCTTCTCGGCCTTCTCGCGTCCTTCGTCATCCGTGAACTCGAAAAGCGATGTTCCGATCATCTCCTCGGTGGTGCACCCCAGCATCCTGGCCATCCGTTTGTTCACAAACGTCGTGTTTCCATCAGAGTCGATAGCCAAGACACCCTCGTTCAGGTTTTCCACGAGCGTGCGGTAGAGGCTCTCCCTGTCCCGGAGGACATCCACAGAGCTGCTCCCACCGCGCTCTCAGCTCCCGGAGCAACCGCCTCGCCGGCATCATGCCCTGGCCTGGAAACGCCATCGAGAGCCAGCCTGGCCTCTTCGACGAGGCGCGCAGCGAGGTCTTTGTTCTTTACGACATATCCGTACGCACCGAGCTTCATTGCGGATACCGCGGTCATCTCCCCGCCGTGCGCTGTCACCATTATCACCGGAGGAGCGCCCTGTGAAGCGTTGATCGACTCGAGTATCTCGAGCCCGTCGCCGTCGGGAAGTTGATAGTCGAGAGTGATGAGATCGTAGGAACCGGAGGATAGCTTCTCTCGCGCGGAAGCGCAGTCAAAAGCGCATTCGACTCTCGCGCCCAGGTTGGTCCTGAGTAGTTTCGAGATGAGTGCAGAGTTGTCCGCGTCATCTTCGACGCACAGAACTTTTATCTGTTCTTTGGTCAAGAGCCTACCTTGCAGTCTACCCCTGCCCGGAGGAGGATTCCCCGCGCTGGCCTACCTTGGCGACCTTCCTAATACCGGTAAGCGCCATTTTTGCGATCTCATGGACACCCGAGTAACTCAAGTCGCCGTATCCATCGGTCTAACGCCCTAGTAGCGGCGTCCAACCACGTCGTGCCCCCCCGTCCAGCTCCCGAGATAATCGAAGTACATCGGGCGCTCGACCACTACCGGGCGGTTTGAGACCAGCCGCGCCGAAAGCTGCAGGTCAGACCCGGCCTGCAGGTTTACGTAGACTGTCTGTCGGGTCTTTGCCGGGACCGTCACCTTGTACGGCCCCTTGGTCCCCTGACCCTCGGTAAAGTAGGTGATCTCGACGGATGCGTCCCCGGTACCCGGGTTCTGGGTGGTCAGCCACTCCTGGAACCCCGGGCCCGTATAGCCCTCCGCAAAGAACCAGTTGGTACCCGTCGCCGTTGAGCCGACAACGCAATCGCCGCCCGTCCACTTGTCCTTGTAGTTGAAGTACTCGGGCCTTTCCGCGAGAAAATCCGAGGCCGAGGATAACAGGACGCTGACATCCTTGTTCTGACCCACCTCGTCGGACACGAGCACGGTCGATCTCTTGCCCGGCCCCACGACGTATGATTTCGTCACGTTTTCGCCCTGGCCCTGACCGAGCTGGTAAGTCGCATTGACCTTGATCGCGGTCGTGCCCGGGTTCTGCAGTGTCAACCACTCCTCGAACTCACCTCTTGATCCCGAATAGCGCGTGGTGCCTTCGGCGAAGTAGTACTGCTTCGCGAGCGCCGGCGCCCCGACTACGCAACTGCCACCGGTCCAGCTGTGCTGCGCGACCCCGGTGTAGTCGAAGTACATCGGGCGCTCGGCCACAACCGGCTGGTTCGACTCGAGCTTCAGGGAGGTCTGGTAGTTCGCCCCGAGCAGATCGTTAATCTTGAACGTGCCGCGCGAGTGCTCGCGGACAGTGTAGCCGCTCTTTACTATCTCCCCGGCCTCCTGGGTCTGGAACCTGAACGTGAGTGCGGCGTTGGCGTTCCCGGGGTTAAGGACCGTCACGTAGTCGTCGAACCGCGGGCCCGTATACCCCTCGGCGAAATACCAGGAGAGACCGGGTTGTGTCGCGCCCACCACGTCGTGCCCGCCGG
>DATCGY010000104.1:0-7652 GCA_036508635.1 Candidatus Anoxymicrobiaceae bacterium
CAGCGAATGCGCCGGTGCACATGAACGCCAGGAAAGCGCCCATCAGGATCACTCCGGTCAGTGCCAGAACCTTCGTCTTCCTCTTCATAACCAAACCTCCTTGGTGCAGGTCGGGTGTCTCCGGTGAGAGAATGATGATCGCGGTTTTTTCCGCACACCCAGCCGTTTCGAACCTTACGCTTTCAATAACGGCGCCAAAGAATTGACCCTAAAGACCTCGGAGCCTACTTTGGTACGAAGTAGTCCTATCAGGTAACGAACGTATGCTTGACGGGAACGAAATTATCGCAAAGAGAATCGCATCCGGGTCGCCGTATGGGTGTGGGTGGCTGAAAAAGCGGCCGGTTCGACGTCCAGGAGGACCATGATGCTGTACTAGGACCAGTGGGCTTTCACAGGGGGATCGAGCGCTATCCGGGGCAGCTGTCAGAGACCAAGCCTGCCCTTTACGGCGGCAAGATATGACCCGCTTACACGGAGCACCGTGGCCTGATCGTCGGCCATCACGACAGCCATGCTCTTGCGCTCGTCACGCGTTATCTTCTGCACCACGTCGGTGTTCACGATAAACGACCTGTGTATTCGCAGGAACCTTCCCGCGGGCTTGAGCTTATCCTCGAGCTCCCCGATGCTGAACCCGGTCAGGAACCGGCGGTCACGCGTATGGGCGTAAGCGTACTTGCCGGATGCCTCAAAGTAGTAGATATGGTCGAGTGGTACGAGATAGGTCTCGTCACCGACTTCGACGGCCAGGCGTTCCGGTGCCTGCTCGGTAGCTTTCGGCACTTCCCTGGCTCCCCTCGAGGTCCTCGATAGTATCTTGCGGATGCGCGCCTCGAGCTCAAGTGTCCGGAACGGCTTCAGGACGTAGTCGTCGGCTCCTTTGAGCCCCTGCACTATTACGGCTTCGTCTCTGACCGCCGAGAGGAAAAGGATGGGGATGTCCTTGATCGCCGGGTTGGCCCGGACGTCCATCATGACCTCGAGGCCGCCCTTTCCCGGCATCATGACGTCCAGCAGGATAAGGTCGGGCCTCGCCTCCTCGGCGAGCCTGAGGCCGTCGACGCCGTTCTCGCAGATGGTCACCTTGAACCCGTCGAGCGAGAGGATGGTATCGAGCATCTGAAGCATGTCCAGGTCATCGTCTACGATAAGAATGTGTGAGGCCTCTTCGTTAACCGCCTGAATGCACCACCTAAATGTGTGTCGAGTCAATTATAGCAATAGGAGCGTCCATTAGACGAACCGTCCCGGAAGCTCCTGTCCCGCCTCCTGGATCGCGCCGGCCTGCCTTCTCTTCAGCGGCTCGCGCGTTCGCGGGCAATCCTGAAGCACTCGTTCATATCTTCGCCGATCTGGGCCTCGGTCCATTCCCCGGCTACCTTTGCTTTTCCGTCTTCTTCGGGAACGGAGCGTGCCTCAGCCCATGCGATAGCGCGTATCTCCTCCGTGAGCCCGTCGGTAACGTCGGTACCCAACTTGCTCTCCAGATATCGTTTCGTCCTGGGGAAAGATTCCTGGAGCAGGGCGTTGAACTCCTGTAGCAACGCGGCATCCACGATACGTTCTGCCGCGTTTTTCATTATCCCGAGTTCGAGCTCGAGAAACCTTATGTATGTCTCTCTCGCTCCCCCTCCGGGCCACTGAGCCGTCACGTTACACCCCTATCAGGAGTTCTCAACCTTAATGATAGTACGGATTCCCCAACCCAATACCTTCCCCCTCCCCCTGCAGTTTAAGAGAATAAGAAGACTATGGTCTGGTTTCTCTTGCGTCTTGAGGATGGGTTAAGTTGGGAGGGGAAGGTGGTGGGGGAACTTGACGGGGTAGTAAGTCGTCGGAGTTAAGCGGAGTAAGGTGACATGATTTGATAAGATGGGAGCAGGTCGCACCTGTTGAGGCGGAAGGAGAATGCGATGGCAAACGAGGCAGGGGCCAAACCCCAGAAAGAGATGAACCGGCTCAAGGCTCAGATGAAGCATCTCGAGAAGGAAAAGGAAAAGCAGTTCCCGAACCTCGGGCGTGCCACGTATCAGGCTTTCCTCGAGGGCAGGTTGACCGACGCGGGGTTGATCGAGCCGTGCGAGAAGCTGCGCGCCCTGGATAACGAGGCCAACCAGGCTCGAGCCCAGGTCGACGAGCTTCAGGCGCAGTCACAGCAGATGAAAGTTGGTCTGGCACCCGCGGGGGTTCCGTGCCCGTCTTGTGGGGCATCCGTCGCCCCCGGGATCCGATTCTGCGGAAACTGCGGCTCTCAGGTTGCCCCACAGGCCCCACAGCCTGCACCGGCACCGCCGGCAGTACCATGTCCGGCGTGTGGAACCCCGGTTGTTCCCGGAGCGAGGTTCTGCGGAGAATGCGGCGCCACCATCGAGCAGCCCACTCCGCCCCCCGCACCGCAACCCCAGGTCATGGCCCAGGCGCCTCCTCCACCACAAGCGCAAGCGGCAACGCCGGCGCCTCCTCCGCCACCCCTGGAGGAACCTGCTGCCCCCGCGGAACCACAAGCCGTACCCGAAGCGTCCGCGCCGCCACCGCCCGCTCCGCCTGCCGCTCCAGTGAGCCAGGCGCCTCCCAGATGTCCGTCGTGTGGTACTCCGATAGACGAGGAGGACGCGGCGTTCTGCGGTGAGTGCGGAGCGAGATTGAAGTAGCGACCGGTCGTGTCACGCAAACGTTCTGCTGCCTGTCATGAAGGCGCGTTCTTGTCGCGCCGTCATCGAGGATGCCAACAGGAGGCACTCTTTTGAAAGTGCTGGTCACCGGCGCTTCGAGACAACCGGGGATCAGCCTCGCCGGTCACCTCGTCGAAAAAGGCTATACGGTCCGCGCACTGCTCGATGAAACCGACGCCGCTGTGCAGCTTTCCGGCATTCCCTTTGATCGGGCTCCGGGAAGCCTCCTCGACCCCGAGGCCCTGCAGGCGGCCCTCGATAGCATCCAGGTGGTTTTCAACTGCGGGCTCAGCTTCCGGTACTTGCCGCCTCGCGCAAACGAACTCCTCTCGTCGGTTACCGAAGGCACGCGGAACCTCCTGCTCGCGATGGCGCGGGCTGGAATAGAGCAACTGGTGCACGTCGGCTCCGCGTACTCATTCGGGGGTGGCCCGCTCGACAATCCCGGCAATGAGGAAACCCCGTACGATGGCGGGCGTTTCGGGCTCGCCTGTCTCGATGCCGCATATGCCTCTCAGGAACTCGTGCTCCGTTATGCCAGCTCGAGAAAGGTTCGAGCAGTGCTCTTAGCCCCTACCCTGGTATTCGGGCGCGGCTGTGACCGTTACGGCCCGGCGGCTGCGATAGTGGAATACGCCGCGACCGCTCCCGGCCGCTATCCCGGAGGAGGGACGAATGTGATAGCCGCCTCCGACGTGGCACGGGCGGCTCTCAAAGCTTTCGGGCGCGGCAAGCCCGGAGAGTGTTACATCGTGGGGGGCAGGAATGTCACCTACCGCGAACTTTTGGGGCTGGTATCAGCCTCGCTGGGTGTGTGGTCCCCCGAGCGTCTGTCGCCCGATGCCGAGGTACTGGCGCGGGGCTTCATGGGTTCTCTGTGTGGAGCAGTATCACGCCGGAGGCCCGCGGTGACACGTGGTCTTGCACGCATGGCGATCGTCCCTACCTTTTATTCGTCGGAAAAGGCCTCCAGGGAGCTCGACTTCTCGGCCGGCCCGATCGAAGCGGCGATCGAGGACACATGCCGCGACCACACCCGCCCGTGAGCCGTTTGTCCGTACTGATGATGTCCCTGTGCGCGCTGGTTTTGCTGTGCTAACATCTTGATTGGAGTACCTATGCCGCGTTTGTACGTTGTGCCTTTCACAGGCGAGCTTCACGAAAGGAACTGGTGATGAGCAGACAGCTCAGACTCGTTCTGGTCCTGTTACTGGTAGCGCTCACGGCGGCTTCGGGTATCCTGTTCGTGGTTGCGGCTTCTTCCCCTGGAACCGGCTACGACCCGTCCAAGGTCAAGCTCGATGTAAAGCTTATCACCCGCAACGAGCTGGTCACGGCGGCTTACAAGGTGTACGGCGACGATAACCAGGATATGTGGGCTGCCAAGACACTGATCAAGAACACCGGCAAGATGCCCGTGTACGATTTCAAGATATCGTACAAGGTCGGCGAACTTACCGACTGGACATCGGGCCAGGATTACCCGGTCATTGCGCCCGGGCAGACCGTGCGCGATTACTGCTGGCCGACGCTGGACCCCACCAGGGTCAACGCCATTACGACCAAGACCCCTGTCGAGCTCGTCATGAAATACGAGTACCGAGGGCTCAAGAAACCTGCCGAAGATTACCAGAAGATATTCCTGCTGGGCCGCAACGACTTCGTCTTCTCAAGCATCCCCGAGAAAGACCGCGTCACTTTCGCCGACAACTTCGACAACTACAGGTTTATCGCCGCTTTCATCACCCCGAACGAAGAGACGACCAAGTCATTCGCCAATATGATAGGGGCGGGGCTCGAGACGAGGGCCAGCGATGATGACGCCTACCAGGCTTTCGAGCGCGCGTTCGATACGCTCCGTGCTCATGGGGTCAAATACATAATGGAGCCCGATGCGTTCTGGGCCGGCTCCGCCGCGCAGTACGTCCAGTATCCAAAGGAGACGATCGACCGCAAGTCAGGCACATGTCTCGACCTCGCGATAACGATGAGCGCCCTCATGGAGGCTATCGGAGTCAAATCGTACGTAGCACTCATCCCGGGTCACGCGATCCCGCTCATCGAAATGCCGGAGAGCGGGGACGTCTACGCCATCGAGTCTACGTTCCTCGACAAGGACTACGCCCTCAGCAAACACGGCGACGTCGTCTCCGCGGATGTCACCGCCGGAGAATGCATCACGCTCGCCTCACAAGAGATAAAACAGGCGCAGGACCAGGGTGAGATAGTCATGATAAACCCGAGCTATTGGTGGAAGGCGGGGGTGATGCCCTCATGGTAAGGAACACCAGGCCCTGGAAACTGGCGCTGGCGCTGATACCTCTGGCGCTCTGCGCGGTATTGCTTCTCGGAGGATCGAGCCGAATCCTGGGTGAGGACAAGCCCACGATCACCGAGGAATACAAGGTAACGGTCGACAATGTCGGAGACGGCCATATAGTCGACACCATTACTTACAGCAAAGACGATTTCAGCGCGGTCAAGAAAGCCGCGAGCAAGAACAAGTCGTTCCTGACGCGAAGGTTCACCACAGAGGACAATATGGGCGAGGTCGTCCACTTCAAGACCGACATCAACAGCTCCAGGCACGCGGTGGTCATCACCTACGATAAACCCGGGTATGCCTATTATGAGGATTCGGGCTTCGTAATATACGGGGTCGCCACTAAGCCGAAGAAAAAACCTGACGGCACATTTACTTACGAAGAAAAATCGACGGTAAACAGTGAGTTCACCCTCTTTACCGACCAGGTCTTCCTCACGAAGAGTGCCATCCAACTCCCGCAGGCGGCGAAGAACGCCCGGTATGAATCCAGTGACAAGTCCATCAGGTACGATATGCCGCCTGCAAGCGCGCATCTCGGGTTCCTGAGTGACAACAGGACCACGATGTCCGTGGTCCTGGGGATTTGCGCCCTGCTCTTCTTAGGCCTGCTCGTGTTCGCACTGACCCGAAAGCCAGTGGAGCAGACTCCAGTGGCATCCGCTCCGCCGGTCCAGGTCACAGCGGGTTCGGTTCCCGCCGCGGCGACACCGCCTGCTCCAGCACAGGAGAAGACCGGATTTTGCAGGAATTGCGGCCATCCACTCTCTCCAGGCAAGGTTTTCTGCACAAATTGTGGGGGGCATGTCTAAAAGCTGGAGCGTTCTCTGAACACAGGCGATCGACATGGGTTTAGAGCATTCGTAGTATCCGGTTTTCACTTGCTTTTCAACCGGTACCTGAGGCTTATTCGCTCGGCTTGGCAATGTTTTCATGCCCTTCAGTAACCATGGTGTTGACAGTTTTTGCCAATTATCGTATAATAAATGCGCCTTTTTTTGCCCGTTTCGATGTGGAAGGTGGAAACATTGAGGAATTCGGAACCCCTGCAGGTTAACGTGATGAAACGAATCCGCGACGATCTAAACGAATGCCTTGGCGCCAAGCTCAAAGTAAAGGCCAATAAAGGACGCAAAATAGTCATCGAAAACATGGCGGTTCTCGAGGAAACTTACCCGCACGTCTTCGTAGTCAGGGTCGAGACGAAGACCTCACCGAGCCAGAGGGTTTCCTACAGCTACGCTGACATAATCACGAAGACGGTGGAGCTTTCTCATCCGGAGACCGAAGAAGCACTCTTCTCCTGGTTGAGTTGCTGACGAGACGGGCAACGAGAACGGCGCCCATGCGGGCGCCGTTTTTTTACGGAAACTCCGTTTGCCGGGAAGTCCGACCGTTGTATAGAATACTCGAGGGCATACCGGTCGTGGTTGCTCGTTGTGACGATCCGGGCCTGAGATATCCGGCCCTTGCACCCGGAAGATGAATCCCTAAGGAGGCACATGTGGAGAACGTTGTAATCGTAGCTGGAGTAAGGACCGCCTTCGGAACGTTCGGCGGTTCGCTTAAGAGCATGACGCCAACCGAGATGGCGAAACTGATGATAATCGAAGTCCTCAACCGCGCCGGCATCACCGGTGACATGCTCGACGAGATCATATTCGGGCAGGTCATCCCCCGCACAGATGAGAACAACCTCGTTTCCAGGGGCGCGGCGCTGGCCGCGGGAATACCCAACACGGTGCCCGCCCATACTGTCATCCGTGGCTGCGGCTCCGGCATGCAGTCGATCTTCGCCGGTTCCAGGCAGATAATGCTTGGCGAGGATAGCATCATCCTCGCTGGTGGCGTGGAGAGCATGAGCACCTCGCCGTACCTCTCGAGAGAGACCCGCTTCGGCGCCCGCATGAAGAATGTCACCCTCATCGACAGTCTCTGGGAGGTCCTCATAGACCCCCACACCCAGTTGATAATGGGCCTGACCGCGGAGAACATCGCCGCGAAGCACAACATCAGCAGGAAAGACCAGGACAAGCACGCTTTCGAATCCAACCAGAAGGCGCTCAAGGCCATCGCCGAGGGCAAGCTCAAGCCGCAAATTCTTCCCATCGAGGTCAAGGAGCGGAAGTCCGTCAAGATATTCGACACCGACGAGCATCCCAAGGACACCTCACTCGAGAAGCTCGCATCGCTCTCCCCCGCTTTCAAGGAAGGCGGGACCGTGACCGCCGCCAATGCCTCAGGTATCAACGACGGCGCGAGCGCTGTTATCCTCATGTCGGAGTCACGCGCGAAGGCCGAGGGCATCGAGCCGCTGGCAAGGATCATCAACTTCGCCGCGGCGGCATGCCCACCCGAGTACATGGGTTACGGCCCGGTTCCCTCGTCCAGGAAAGCCCTCGAGAGGGCCGGCATGAAGGTCGAGGACATCGAGCTCTGGGAGATCAACGAGGCTTTCTCCGCGCAGTACCTGTACTGCGAGCGGGAGCTCGGCCTCAATCCCGAGATCGTGAACATCTGGGGTGGCGCGGTAGCATACGGGCATCCGGTCGGTGCGACCGGCAACCGTATCACGCACTCCCTCATCGAGGGGCTCCGCGACCAGGACAAGACGATCGGCCTCGCCACCATGTGTATCGGCGGCGGGCAGGGCA
>DATCGY010000105.1:0-8610 GCA_036508635.1 Candidatus Anoxymicrobiaceae bacterium
CATGGTTGCATAAGGATGGACCCCAACGACGCGGGTCAGCTTTTTAACGAGATCAAGGT
The DNA here is from genome assembly GCA_036508635.1 of Candidatus Anoxymicrobiaceae bacterium. Lineage (GTDB taxonomy): Bacteria > Actinomycetota > Geothermincolia > Fen-727 > Anoxymicrobiaceae > FEN-727. Next base: position 60 of record DATCGY010000105.1, read on the forward strand.
GGGTACCCCGGTGTTCATCATCGATTGATCGTTGTGGCGTTTACTCCTCACCGCCGTGAGGAGCCCTCGATGCTCCAACCTCGGGCTCTTTCACTCATCCCCGCATGCCGGCGTTTATCCCCGTTTTGAACGCGCCGGTGCATTTCATGCTACCCCCCGATTGCAGGCGGCCGCTCGATGTTATAAAAAGAGACCAGGCGGCTTGCAGGTGTATGGATGATATGGAGTGTGTACGGTCCATCGGCCAGGTGCGGATCATGACGTTCATGTTGGCTCCGAGGACTTCATGTTCGCATCGTCGATGTTTATTCCCTGCGTCAAACCGCTCGATAGCCGCTGTCTGTTAGCAATGGAGGATCGCAATGACAGTACGCATCGTGCATAAAGGCAAGGACAAAAACCGTGAAACCGGTCGCCGGAACTGGAAGCGTACCGGGCGGCGCCTCCTGCCGTCGATGCTGGCGCTTGCCCTGATATCGACGCTGCTGCCGCTCTCGGCTTTCGCGTCGTCATCCGGACCAAATGCGGCCTCGGGCAGCCAGCCGGTGGCGAGCTTCCCCATTGGTACCGCAACCGGGACAACCGATTCGGGTACGACCGTTACGAGCACACCCGTCTCTTCGGCACCCATGACCCAGGGGACTGTGCCGAAGGCGCAGGCGGAGCAGTCCGCTCCCGGCTCGAATGATCCATCGTCGTTGCCCGCCTCAACGACATCGAGGAGCCTGAAGAAGCCGGCTCAATAGCGCAAAGCGATGGTAGATAAACCGACGGCCTCCAGGTTCGAGTGGAGGCCGTCTTTCTTTCGGACGGTCTCGCCGAGCATGGCCCTTCAACTGAAGAGTACGTGTCCAACCATGGTTCAGATATAATATCCCGGTTGATAACAAACGATCCGGGCAGGAGGTGAGAGGCTGTGGCCTCCAGGGAAGTACTGATCTACGGAGCCGGCATGTCCGGTATGGTGGCGGCCTACATCCTCGCGGTGGAGGGGCACCCGGTACTGGTCCGCGACCAGGAGCCGGCCTACGGTGGCTCGCGGGTTTTCAATCCTTCGCTTCATACTACCCCGCTGGATGTACAAGCGACATCCGAGTACATCGGTATCGACATCACGCCCGTATTCGTGCCTGTGAGCGCACTCTCGATATACCTTCACGACCTCGAGGTTCCGGCGCCGGTGGTCATGTCATATCACGTCGAGCGCAGCTCGAGACCCCAGAGCCTCGACACACTTCTGTACAACAAGTGCATCGATGCCGGGGTCAAGTTCGAGTTCGACACCCCGCTCCTCAAGGAAGACGTTCGGAAACTCGAGCCCGGCACAATCATCGCATGCGGCCTCAACCAGCCGGCCTACGACTATCTCGAAGTCCCTTACATGGACTGGTACGCCTGGATGGCCACGGGCGAGGCGGAATCCGACCCGTATGCATGGATCTGGCTAGACGAATGTATCAACGAATACGGGTACATCTCGTTCGCCAACGGCATATACTACAACCTCCTGTTCGCATACGGCCAGGAGATTCCACGCGAGGGCCTGGACAGGTACCTGTCTTTCATGAAAAGGGTCCGGGACATGGAGGAGCATGACTGGGAGTACGTGCATGGCGTGGCACCGGTCACGTCCCCTGACAATCCCCAGCTCATGCGCAAAGGCCTCATCATGTGCGGGACCATCAGCGGCTCCATCGACCCGTTCATGGGCTTCGGCATCTCCGGGGCGCTCGTATCCGGAAAGGTCGCCGCGATAGCGGTGACCGACAAGGAGAAAGCGCTGGAGGAGTTCGAGCGCTTCAACCGCAATTACGCCAGGGCCTACGAGTTCAAGCACGACTTCTGGTATGACTTGCGCGCGCGTGTGGACCTGTTGGAGGACATGGCTCGCATACTCGGTACCGAGCGCACCATCAAGATGATGATCGAGGGGCTCAAGAAGGGCCGGAAGAGCTCCGCCATCCCGGGGTTCAGCCCTCTGAGCTGTCACTGAGGCGGCCCGCTACGGGGAGCTCGTTCGCCGAACCGAGGGTGCTACAACGCGGGGTTCAGGATATCGTCTGGAACGATTCCGAAAGAAGGAGTGAAGATGTTCGACCTCATCATCGAGAACGCCAGCGTTATCGACGGTTCCGGAAAGGAGCCTTTCACGAGCGACCTGGGGATCACGGGCGATCGCATCGAGAAGATTGGCAACCTCGCTGGCGCCGAGTCGGCCGCAAGGATAGATGCGACCGGCAAGACGGTATGCCCCGGCTTTATCGACGTCCACTCTCATGCGGACCTCGCCTTCTTCAGGGATGACCATGCGACCGTGCTTGCTCCACTCGTCAGGCAGGGAATAACCACGTTCGTCGGTGGCAACTGTGGCATGGCCCTCGCTCCGATAACCGAGGAGCACAAAGACGGATTGCAGATGTACCTCGAGGTCTTTACCCAGATGGATTTCAACGAGAGCGTACGCTGGGATACGATGGCGAGTTTCATGGAGCACATGGACTCGAAAGGAACGCTGCTCAACTGTGCACTGCTCGCTCCTCATGGCATGATGCGGATCTCGGCCTGCGGCCTGGAGACACGCCTCGCTTCGAAGGACGAGGTCGCGAGGATGCGCCGCTCGCTGGAGCAGTGCCTTGAGGCGGGCGCGTTCGGCCTTTCCACCGGACTGCAGTACTTCCCCGGAAACCAGAGTGACACTGATGAGCTGGTCGAGCTCGGCAAATCGCTCGCGAAGTACGGAGGGATATTCACCAGCCACCTGCGGTCCTATACCGCATCGACTCTGCCAAAAGCCATGAGCGAGGTGGCGGAGGTCGCACGGAGGAACGACATCCGGGGACAGGTCTCACACATCTTCAGCCTCCCCTGGTTCGGACGCGCTCACAAACCGCTGCTGAAGACCCTGAAGTGGCTCATCAACCACCCCGAGGTCTCCCGCTTCGCTCCGGACATCGCCGTCGAAGCCGAGATGAAAGCAATCCTCAAGAAGCTCGATGATCTAAGGGCAACCGGTGCGCAGATGGGAATAGATTTCATGCCCACCACGGCGGGTTTTACGCACTTGATGGCGTTTTTCCCTTCGTGGGTTCTGACCGGAGGAAGGGATGCCGTACTCGCGCGTGTCGCCGACAGGCAGACCCGCGCCGAGATCCTTCGCGATATCGAGGAGGGCAAGCCTGAGTGGCCGCACCGCGGCAGGAACGACTGGTCTTTGAACATCATGAGGCAGATGGGCTGGGACGCCGTCACCATAATGGCGGTACACAGCGAGAAGAACAAACCGCTCGAGGGAAGGCGGTTCACCGACATCGCCGCGGAGCAGGGCAGGCACCCGTTTGACGTGATGTGCGACCTCCTGATCGAGGAGGACGCTCGCGTGCTGGTGTTCGAGTCCATGTCGGAGCCTGACGACGCTTTCACCGAAAAGTACACATATCCGGCGATCAAAGACCCCAACTCGATGGTCGTGACGGACACCATCCTGCTCGGGATGGGCAAGCCCTCGTATCTGTTCTACGGGTGTTATCCGAAGTTCATCGGACGCTACGTTTTTGACAAGGGGCTCATCGAGCTGCCTGAAGCCATCCGCAGGTGCACCTCGTTGCCGGCGGAGTGGTTCGGAATCGCGGACCGGGGGCGGATCAAAGAGGGGTACTTCGCGGATCTCCTGGTGATGCGTCCGGAAAGCTTTCGGACCGAGGCGGTTTTTCGCGACCCTGAACGCTATCCCCAGGGCCTCGACATGGTCTTCATCAACGGGAAGGAAGTCTTTGACGGAGAAGATCTCCAGCTCGACCCGCTTCCCGGAAAGATCCTCCGCAAATAATACCGCCTACTTGAGCCGGGTCTCTCAGGCCCTCGGGTCAGCGGGTGTTAGATGGAGAGGCGGCGCCAGGCGGAGTGATCGACCCTCCGGGGGCCGTTCATCGCATCAACGCTCAGCATGCACGTGCCGGCTCCGGACAGGACCGAGGAGGGCAGTGATATCCACATCCTGGCACCAGCGATCTCAAGCGGTATGCGGCGCTTGAGCAGGACGCTGTTTCGAGCCAGCTGCATGCAGGTTGCATGACGACCGACGACGTTAATGTCGTAGCGGTCCACGTGCTTGCCCCTGAAGACCCTCATCCTGAACGCGTACGTGAGGTCGGGCATGATGCTGCCCCGGGCCTGCAAGGCTACATATATGCTCGTATCCCCCATGCAGAGTGAGATATCGCGGAGCTCACCTCCGGCGGGTGCGTTTAAGCCGTCGTCAACCGGGTCCCTTTCCACCACGTAGGGCATGATGGGGAGAGTGAAGTCGGGCCTGCTTCGTCCGATGCGCTCGGGCCTTACCGATTCCGCTGTACCGAAGAGTTCGTTTCGCCTGACGAACGACTGGGTGGAGGTGTTTCTTGTCATTTGGGGCACCTTGTACGACCGGATGGCGAGCTCTTTGATATCTTCCTCGTGCCTGGTGAGGGGAACGCTCTTCCAGTTGGTCTCCAGGTGCCGCAGGGCGTAAGGAGCTGTCAGGTAATCGTACGGCGCGTACGATCTTGGCACGGGGAAATCATGCCTGTGTACCAGGTATGTGTACTCGGCGCCCCTGTACCCGGACCGGACTATCACGTACTGGGTGAACGCGTTAGCCGCCCAGTGGTCGTGATGCGCGTCGTCTTCGTCCGGGTACACGACGAAGTTTGGTTTGAAGCTCTTGAATATCGCCGTGAGGTTCTTCTCGAGGTTCGCCCCGCAGCAAGGTGCGCCTTTCTCGTAGGCAAAAGGATACGGCGAGCGATCCGTGCCGTTTCGACCCACGTGCAGGTTGCCGTAATCCCAGTTCGCGTCCCAGAGCGAGTTGAGACTGCCATCGGCATAGCCCAGGAAGATAACGTCACGAGGAGACAGGCCGATGATCTCGAGGGCGCTGCGCGTTTCCCTGACGCGTTCCTCACCCATCAACCTGAAATCTCTCGGGTAGGGGTGGAGCTCCCGCAAAAAGCTCTCGCGGCTCCTGCGGACGCGTCCCCCGCGGTGAGCACTACGACCCTCACGTCGATGCCCATCTTCAGCACGCGCTGGATCAGGCCTGCCGCCGCAAGGCCTTCGTCGTCCGGGTGGGGCGCAATGAACAGCATTCGCTCCCCGGACCGCTTCACGTCGAGCCTGGAGTACGCGAACGCCTGCCGTGAGCCGAAGACCTGCGGCCCGGCGGGGACTATCGCGAGGAACGCGAGGACCAGCAGGGCCGTGAGTACGAGTATCAAACGCGACGCTCTCGGGCTCGCGGAATCTCTTTCCCCCGAGTTCCGGTCGCTCGTGCGGGTGTCTTTCTTGGCTTTCTTCAGTACGTTACCCATTTGTAGAACACTCGTTTCGCCAGCTCCGCCGACCCGATATAGATTATAACAATTGCCAGGAGCCAGGGATAAAAATATGCCGGCATGGGAACGAAGCCGATTACTTTTCCGAGCGGCGTGTAAGGCAGCGCCAGGGTCGCTGCGCCGACCAGCAGCGTGGTCACGAAGAGGTATTTGCTGGGCCTGCTCTTGAAAAAGACGCGCCTCGTCCTGATCACCAGGACTATCATGGACGCGGAGATGACCGACTCGACGAACCAGCCCGTCCTGAACTGCTTTGTAGTCGCGTGCAGGAGCAGTATCAACACCCCGAAAGTGGCGTAATCGAAGATCGAGCTCAGCAGCCCGAATACCAGCATGAACCTCTTGATGAATCCTATATCCCACCGGCGTGGCTTCTGCACCATCTCGGGGTCTACGTTGTCGGTCGCGATCGTTATCTCGGGGAAATCCGTCATCAGGTTCATGAGGAGCACCTGGCCCGGCAGCAGCGGCAGGAACTTGAGGAACAGCGAAGCGCCGGCCATGCTGAACATGTTGCCGAAATTGGCGCTCGTCGCCATGAACACGTATTTGAGGGTATTGGCGAACGTCGTGCGGCCCTCGCGAACGCCGTTCGCCAGGACCCCGAGGTCCTTCTCCAGAAGGACGAAGTCCGCTGCTTCCTTGGCCACGTCGACGGCGCTGTCCACGGATATTCCCACGTCGGCGGCGTGCAGAGCCGGTGCGTCGTTGATGCCGTCTCCCATGTAGCCGACCACGTTTCCGGCCTTCATAAGGGCCCGGATGACGTTCTCTTTATGGTTCGGCTCCACTTCCGCGAAGATATCCACGTCCTGGACCCTTTTGACGAGCGCCTCCGGTGACATCTTCTCGATGTCAGTGCCCGTGACAACCTGTGCGCTCGACAGGCCGACCTGCTCGCCGACGTGGGCGGCGACAAGATGATTGTCTCCAGTTATCACCTTGAGGCTCACTCCCAGGCCTCTGAGCTCCTTTATCGTCTCCACGATATCTGCCTTGGGCGGGTCGGACAGGGCGAGGAGGCCGAGAAACGTCATGCCTGTCTCGTCGGCGGTGGTGATGTCCGCCTTGTCCGTCCGCTTGTACGCGACGCCAAGCGTGCGGAATCCCTTGCCGCTCAGGTCCTGGAAGCACGCATCGATCTCGTCCGTGGCGCTCTCGAGTTCGACGATCCCGCCGTCTGGCTCTTCGGCACTCGAACATACCTCGAGCACGGAACGCACCGCTCCCTTGGTTATCATGAGGTACCGTCCCGGGGCCTGCGGCGCTCCGCCGTGTCGGTCTCCGGGACCTGGTTCGCCCGCTTCGGAGTCGTCAGCGACAATGCTCAACCGCTTCCTGATAAAATCGTAGGGGACCTCATCCACCTTTTTGTACGAGGAGACATCGGGGCTTTCGAGCTTCCTCATCGCGTCATCGATGGGGTTCGTGAACCCGGTCTCGAAAGACGCGTTGACGCGCGCGAGAAGCAGCGTCTTTGCGCATTCGCCGCCCCGGATGTCGAGCGCTTTGTCAAGCTGGACGACTCCCTCCGTCAGGGTGCCCGTCTTGTCGGAGCAGAAGACATTCATGCTCCCGAAGTTCTCGATCGAGGCCATTCGCTTTACGATCACCTTGTTGTCGGCCATGCGCCTCGCGCCCTTGGAGAGGTTTATGGTGATTATGGCGGGCAGGAGCTGCGGGGTGAGGCCGACCGCCAGGGCAAGTGAGAAGGTGAATGAGTCCAGCACCGGGCGCTTGAAGTACACGTTTATCGCGAAAATAGCCACGACGAGGATGAGCGTGACCTCTCCCAGCAGGAATCCGAAATGTTTTATTCCCCGCTCGAACTCGGTCTCCGTGCTTTTCTCGGCCAGGCGCTCGGAGACTTTTCCGAACTCGGTGTTCTTGCCGGTCTTCACTGTCAGCACGCGTGCGTTTCCGCTGACAACGTGCGTTCCCATGAACGTGGAATTGGTCCGGCCGGCGAGCGGAGTCTCCGGTTGAACGACGTCGGTAGACTTCTCCACCGGGAACGTCTCGCCCGTCAGGCTCGCCTCATCGACGAAGAGGTCGTTCGATTCCAGGATCAGCGAATCCGCTGGAATGATGTCGCCCGCGTTGAGCACCACTACATCACCCGGCACGATGTCCTCGACGGAGATACTCGCGGTCTTGCCGTCTCGGAGGACGTCCGCTTTTATCTCGACGATCGACATGAGCTTGTTGACGGCGTTCTCAGCGCCGCGCTCCTGCCAGAACCCCAGCAGGCCGCTGAAAAGTACGATGATCAGGATTATTATCGCGTCCGGGCGATCGCCCACGAACATCGACAGGATCGCGGCGAAGATGAGGATAAGGATGATCGGGCTCTTGAACTGGGAGAACAACAGGCCGGCGGTGTTACTGCGCTTCCTGGCGCGCAGGACATTGGGCCCGAAAGACGCCAGCCTGGTCCTGGCCTCCGCCGAGCTCAACCCGTCGGGTGCCGCCTTTAACTGCTCCAGGAGGGCCTCGGCTGACAAACTCCAGAACCTGGCTTTCTGATCAGTCATCTCGCTCTCGATCGGTAGTAGCCGTCCCTACATTTCTTTTGCTTCTTTTCCTGTTTTCTCTCCCCTTTGAGTATGCCCTTTTGAGCCGGGTCGACCAAGGCCCGTGAGCATCTTCTTTCTTCACTGTGAAGTACTTAAGCGCAAACAGGGGTCAAACACAGTTTTGCGTTTATTGCTTCTTGACCCGGGCCTGAGGACCCGGCTCGAGTGACGGAGTTCCCAGGAACTTATCAGGATGACGGGTTGGAGCCCTGCTGTTCTTGCTTGACGGGTGCGAAGTACTCGATCTTGTGAGCCGGGCGCTTCGAGATGATCACCCAGGAGGCCACCGATGCGCCCAATGCAACCGCGGAGACTGCGAGGAAAATGATGAGCGCCGCCTGGGCTCCGATGAATATCACGGAGAGGACCGCGGCGATGGCGGCGGCCGACGATACTCCGGTGGCCGACTTCACGACCACTATCGATCTATGGCGGGGGTCCGTGTCGTCTATCCAGACGACCGGTCGGGGAGCGTCACTTTCGGCGCATTCGGCGCAGATATCTTCCTGGCTTTCGACGGGGATCATCTGTCCGCACCTGACACACGGCTTGAGCTTGTCCGGTGGGAGCGGAAGGCCATCGCCTTTCGAAGGGCGCTGAATGGAG
>DATCGY010000106.1:0-6913 GCA_036508635.1 Candidatus Anoxymicrobiaceae bacterium
GGGCGACATCCACTACGTGGTGACCGAGTACGGCATCGCCTACCTCCACGGCAAGAACATCCGTGAGCGCGCGATGGAACTCACATCGATCGCCCACCCGAAGTTCAGGCCGTGGCTCATCGAGGAGGCGAAGAAGCTCAATCTCATCTACGCCGACCAGGCGTTCATCCCCGGCGTGGCTGGAGAGTATCCGGAGGAGCTTGAGACCTACAGGACCACCGAGGTTGGGGTCGAGATCCTTTTCCGCCCGGTTAAGATCAGCGACGAGCCCCTCGTGAAAGACTTTTTCTACTCTCTCTCGGACCAGAGCCTCTATCGGAGGTTTATCTCCCGCCGGCAAGACATGCCACACGAACGACTGCAGGAGTTTGTGGTCATCGACTATACGCAGGAGCTTGTTATCCTCGCGATGATGCCTGAAACCGAGAAAGAGGAAATCGCCGGCCTGGGACAGTACACCGTGGACCAGGAAAACCACACGGCCGACATCGCTTTCGTGGTCAAAGACGAGTTCCAGAACAGGGGTATCGGAACCGAGCTCCTGTCATACCTCACGCAACAGGCGATGCGGCAGGGCCTGCTGGGATTTACGGCTGAGGTCCTCACCGAGAACAGGCCCATGCTCCACGTGTTCGAAAAGCTGCTGGACGTCGAGAAGACGGTCGACTCCGGCGTGTACTACCTCAAGATGGGCTTCCGCGCCTGAGGAGTGTCACCCGGAGAAGTGCGGGGGTTCGATGAGGATCTCGCATTGGTCATCACCGTCGATCATGCACATCCGCGTGGTCTCCTTGACCTCCAGGCCCATCGCCTTGTACCAGCCGGCCCTCATGCCGAAGCACCCGCACTCGTAGTGCTCTTGAATACCGACGCTCTTGACCTTGGTGCAGGCCAGACAGCCGCGCAGTATCGCCAGCATACTTCCATCCTGCATTGACCTGAACTCGTAATCGAAGTACTTCTTCGGAAGGAAGAGCTCCGCGGCGGTCACGGTTATGAGCATGAACTCGTCGAAGCTCCGCGGGGTGCTCCATCCCATAAGCTGCATGAGCCTGTGCATCTCCCCGGCGCCGACGTCGCATGCGACCTGGCGGTTCATCTCGTTCGCCGTCTCCCAGCCGGCCGCGACGACCATGGCCATCATCCACCGCGACTCGCAGGAGTACCTGCCTTTCGCCAGCAGTTCGCGCACTTCCTCTGGTGGGACGCTCGCGATGACGTCCTCGACCTCCAAGCTTATGTCCACCTTCTTCATCTCGGTCATACCCATCAGAACCTACCTCCTAGAATATGACATATTGTCATAATTAGAATATAACCAAGCGTCATTCCTGTCAAGACATACTGTTGTAATGACGGGGCGGGTGCGGTTATCATTGACCAGGAAGCAAATCCGGAATGGGCAGCAGATGATCTACCGCGACATCGGGAAACGAATCCAGAAGGCCAGGGAAGAGGCCGGCCTCTCGCAGGAGGAACTCGCCTCCAGGCTCGGAATCACGCAGTCCGCGCTCTCCAACTACGAGCTGGGCAAGCGAAGGCTTTACCTCGCCAACATGGAACAGATCTCCATGGCGCTGAAGCGGCCCCTCAGCTACTTCATGGAAGAGGAAAAACCGAAGGGAAAGGGCGGCGGCGCGCAGCAAGACTCGACCGACGAGGCGACAAACGAGATCATCGGGCTCCTGTCAGAACTTTCAGCCGACGAACGGGAGCACCTTCTCGATTACATGAAGTGGAGGAGGGATCGGCAGAAATGATCGGTTTCGGGCTTACCGAGGAACAACTGGCGCAGCAGAGCGCCACTCGAGAGTTCGCGGAGAAAGAGATGAAGCCGTACGCGGCCGAGTTGGACCGGCGGCACGACCCGGCCTTTGACTGGGGAGTGGTCAGGCGGATGGCAAAAGCGAAGCTTTGGTCGCTCCTTGTGCCAGAAGAGTATGGCGGCGTGGGCATGGACTCGGTAACCGCCGCCGTAGTGGGAGAAGAGATGGGCGCCGCCTGCATGGGGATGACCGTGGTCTGCGGCGGGACGTGGCTGGGGACTATCAGCGTCAACCTCGTCGGAACCGAGGAGCAGAAGCAGCGCTACCTGCCGCCACTTTGCGAACCTGGCGGCAACCTTACGGCGCTCGCTGCGACGGAGGCGGACGCCGGTTCAGACATCGCGGCCATGAGGACTCGAGCTGTAAAGAAGGGTGACCGCTACATACTCAACGGGCGCAAGCACTACATAACGAACGCCGGACTCGCGAGTTTCTACGTAGTCTTCGCTTCCACCGACCCGGAGAAACGGCATGCCGGTATTACCGCCTTCATCGTTGACGGCGACGCCGGCGGGCTCTCGCTCGGAAGGGTCGAGGACAAGATGGGCCTGCGCGCGGCGCAGAACGGCGAGCTGGTCTTCGAAAACGTCGAAGTGCCTGAAGAGAACGTCCTCGGAGGGGAGAACGCCGGATTTCTCGTGATGATGCAGACGCTCGATACGTCACGTCCCTGCCTTGGAGCGGCATCCGTCGGCCTGGCGCGCGCCGCTCACGAGGCCGCGCTCGGTTACGCCCGCGAGCGCAAGCAGTACGGCAAGCCGCTCATCGCAAACCAGGGCATCTCTTTCACCCTCGCCGACATGGCCACCGAAATCGACGCCGCGAGGCTGCTGACCTGGCGCGCGGCCTGGTTTATCGACCAGGGAATGGACGCGACCAGGGCCGCCTCGATGTGCAAGGTATACGCCACGGAGATGGCGGAGCGGGTCTGCAGCCGGGCGCTCGAGATCTTCGGCGCCATCGGCTACTCGAAGGACCTGCCGCTCGAGAAGTACCTGCGCGACTCGAAAGCGATGGCGGTATTCGAAGGGGCCAACCAGATCCAGCGGATCATCATAAGCTCAATGCTCTGAGGCCGCACGCAGGTCCGGAAGGAAACCGAGCCCGCTCATCGAAACGAGCAAGAGGTGGGCTTGAGTTGGCGGCTGACTTCGCCGGTTTAAACAGGAGCAAGGATGGACCTCCGGTTCGCTGCGTCCCTGGCTCTGTATGGGACTTACATCTACCACGGGTTTAAAACCCCGCTCCCAGGCATGGACCAGGACGTCTCAAACGGCCTCGATGTCAGGAAGCACGAGTTCGTCACCGCCGACGGCCTCACACTCCGGCTCAAGCGCTATGCGAATCCCGGCTCGACTCCGGTGCTCCTGACTCACGGCTTCGGGGGCAACGGTTTCTCGCTCGACCTGCCCAGGGCCGGGCGCAATATGGCCGTCTACCTGGCCCGGGAAGGCCTGGATGTCTGGGTGGCCTCGTTCAGGGGATGCGGGCGCGAGCCTTACATAAGCGACGGCGGCGACTGGAGTCATTCGTTCGACCACCTCGCCATCTACGACGCATGCGCGATAGTCGACGGGATCGCCGAAGAGACCGGCAGAAAGGTTTTCTGGATCGGGCACAGCATGGGCGGGATCGTGCTCTACATGTACCTGCAGGGTGTCAGGTTCGCCGATGGCGGGGTTGTTCTCTCTGAGGCGGCACTTGTGGAAGAGCGTCACGGCAGGCTCCTCGGTGGAGCTACTCTTGGTGCCGCAACTGTTTTCTGCTTTCCCTACAATGACCCCTCGCGCGTGGGCCTGAGCACCGAGTTCGGCCGGCGCCTTGTGCGGTCGGAGGTCGAGATACTGCGCGTCAAAGAGGAGGTGGCTCCCAGGGTCTACGGCATCGGCCGCGGCGGACGGCTGCCCGACCGACATCCGAGGCTGGCGATGGCGGTAACAAGGTCTCCCCTGGCGGGCGGTGCCTACAACAGGGCGAACACCGACAAGGATACGACGTCAAGCCTTGCAAGGTGGGGGACCGATGACGTGTCGACGGCGATGTGGGTTCAGCGGTTGTTCAGCGTCATCGACGGGCATCTCAGGCAGTACCCATCGGTGCCGCGCAGCAGCATGTATGACTATGCCGCGAACATCCCCCTCGTGAGGCTGCCCATCCTCTTTATTACCGGCGACCACGATCACGGCCCAGCCATCATAGAAAGGTACGCTTACGGGTGCGTATCGAGCGAGATGAAGGAGTTCCTCCAGTTACCGGAATACGGGCACATCGACCTGCTTATAGGCAAACACGTCGAGCGCGACGTCTACCCCGCGATATCGTCCTGGATCGAGAAGGTCGAGGTAGCTAGTCGAGCCAGGTAGTGACTTCGTCCAGGGGTGGGCGAGGGGTGGCTGCAGGGGTCTCGGCGGCGTAGCCGATAGCACACCCGTTGATCCCGAACCGTCCCGGCACCAACCCGAGCAAGCCGCAGAAATCGGGGTCGTTCGCCAGTCGCGAGGTCGCAGAGATCAACCTGAACCCAAGGCCCAGGGCCGCGGCTTTCAGCCACATATTCTGTAGGACGTGTGCGAGCGATTCCTGCTCCACCGGTGGAATCCCCTTGAGCTCCGCTACCACAATGAAGTAAGGCACTTTCTCGAACCCGAAGTCGCCGCCCTCCGCGATCGCCTTCAGGCGCTTCGCGAACGGCGGGGGCTCCATGCCCTCGGGGAGGTTCGCCTGGATGTTCTGCCACGCAGCCGAGGTGTTGCGCTTCATTATCTCGGCGGTTTTCAGGGCGGCTTCTTCTCCCCGGAGCATCACGAAGAACCTCCGGAACCTCGGCTCGACGCCGATTGCAACCGCAGCGTACGGCGCCGCGAGACCGGCGTTAAGGATGCTCTCGATCAGCTCCCTGTCGGGCACCTCATCGGTGAAAGACCTCACAGTCCGGCGCGCTTCGATGACCCTGTCCAGCTGCCTGTTGCATTCTGCGTCGTATTCGAATGTTGCCATAGCTTCCTCCACCCTTTGTTGACCGATCCAAGAAGTCGATTCGCCGCGGATCGGACAAAGCCTCCAGGGTAAAGGCCAGGTTGAGAAGGAAAAAGCCGCTCTTTGTTCAAAGTAGCTGTTGGGCGAGCGTTTGGGGATGGCGATAACGCGGCACGTGGGAATCGCGCGAGAGAGAAAGGATTCTGGAGTGGTGTTGTCAGACGTATTCGCGATCAACTTGAGGACAGGCCCCGGACGCGGGCTCCCTGCCAAGTACGAGGCGCTCCTCCGCAAGGCGGGGTTCGACGACCTCGACCTCGCAAAGAAATTCGTCGCCATAAAGATGCACTTCGGGGAGCCTGGAAACGTGGCGTTCATCAGGCCCAACTTCGCTGCCCGAACCGCGAGCATGATAAGCGCTGCCGGCGGAAGGCCGTTCGTGACCGACGCCAACAGCCTGTACACGGGCCGCAGGGGAAACGCCTTCGATCACCTCGAGGCGGCAACCGAGAACGGCTTCAACCGCCTCGTTCTCGGTTGCGACGTCATCATCGCCGACGGCCTCAAGGGCACCGAGTACCGTGAGGTCGTCATCAACCGGAAGCACTTTCGCACCGCCAAGATCGCGGCTGCGGTCGCTGATTCGGACGTGCTGGTGTCGCTGTCGCATTTCAAGGGCCACGAGCTGACGGGCATCGGCGGGGCGATAAAGAACCTGGGGATGGGATGCGGCTCACGCGGCGGCAAGCTCGAGATGCACTCGTCTTCCAAACCGAAGATGGAGCCTGCAAAATGCCAGTCATGCGGCGTGTGCATCAAATCTTGCCCCCAGGAGGCTATCCACTGGAACCTCGACAGCCATAAAGCCGAGATAGACTACGACCGCTGTATAGGCTGCGGGCAGTGCATTGCGATGTGCCAGTACGGGGCTGCACAAGCGGTATTCAACGAGTCAGCGGCGAACGCGGCGGAGAAGATGGCCGAGTACGCGCTTGCCGTCGTTAAAGACAGACCCTGCCTGCACGTGGGCTTCATCACCGATGTGGCGCCTTACTGCGACTGCTGGGGCTACAACGACGCGGCCCTCGTGCCCGATATTGGGATACTGGCTTCGGGCGACCCGGTCGCTCTCGACAGGGCGTGCGTAGACATGGTGAACAGCGCACCAGTAAACCCCGGGACGGTCCTCGACGGAAAGGGACTCGCCCCCGGAGACGACAAGTTTACGACCGTGCACCCTAACACCAGCTGGCAAGCCGGCCTGGCGTACGCCGAGGAGATCGGCCTGGGCACGCAGGAGTACAACCTTGTCGTAGTCACGTGATTCTGTCGTGCCCTCGAGCGTCACGCCATGGCCTTCCACTGCTTCGGCCGGGTTCCTGACAAGCGTGACCATCAGCTCCGCGTTCGCAATAAAAAAGGCGACGCCCCCTGTCAAGGGGGCGCCTTTTCTCTCGATGCGCGCTTTCGCGGCCGCGGCCGCTTTCACTATTCGTTGAAGCCCATGCTATCGCTCCCACCGGTCGTATTTCCGTTGAAGTTGAAATAGATGGGCCTCTCCGTGACGATTGGCTGGCTCGACTGGATCTTGAGCGACACATCCGAGCCGGGCGGAACTACCTTATTGACGAAGACCGTCGCGCGACTGTGCTTTCCGACCGTCAGGTTCTGGTCCTGGGTGGAACCGTTAGAGAACATGTATGTGATCGTCACCCGCGCGTCGGAGTCCCCCGGGTTGAACAGGCACACCCACTCCTCGAAGCCGGGGCGCGTCGTGCCTTCGGCAAAGTAGAACGCTATGCCGAGGTCTGAGGTGGCCACGACGTTGTGGCCGCCGAAGATAAGGCCCTTGTATACGAAATACATCGGGCGCTCCACCACGATGGGCTGATCGGAGATTATCTCGACCGCCACGTCTTTGTCGCTTCCGGCGTCCTTGTTGACGTCCACCGTATAGCGTGAGGTCGCCCCGACCGTGACCGTCTTCTCGATGTTCGTGCCGTCAGCGAACATATACCTCAGCGTCACGTTTGCCGCGGTGCCGCCCGGGTTGAGCACGCAGAGGTACTCCTGGAACCCCGCGCGGGTCGAGCCCTCGGCCAGGTAGAAAT
>DATCGY010000107.1:0-4350 GCA_036508635.1 Candidatus Anoxymicrobiaceae bacterium
TCGTTAGAAGGTCGGGATCCGGCGCAAGGTGCTCGCGGACCGCGGTCAGCGAGAGGTCTAGCTCCTCGAGGGTACGGACTTTTCGCCTCGGTCGCCCGCCCCGCGAAACGATATCCGCCGCTTCTGAGTGGACAAATGCGAAATCAAAACCGGCGTCGAGCGCCTCCCTGGCCGCGAGCAGCCTGTTGTACAGTTCTTCTCCCGCGTCTGACGATTTCACCTCCCGGTATTCGAAGCCGAGGGTCTGAGCCAGGCCCGAGTGCAGGACACCCGCCCCGACCAGGACCCCGTCGAACCCCCACGCCTCAGAGAAACGGGGCACTTCGGGGCGTATGGACGGCCACTTGATCAACGCGTGGTTGATGGCAGGTTTGGCCTCTGATTCCCTCTCAGCGTTGACGGGATGGGATTCAAGGACGCCCGCCGCCCATTCGCTGAACCTCGAGAGCTCACGGGCCGTCCTAGAGGCCTCGGCGCCGTTTCCGGCAAGGGGCACTATCTCGGGTATGGGCAGCCTGTAGAACACCGGGTCGGAATCGCTCACGTGCCTGGAAGCCCCTCCCGATAGCCCCAGAGCCATGAGCGGCCCACCCAGGTGAATGAGCCTGCTCGCGAAGTGCTCGGCCTCGTACGTAGAGAGGGAGTCGGCTATGCGCCCTGCCTGCTCCTCTTGCAGGTGAGCCGGGGCGGTTTGTACGTATCGTTTCCCGCCGTCCACCATCGTGATCGCCAGGTCGACCCTGAAGACGACCTCTCCCGGCTCCACCACCACTCCCGCTCCAGCGGCTTCGATCGATGTGCGCCCGGGGTAGCCGCGCTCTCCGTAGCCGAGGATCTCCCATAGCGCTTCACCCGTCTCGGGGCATATTCCGGGTGCGAGCGGGTAGACATGGCCGCAAGCGCCTGCCGACGCGAGGGCGTCGAGGTTCGGAAGCGTGGCGACTTGAAGAGGGGTGCGCCAGCCCAGTTGTTCCTGTGACCGGTCCGCAATCCCACCTATCAATATCAGGGCCACCTTCACCCGTTTCTCCTTTCTTCGGCGCACCGCCCGGCGGTTTCATTATAAGGGGCGGTACGTGGTACGGCGACGCACCGGGCCGCATTCGCACGAGCCGACATACCCGCCTTCGGGCGAGCCTCGGGCTCCCGGTTGCGACGTCGGGCCGCTCCAGTTGATATAATCTACGTACCGGCTCAAGGCCGGTAGATTTTTGTCGTACGATTGACGGAGGGAGTGGAGACGTGGACCGTGGGTCAAGGGTGATAGTTCCTTTGCTGCTTCTGCTGTTCGGACTCGCGGTGGCCCTTTCTGGCTGCGGCACCGGCGCCGGCACCGGCAAAGCTTCCTCGCAACCCGTGGCCACGAGCAGCAGCCCGGCTTCGTCTGCGGCTGTGGATATCGACGAACACATAATCGGAGCGAAGAGCAAGACATCCGAGGAAAAGAGCGCTGCCTGCGAAGCGCTTCGCTACGCCCGGGATGCCAATGCCGGTTCGATCTTCGATGCCAAGAGCATCATACTCGCGAACGGATGGGCCTGTGTCCACGTCGAGCAGACCGGCGTTCCGACGGACGAGGCGGTCGGCTACGGGGTCTACATGCGCAAGGTCGATACCGGTAACTGGGAGGTGGCGCAGACCGGAAACGGACTGTCCCAGGATGACCTGCCCGGTGCGCCTCTGGAGATATTCAAATAGTTAAGGGCGGACCTGGGCCCGCCCTTAACTGAGCTGCTGTTTCTAACGCCCTTTACTTGAGCTTGTCCCGCCCGAAACCGAGGACGTTCCTCGCGATGATGAGCGTCTGGATCTGGCCGGTTCCCTCGAAGATATCGTTGATCTTCGCGTTGCGCATCCATAGCTCGAAGAGCTGGTCGCGCGAGTAGCCGAGAGGACCCATCAACTCGACGCACTTCTGGGTTATCTGGGTGACCGAGAGGCCGGCCTTGGCTTTTGCCATAGAGGCCTCCAGGCTGTTTCTCTGGCCGTTGTCGAGCATCCAGACTGCTCGCCAGGTCAGGAGTTTGGCTGCCTTGAGCGCGGCTTCCATCTCCATGATATCCCGCTCAATAGCCGTCATCCTGTTGGGCGAGATCTCGTAGCGGACCTCTAGCCCTTCTTCGGCGAGCGTCTTCTTGAGAAGCTCGAGAGCGGCCCTTCCAACGCCTAGCGACATTGCCGCCACCATCGGCCTCGTGGCGTCGAATGTGGCCATTACACCCTTGAAGCCCTTGTCGCTCTTCTGGCTCGGGTCGACGACCTCGGCGCTGCCGAGTATGTTGGCCTCGGGGATGCGGCAGTCCATGAACGAGATCGAGACGGTGTCCGAGCAGCGGATGCCCAGCTTCTCTTCGACCTTCGTTATCTGCATTCCGGGAGCCCCGTGCTCGACTATGAACGGCTTGATGCCGGCGCGGCCGGCCTTGGGATCGACGGTCGCCCAGACTACTACGAAGCCCTCCGAATCCTCGAGGGCGCTCTTGCCGCTCGTCACGAAGATCTTCTCGCCGTTCAGGACCCACTCGTTGCCGTCCTTGACGGCGGTCGTACGGATGTTGGCGGTATCGCTTCCGGCCTCCGGCTCCGTGATTGCCATTGCGCCCCATACGGGCTTCTCACCGGAGAAGCGCGCGAGGAACTGCTCCTTCTGCTCCGGCGAACCCGTGGCCTGCACCGCAGCGCCCCCGAGACCCTGCCCGGGGAAAGCCAGCGCTATGCCGGCGTCGCCGTAGAATATCTCCTCGACGGTGATGGCGGTGTTGAGCTGGCTTTCGCGACGCTTTTTCTCGCCGCCTTCCTCTTTCTTCTCGCCGCCGCCCATCGCGCCGCCGACGCCGCCTTTCATGAAGCCGTGGACCATGTTCATGAGGTCCCATGGCTTCTCGTGCTCCTCCTCGTCGTATTTCCTGGCCTGGGGACGCACGGCCTGCTCGGCGAACATCCTCAACATCTTCTGCGTGCCTTTTATCTTTGGCGAAAGTTCAAAATCTATCATCTGGTGTCACCTCCTAAACCATGACCATGCCTTCGAGGGTGGAAAATGCCCGTGCGTTCCGGAACCATAGCTCCGGCATGTTGTCGCGGACGTAACCGTGTCCGCCCATGACCTGGATGGCGCCGTCGCAGACCTTCATGCATTTTTCGGCGGCGTAGTTCTTGGCCAGCGCGGCCTCCTTCGCGAAGTCCTCGCCCCTGTCGCATTTCCAGGCGGCCTCCCACAGCAGCAGCCTGGTGGCGTCTGTCTCCATAAACATCTCGGCTATCATGAACGCGATGGCCTGGCGGGAACCGATCGGCTCGCCGAACGCCACGCGCTCCTTCGCATAATCCCTCGAATGCTCGGCGGCCTTCCTCATGAGGCCGACAGCCATCGCGGCAAGCGCGAGCCTCGAGCGAGAGACTAAAGTGAGGAAGCCGACACCTCTGGAGCCTCCGACCTTTGCGGCCGCCGGGACCCTCGTGCCGTTCAGAGTGACGTCGTATGTTGCCAGCGCCTTGAGTCCCATGTTCTTCTCGCGCTCGCCGATCGCGAGGTCGCTCGCGCCTCGAGGCACGATGAACGCTTCGACGCCCGCAAAACCCGCCCCGGGGCTCGTGCTCGCGAAGACCAGCATGTTGTCTGACTCCGCCGCGAGCGGCACCAGGCACTTCTTGCCCCTCAGGATGTACTCGTCACCGTCTCTCTCAGCGGTGGTGAACATCGCGGACGGGCAGAACGAATAGCGTGGTTCGACCAGCGCCGCGCTGGCTGCCTTGAATTCCTCGCCGCACGCGGCGGGGAGCAAAGCCTGCTTCTGCTCGTCAGTGCCCTCGAGGAGAACCGAGTATGCCATGGCGGTCGGGGAGCAGATATGCAAAGCCGTGGAGAGGTCTCCGTGGGCAAGCTCCTCGTAGGCGATTGCTCCCGTGAGGGCCGATGGCCCCTCACCGAACCCCCCATACTCCTCCGGCACGCACGAGGAGATGATCTCCAGCTCCCACCCGGTCTTCACAAGGCCGGCGGACACGTCACCCGATTCATCCATCTCCCGCGTCATAGGCTCGATCTGGTCCGTGGCGAAGCCGGCGATGGTCTCCTTGACCATTGCCTGTTCTTCGCTCATCTCGAACGACAGCATAAGCTTGCCTCCTTTCTACTGGAGTCCTCGTCGGACCCCGAGAAGATCCCTTCCTCCGTGAGCTGGTTGCTATTTTCGCTGCCAAGCGCTCCGGGCGCCTGTGTCAGCGGCGTCTCATCAAGGCCCTGAAAGGCCGCGTCGTAAGCCCATATGCCGCGCGGTAAGGCGCGGAGTCAAGTCGGGCCGGGTTGCGGCAATGGGATTTATCGCGGATGGTGTCATTGTGGGTTTT
>DATCGY010000108.1:0-6674 GCA_036508635.1 Candidatus Anoxymicrobiaceae bacterium
TCCATCAGCGCCTCTCCGAGAAAGAGGTCTGAAGCACCGAGGACGAGACTCTCGTTTAACCCTCCGACCGCCTCGAGCGTTGCTTTGTCGAGCGCGCAGTTGCACGTGCAGAGCTTGTCGGTATATCCGTTGCAGTCGACCTCCCAGACGTTCCTCCAACCAAGCGAGGCGCCGCCGGGATAACCGAGCAGGCTGATGAGATCGGCCAGGAATCCCTGCCCCTGTGGTATGAACGCTCCGGCGACCGTCACTTTCTCACGCCCCTTCAGGATCGGCTCCACCAGCCGGGCGAGCCAACCCGAGTCGCGCGGGACCTCGTCATCGTCGATGTATACGATAATTGAGCCCTCCGCCAGACGCGTTCCGACGTTTCGGTAGTAGGGGATGCCGAGCCCGCTCTCCTCGTGGTGGACGCGGACACCCCTCGAGGGCAGGCGCTCTTCGCTGACAGGCCCGTTGGCGATCACCAGCACCTCAAAACCAAACTCCGTCTCCTGCTCCAGGATGGCAGGGACGAGGTCGTAGAGCGGCTGCCTGCCAACGGATATTACGACTACTGAGACCTCAGGTTTTTCCATGTTGTCGGAACCTGCTTTGCCACGAATACTTCAGCGTGATCGACAGACAAGAAACGCGTATATGATATAACAAACCGGACTACCAGACTCAGGCTCGCGCGCTCGCAAGGACCCGATATTCTCAGCCGAACACCAGATGTGTCCGTCGAGCTACCTGTTCCAGCCACAGTTCGGAGCAAAGCAGGTTGGCGAGTACGTAGAACTGGCGGCTATCCCCCTCGAGGAAGCGTTCGACCGCGATTTGGAGCTCGTCCGGTGAAACGAGACCCGACAGCATCATCTTCTCGGGCCGCAAACGCTCCCGGACCAGGCCGCCGCCATACCTTGAGAAAAGGTATGCGTAATCTCGAACGTAGTTTGGCCTGTGGAACTCCCGTCCCGACGCCGCCCTTATTGTCTTGTTGGCCGCTTTGACCGACAACAGCCCGGCCTTTCGACCGAGCGATCTTGCGACCAGGTGGGCGGATCTTGTCTTGTGGGGGACCATGGCGCCTGTGGATAACAGCAGCTGCCCCAGCACCGTGTTGTTTTGCATGACGATATTTCGGTGGATAATATCACTCGTCTTTTCGGCGACCGGGACGTATCGAGCCGCTTCGAGGATCGGCGTATAGAGCCATGGATCCCACAACTTCATGTTCTTGCCGGCGGGCCTTACCGAACAGGCCGTGAAGTTCGCCACGCGGTTCTCCAGGTAGAAGCATTCCATCGCTCCGATTGGATCGGATGTTCCCAGGGATTCCAGCCACAGCTCGAAAGCGCGTGTCACCACAGCCCCGCTGCTCTGCCCGTCCGGCGACTTCAGTAATCCCTCGGTTCGGTTGAGGCTGATACGCCGCAACATGGCGGGAACGACCTCGCTGACCGTTGAGGGCGCAGGTTCGTTGCCGAGGACCAGGCAGCCTCTGACCATTTCACCTCCGACACCGGTGAGAAGCACGTCACAGGTCCCGGCGACCGATTCGTACGCCTCGAACATCGGGGCCAGAAGCAGGAAGTTCAGCATCCCGTTCGATTCGCTTGCCAACCGAGGGATTGCATCCAGGGCGCGCTTCATCGAACCAGAATCAGCCGCATAAAGGGAGTGGGATATACAAAGCGCCTTGCATACATGCATAGCGACCCGAGAGTCATCGTTCCATGCGTTACCGAGAGTGAAGCAGTTGAGCCTGCCGTCCGGCGGCAAGCACGCTGATAATATGGTCCGGCTGTCAAGGCCTCCCGTCAGTGGGAGCGCGACTTTGTCGCAGCATTGGAATGCATCCAGAATATGCCTGGTGAATATTTCTTCAACGGCGTAAGAACGGTATTCGCCTTTGCCGTCGGCCATGTAGTCCCAGTATTTTCGCTTACTCAGCACTGCTCCCGCCGCGATTCTGGTGATCGTGGAGGTTGCAAGGCGTTTGATCTCACTGAACTGAGTCGTATCCCCGAGAGTAAAGCCAAGCTCGAGAAACTCGAGCATGCCCGTGGCGTCCAGGTGAAGCGAGGGAAGCTTGCTCGAGATCCGCTCGATGCTGTCGGACACAATGACGCGGCCGTTGCCCGCGCTGATGAACGCGCCGTATCCCCCGAAACGGTCCGTGATGATCGACTGAGATCCTGACCAGAGGTCGTTGACCACGATCGTGAAGAACCCGTGGATGTTGTCCATCCGGGGTTCGCCACTCTGCAGCTCTGCCAGTAACTCCCTTGCACTCACCCACCGTGGGCCTGTGCGGTAAGGATAGCCAAGGACCAGAACGGCTAGACCATCTTCTTCCGCGTAATCAACGTACTCCCGTTCGGTTGCCCCGGGCGATACCTCGAAGAGGATCTCACCATCGTCTCTACTCTCGAGTGTGAAGGTTCCGACTGCGTTTTCCAGTGGACTGTCACTCAATTGATTCTCCCGGCGGGAACTTACTCAGCGATATGCCGCCTGTTACCGCACGGAATCTATCACAAATGATAACGGTACGGCGAGTCTCCGTGAGTCGCGGAAAACCATTCCGCGGAGCTGTTGACCTGCAACGGAACATGACCATGGGCAAAAGGAAAAGCCCCCGGGGTCAGGGGGCTTTTCCACCCGGGGGGAGCAGCAGGAACCCCTCTTGGTATGGCCTACCCGAAGTCCTTTGTGATGAGCTTGCTCGCGGCGATGCCGGAACCTATCGTCGGGGGCACGCCGCCGCCGAAGTGCGTCGAGGCGCCGGTGAGGTACAGGTTCTTTACCGCTTTGGAGCGCAGGCGGGGCCGGAAGAACGCGCTTGCCATGATGTCGTTCTGGAGCGCATAGACGGCGCCACCCGGGTGCAGGAGCATTTTGGCGAAATCCTTTGGCGTGGTGACCCTCGCCATGGTGATGTGGTCGCGGATGTCCCTCAGCCCGAAGCGCTGCTCTAGGAAATCGAGCTGCGTCTCGAGGTATTTCTCCTTGAGGTCGTCCCAGTCGCCCTCGGCGAGCTCGTACGGGGCGAAGGTGACCATGTTGAGTATATGGTGACCCTCCGGCGCCAGTGAGGGGTCGGCGTGGGTCGGCCACGAGACGAGCATGAAGCCGCGGTCGGGCAGCTTGCGCGAGTAATAATCCTCGAACCAGATCGCGTTCATCTCGTCGAGAGTGGTGTAGCAGAACGTGTGGTGCGCGTCGAGGTCCGGGGCTGCATCGAGCCCGAGCATGATCATCGGCGCCGGTATCGACACCTCGTAGCTCGAGATCGCCTTGGCGGCCCAGCCCGGCAGGTGCTCCCGTCCGATGTGCTCGAGGTACAGCGTCTTGGCGTTGATATTCGAGATGACCATCTTGCTGCGGATCTGCGTGCCGTCCATCAGCTCTACGCCGATGGCCTTGTTTCCATCCATGAGCACGCGCTTGACACGCGCGTCGAACTTTATCTCTCCGCCGTACTCCTCGAAGACCCTGGCGATCGCTGCGGGTATCTGCACCATCCCGCCACGGGGGTAGAAGATACCCTCGTGCTCGGAGTAGGCGAGGAAGGCGATGTAGCCCGGGCACAGCGCCGGCGGCAGGCCGACGAAGTACGACTGCAGGCTCATCGACGCCCGCACCTTCTCGCTCTCAAAGAACTTGCACAGCGTGGTCTCGAAGTTGAGCCCCATGTACTTCAGGAGCTTCACCATGCCGGGGGCTTTCGTCATGACCTTCATCGCGTCGCCGAAGGTCATGAATGGAGTGGTCATGATCTGCCCGAAGGCTTTGTGGATCGCCTCCGAGCCCAGCTTCTGGAACGCGTCCCAGTTGGGGCCGTCCGCCTCGCAGAAGCCCGCGATGACCTTGCGCGTCTCGTCCGGGTCGACCGGGTACGTGAAGCGCTGGCCGTCGGCTGTGAGGAAGCCGTAGATCGGGTCGACCGGTATCCAGTCGATGTAATCGGATACTTTCTTTCCGAGCGTCTCGAACAGCTCGTCGATGATCCACCAGAGCTCTACGATGCTCGCCCCGATATCGAAGTTGTAGCCGTTTTCCTCGTACGTGGAGCAGCAGCCACCGAGATTGGTAGTATTCTCACAGATCAGCGTCTTGAAGCCGTTCTTTGCGAGGATGGAAGCGGCGGACAGGCCGCCCAGGCCCGCGCCGATCACTACGGCGTCGTAGTCTTGCATGGTCGCCTCCTTGCCTAGATGAAGTACCGGTACGGCAGGTACGGGACCTGCTTGCCGATGTGCTTCAGGTAGCGACGAGTGCTCTCGCTTGCCTGGAACCAGGCGGCCACCATTCCCACGAGCACCACGACGGACAGTACTTTCTTGAGGTTTTTGATCATTGGATTCCTCCTATCCGAAGTCCTTGAGGATGTACTTTGCCGTTACTATTCCGGACGCTACGGTGGTCGGTACCCCACCGCCCAGGTGCGTCGAGCTTCCGGTCAGGTAAAGGTTCTTGACCGCTTTGGACCGCGAGCGCGGCCTGAACATGGCCAGCGTTGTCATGTCGCTGAAGAGGCCGTAGATGCCGCCCTCGGGGTGCAGCAGCCTGCGCTCGAAGTCGAGCGGCGTCGAGACCTGGATGTACTCGATGTGGTCGCGTACGTCAGGCAGGACGTACGTCTCGAGCTCCTTGATCGCGGCGTCCTTGTACCAGCCCTTGAGCCTGTCCCAGTTGTCGCCCTTCGGCGAGTACGGCGCCGGGGCGTTGCAGAGGAAGTTTAGGATGTGCTTGCCCTCTGGCGCGAGCGAGGGGTCGGCCTCGGTCGGCCAGCACACCAGGCTCATGGCGGTCTCGGGGATGATCCCCATCTTGTAGTAGTTGTTCCAGACGTCGTTCATCGATTCGAGGGAGCTGGTGACGATCGTGTGGTGCGCCTCGAGGTCCGGCTTCTTGTCGAGGCCGACGTAGATCATCGGGCACGGCATGGAGTTTGAGTAGCTGGCGATCGCCTTCACTGCCCACCTGGGCAGGTTATGGGGGCCGACCAGCTTGAGGTACGTGACCTGGGCGTTCAGGTTGGAGACGACCAGCTTAGCGGTGATCTCGCTGCCGTCCTCGAGCTTCACGCCGAAAGCCGTGCCGTTCTCCATGAGGAGCTTCTCGACTTTCTGGTTGACCTCGATCTCCAGGCCGTAGTCCATACCGGCCTTCGCTATCCCGTTGGGGATTCCGATCATGCCGCCGCGCGGGTAGTAGATGCCGAGGTGCTCCGAGAGCGCGATATAGCCGAACACGCCGCTGCCTAGCTCTGGTGGGGCGCCCGCGAAATAAGACTGGAACGCTGCCGACTGGAGCATGACCGGGTTCTTGTAGAACGAGCGGATGACGCCCTGGTGGGTGCGCGCGAAGGTAGGCGCGAACTTCAGGATCTGCGGGTTCTTCATGCCAAGCTGCATCGCCTCGCTGAAAGTGTTCATGGGCGAGAGCATGACCGCGTCCATCATCTCATCGATCATGGAAAGCCCCGTGTTGCAGAACCGGTGCCAGCCCTCGACGTCCTCGGGAGCGATCCTCTTCACCAGCTCCGTTGTCTCGTCGATATCGGTGGGAATCGAGAAGCGCTGCCCGTCGTCGGTGATGAACGAGTAGATGGGATCGCAGGGGATGAGCTCGAGGTAATCCGAGACCTTGCCTCCCAGCATCTCGAACAGGCGCTCGAGCGGCTGGATGACCTCAACTATAGAGGCGCCCACATCGAACTTGTAGCCGTCCACCTCGAACGTGGAGCAACATCCGCCGATGATGTCTGATTGTTCGAGTACGAGGGTCTTCATTCCACTCTTCGCGGCCAGTGCTGCGGTGGTCAGGCCTCCGAGGCCGGCCCCGACAACTATAACATCGTAGTCAGGCACTATTTCCTCCCTCCCTTTGAACTGCCGCCGCCGCCTTGCAGCGAGTTATCAAGACCAGATAGCCAGATTGACTACTGCGTAGGATTATAGTTACTGAATTTCGAGATGTAAACGTAAAATCAGGAAATTATCGGACAGTGAAATTGACTTATTCGGGGACTGAGGAATTTTTTTCGCGTGGCTGGTTTTGGGCTTTGCGAATGCTGCCGGACCCCGGCCGGGGTCATTCCTCCTTGGTTTCAGCCATCAGGCCGTGTTGCATGAATTCCATCAGGCTCACAAAGAAATCAACGGGGTCGAAGTCGTCATTCGTGAGAGAAAGGTTCCCGACAGCCTGCGCGATTCCGAGCATCGCATAGCCGATGTTCATAGGGTTGAGCTTCCGGAATATCTTCTGTTCCATTCCAAGATCGATGTCCTTGGCTATGAAACTCGCGACCTTGTCGAAGAGCTCACTGGCCTTAACCCGGAGCTTCTCGTTGCCTCCCAGGACCTCGGTGTAGAGGCCGAAGAACAAGAACTGCAGCTCCTTGAACCTGGAAACGAACGTCATTCCCTTGAACCCCATCCGTGCGAGCGCGTTGTTCTGCCCGGCTGCGGCGGCTTCCGCTTCGGCGAAAAGCTTATCCATGGTCCGGTCCATTGTTGCGAGGAAAATCTCTTCCTTCCCCGAGAAGTACTGGTAGCAAGTACCTTTGCTGACGCCGGCTTGTTGCGCTATGTCGTCGACCGTGGAGTTATGGTAGCCCCTGACCGAGAAGACCTCGAACGCCGCGTCGAGTATCGCGTCGGTGCGCCGTTGCTCACCGGAGA
>DATCGY010000109.1:0-4083 GCA_036508635.1 Candidatus Anoxymicrobiaceae bacterium
AGGGCGACCGTCACCATGTTCCCGTAGTTGGCGCTCATGGTGTTCAGCAGGTACTTGGTTATGTTCATGAAGACCTCGCGCCCTGCCCTGATGCCCGTAGCGATCACTTCCAGCCCTGGTTCGAGAAGGATGATATCAGCGGCGCCTTTGGCTACGTCCAGCGCAGTATCGACCGAGATGCCGACGTCCGCCGCGCGCAGAGATGGTGCGTCGTTCACTCCATCCCCGAGGTACCCCACGACCCGCCCAGACTCCCTCAGCGAGGTGATGATAGAGAACTTCTGCTCAGGGTTGACGCGCGCGAAAACGTCGTGGCCCTCGACCAGTTCGGCCATGCGCCTGGGGTCCGCCCCTTCGAGCTCGTGGCCGCATATCAACCGTTCGGGCGGGACTTCGAAGCCAACAGACCTGCATACACTCATGGCAACTGCGGGGTCGTCACCTGTCAAGAGCTTGAAGTCGACCTCGAGCCCTCTCAGAAGCGCGAGCGCCTCGTCAGTGTCGCTCTTAGGCGGGTCCTCTAGCGTGATGAGCCCCCGGAAGACCAGGTCTCGCTCGTCGTTGACGTCATAGTCATCTTTTTCCTCGACATCCCGCTGCGCCACCGCAACCGAACGAAGCCCAAGGTTCGCCATGGCATGGATGAGGGCATGAATGCGTTCGCGTTCGCCTTCGTCTAGCGATTTCCCTTCCGGCAGAGCCGTGCAAACACCAAGGATCGACTCGGGCGCGCCTTTGCAGACCAGAAGACGGCGGCCATCTCTCTCCACAACGACACTCATGCGCCGGCGTTTGAAATCAAACTCGACGGTCTCGAGCTTGTTCCAGGAGGGAACTCCAGTCTCGCTCTCCAGAAAGTGGCGAAGGATGGCTGCGTCGACGTTATTGCCCTCCACCTTCCCCCGGTTGACCAGCGCTGAATTGCATATGCACCCGAGTTCCAGTACTGAGTCATCCGGCTCTCCGTCCGCGTCGAGGCTCTCCTTGACGCTGACCTCGTTCTGAGTAAGAGTACCAGTCTTGTCGGAGCACAGCACATCCACGTTCCCGAGGTTCTCGATGGCAGCCAACCGCTTGACCACAACGTCCTCTCGCGCCATCTTAAGGGCTCCTCGGGAGAGGCTGATGGTAATGATGATAGGCATAGCCTCCGGGGTAATCCCCACGGCGAGGGCAAGCGCGAACAGCAAAGAGAGGATGACGCCGTGGTGCAGGAGCGCGTTGGCGACGAAGACGAAGACCGTCATGATTATGATGATCACCAGCAGCAGCCTGCCGAAACTGCGGATTCCCCTTTCGAACTCGGTCGGCGGGATCTTGGCGGACAGCAATTGTGCGGTCCGGGCAAACTCGGTCTCGAGCCCTGTGGTGACGACCAAGCCGACTGCATTTCCAGATTCCACGGTAGTTCCCATCAATGCGCAATTGGACAGGTCGGAAACACCATAGTGCTCACTCGGTACTGCCGCGAGTGGGTCTTTCTCTACGGGCATCGATTCCCCCGTGAGGGTCGATTCGTCCACGGTTAATCCTTCTGCTTCCAGAAGGCGCAGGTCGGCAGGTACGATGTCACCGATACCCAGTGCCACGACGTCTCCAGGTACCAGTTCGCGTGCATCTGCCGGCACCAATGTCGCATCCCGCATGACCCGGACGTGGTGCGTGACGTAGCGTCGTATCTCGCGGACCGCTTGCTCCGAGCGGTATTCCTGGTAGAAGCCGAGCCCCGTGTTCACGATGACGATGGCGAGGATGACGTAGACCTCGAGCCGTTCGCCGAGAAAGAAAGAGATTATCGAGGCGGCCACGAGTATGAGGATGAGCGGGTTCTTGACCTGGGCGAACAGGATCCTGGGCCAGGTCCGCACCTCCGGGTCGGGCAACTGGTTGATTCCGTAACGCGCGCGCCGGGCTTCAACTTCGGTATCGCTCAAGCCCGAGGGCTGGGCGCCGAGGCTTGTGAGAACATCTTTCAGGTCGGATGAATAGAGGTCTATCGCTCTCAATCCTATTGAACGCCGTTTCGATATTCTGCCACTGCGTCACGATTATAAACTTCGGGAAGCACTTTCGATATGTAACGAGGTTGTGAGTAAATACAGGGACTGAGTGAGCCCCAGCACCCGCTCCACGACCTTCTCCAGGAGGTGCCGATCCCTGACCGATGGGAAATAACGCAATTAACGCGCGTTCTTATAGCTGAATCCACTCCTCAAGACATGTGCCCAGGATGGTGTTGGTCCTCCGACACCAAGGTGTCTCGTGGCGTACGCAATGTCAATGTACTGGATTGAACCCTGATGGCTCTTATCAGACCTTTGTCCCCGTTGATATGCCTCAATGAGCGCTCGCGTTAGAATAGGATAGAGTCAACAGTTCAAGGGGAGAACGGGCCAGCGGGAGTCTGACAAGATGGCGAACGAGGCCGTTTCAAATCGAGCACTGAAAGCGAAGGAGCGCCTGCTTTCAAGCCCCTACGAGGTCGACATCGAGCGCCCTCGTTACTTCACTGCAGGATGGCGAAAGATGGAGGGAGCGTCTCCCAGTCTTCGTGCGGCATCAGCCTTGTCCGAAACCCTGGCCAACATCTCTGTCCGCATAGACGACGACGAGCTTCTTGTGGGTGTTAAAACCGGCAAGGTCCTTTCTCCGGTTCTCGATGTGGAGCGTGCCGCCAACTACGACTTCTCATTCCTGCGCCAGAAAGGGCAAGACCTTGGGGGACCAAAGCCGTATGACATCTCCGAAGAGGAACTGCGGGAGTTGGAGTACGAGATCCTTCCGTTCTGGCGTGGCCGAAGCGTCAGAGATCGGAAGCTCGAACTCTGGGAGCAGGAAGGCGCCTACGATGGCCCACCGAAGTACGGACCCCGGTCAGCCCGCCGCATCATTAAAGGGCACGGTGGGGTGAGGAAAGCGATAAAGACCACGCTCTACGCAATCGAGGGAGACGTCAAAGGCACCTACAAGATGCGGCATACAGCGGCCACGGCCCAGGACCTGCTGCCGGACCTCTCACTTCTCGTGCTCGACATGCAGGGCCACACGGTTCCCGGCTACCGGCGCGTCTTCCAACTCGGTTTTCACGGCATCTGGCAGAAGGCGTACGAAGCTCTTGGTGGCCTGGAGGAAAACGAGAAAGACTACACGCGGCGAAAAGACTTCTACGAGTCCGTCATCATCACCTCAAAGGCGGTTTGCGACTACTCGAACAGGTACGCCGCGCTTGCTGAACGGAAAGCGGCGAACGCCCAGGGAGCCAGGAGACAGGAACTGCTGGATATCGCCGCGCGGTGCAGGAGGGTGCCCGCCAACCCCCCGACCACGTTTATGGAGGCGATGCAATCCCTGTGGATGACGCAGGTCGTACTCTCTATCAGCTACGGTGTCCCCGACGTGCTATCCCCGGGTCGCGTGGACCAGTACCTGTACCCGTTCTACAGGACGGACATCGAATCGGGAAGAATAACCCGCGAGCAAGCGCTGGAGGTGGTGGAGGAGTACTTCGTCAAGATCGCCAACGTGCTGCTGCCGCCGCTGCCCATGTCGAACAATAACGGCCAGGGGCTTGCGGGCTCGAACAACCTGACCCTCGGCGGGGTGGACCGCGAGGGCGAGGACGCTACCAATGAAGTCTCCCTCCTGTTCCTTGAAGCTCTCGAAGACATCAAGGCCCTTTCCAACAACCTGAGCGTGAGGATCTCCCGTAAGACAACCGATGATTTCCTCAGAAGGGCGATGCAAACGCACCGACGGGGCGCTGGCGTCGCCTTCTACTGCGATGAGGTCATCATCGAGCAGCTCCAGGTAGATGGTTACTCCCTGGAGGATGCCCGCGACTACTCGATCGTAGGCTGCGTCGAGCCGACCTCTACGGGCAACAACTTCTCATACACGGCCGGTAACGCAGTCATGCTCACAAGCGTACTAGAGCAGGCCCTGAACGAGGGCTGTACCCTCATGACCGGTTGGAAACGTGTTGGCGCTCCCACGCCTCCGGCATCGACCTTCAGGACATTCGATGACGTTCAGGCAGCGTTCGTCCAGCAGTTGTCCTACAACGTGGCTAAGCTTGTACGGCTT
>DATCGY010000110.1:0-6977 GCA_036508635.1 Candidatus Anoxymicrobiaceae bacterium
GTTCCAGGTCTCGTTGAATAAATCGCAGCCGACGAGGACGAGCACGGCTAGGATTGGGTCCCAGTTGCCCGTCGCTCGCGATTCCTTGATCTCCTTGGTAAGAATATAGGCCACCACGAGGACCAGGGGCACGATATACCACTTGAGCATGGAAAAGGCCCTCAGGCCTTCCAGGGCTTCTCGGGAAGCCTCGGTATAAGTGAAGAACATCCCCCCTCCTCCCCGAGCAGAAGTTCTCTTGTATTAGTATTGTATTCCATTTCCGCGATTCGAAAGACCCCTGCACTACTGGCCAAGCACTCTCTCGATTGCATCGATGACATCGCGGGGATCGACAGGTTTCCTTATGTACTCGCTTATGCCAAGTGCCTTTGCTCTCTGTACGTATTCATCGTGAAAATACGCGGAGACAATTATTATCGGGATATGATTTATATGCTCTGAGTTCCTGATCTTCTCGATCACCGCGAAACCATTCAGGCCCGGCATCGCAATGTCCAGCAGGATAACGTCCGGCTTCTTGCGGTGCGCTATCATGACCGCCTGCTCGCCGTCCAGGGCAGCAATTACCTTGAAACCACTGAATCTCAGGTTCATGGAAAAGAGCTTGATGATGCCCTCGTCGTCGTCAACGACCAATACAAGCCGCTCCTCCTTGACCTCCTCCGTTGCGCGCGAAGTCAAGGGTTTTTCCATAGGCGTAGCAGGTTCAGGCTCCTTTTCCCTCTTTCCACAGTAGGGACAGAAAGTGAAGCTGTCATCGTATTCGCCCTGGCATTCCTGACACTTCATCTTTGAGCCCTCCCGTGACTCGCGCCAACTAAGGGAAATAACGGCGATAAAGTCCGGCCAAACGGCAAGCGCAAGAAAGACCTTATCAGCCGTCGCGCCTATATCACGTCGAGTGTGGGAGTGAGCTGGATCTGAAGTCTCCCATCTTACTCCCTGAGAGCATATGGTACCCCACAGGTCTGGCATGGGGCCAGCTCGATTGTCCCAGTCGAAGGCCTGGATGGCTCGGTCTTCAGCCTGGCCTTCAGCTCGAGGGGGCGGCAATATCGGCGTCTGCCAGGAGAACGCGTAGATGCACCCAGGGTCCCCACTCACGATGAGCGGTTGCTTCGGTTGGATCCTATCCCGAGGACGGCAGGGCCAAGATCGCTGAGTTCATGCCCGAGGCGCGCACGGTCGCTGTTCTCGGTCATCATGTTGAGGCATCACTTGAGTGGATCTGGTACCCCTTCGCAAGCGAACGCGGCGGGATCACCTGTGGCGCTGACCTCCACGCGAAAGCAGCCATCGAGAATATAAGGTAGGATCCTCGAATCAAATGGCTGTAGGACCCTCGTCCTGCCATACCCCAGGGCATGCGGAATCTCCTTCAAACGGCTCGCCGTGGTTTCTGTATGCCGGTAATGTCTAAATCGCCTGTCATCTTTCTCTGAAACCCCGCGTGCCTCTCGCGACTTCGCCATTATATGGGTCTGTCGCGATCAGATTGGTCCCGGAGGAAGACTCTGGTCGAGCGCCCAGTAGTAAGTCAGGTTGTTATCGGTCACAGCCCCCAGGGCCAACATCGCCTCCGGCGAAAGGCCGGAAACCCGGCCCGTCCACGGTGCCGGGCCGTACTCTATGATTGAGGCAACTACCCTCTTGTTGTTGGCCGGGTTGATAACCAGGACTCTCTTTCGGTAATACCAGTTCTTAGAGGCCAGGATCGGCTGGCCGTGCATGTCCGTGTAGTTCCAACGCATGCAGATGTAGTAGCGTTCATCATCGACAGGCGGAGCTTTGCCCCAGGCACCGTAGCCGGGCCCCCCGGACTCCTGCCAGGCCATTCCATTCTGGGCAGCCACCGGGGTGTTCGAAACCGCGTAGTGAGTTGCAGGCGGTTCCTGGCTCATCGTCAGGCAGAGGTGTTGTTCGCGCCCCACCTTGCCCGAGTAAGCCGGCAGGGGGATGCCCTCGAGTGTCTTCGAGCCGCCGATCTGATAGTAAGGTCCGTAACCCACCACGCACGAGCCACCCGTCCACCCTCCGTAGTCGAAGTACATCGGGCGCTCCGCGATGACCGGCTGGTCTGACGTCACCGTCGTCGAGAAGTCGTGCGCGATGTCACTGCCTGTGCCCAGCTTGTTGATCGGGGACACCGTGGATCGGGCATTGGGTGCGACTGTCACGTAGTCTTGAACCGACGTCCCGTCCCCCTTCATATACGTCAGTGTGACGTTCGCCGAGGCGCTCCCTGAGTTCTGTATGGTGAAGTAAGGGATGAACCCCGGCCTGCAGGTGCCTTCCGCGAAGTAGAACGTGGACGATGGGGAAGTCGCCCCCATCACGTCGCTTCCCCCGGTGCATGCGCCTTGGTAATTGAAATACATTGGGCGCTCGACGATTATCGGCTGGTCGGATGTTACTTCTGTCGAGAAGTCGTGAGCCGTATCGTTCCCGGTCCCTAGAATGTTCCGGGGGACCACCGTCGAGCGCGAGTACGGAGCCACGGTCACCTCGTCGGATGCGCTAGTTCCGTCGCCCTTCATGTATCTGAGCGTGACGCCAGCCGCCGCGCCCCCCGGGTTCTGTACGCAGAAGTAGGGATCGAAGCCGGGCCTGCACGTCCCCTCGGCGAAGTAGAAGACCGAGGACCGGGAGGTTGCCCCCACGACGTCGTGACCACCCGTCCAGGCGCCGTTGTAGTTGAAGTACATCGGGCGTTCGGCGATTATCGGTTGGTCGGATGTCACCGCCGTCGAGAAGTCGTGAGCCGTATCGTTGCCTGTTCCAAGTTTGCTTCTGGGGACCACTGTCGAGCGCGTGTGTGGAGCCACGGTCACCTGGTCCGTGACGGTCGTCCCGTCACCCTTCATGTACTTTAGCTTGACGTTGGCCCTGGTGCCTCCCGGGTTCTGCACGCAGAAGTAAGTATCGAACCCCGGCCTGCAGGTCCCTTCCGCGAAGTACCAGGACTTGGAGGAAGATGTCGCTCCAAGCACGTCAGAGCCCCCGTTCCAGTTATAGATGCCGGTTCCCGTGTAGTCGAAGTACATGGGGCGCTCCACCACCACCTGCTGCCCGCTGGTGCATGTGACAACAGTAGAGAAATCATGTGCGGGACCGTTCCCGATTCCCAGAACATTCGCCGGATGGATGGTTGCCCTGGAGGTCGCCGGCACCTTGACGTTCTGGGTTCGTATGGTACCGACCCCGGTCATGTACGTCAGTGTGACGTGGGCAATCGTGCCGCCCGGGTTTTGTATAGTGAAGTACGAGTCGAAGTTGGGCCGCGTGCTGCCTTCCGCGAAGTACCATGTGATGGCGGAGCCATTTTTCATCGTGAAGGCGCCTGGCAGGGAAGCGCTCTGCCCGTCGGGATTCTTCACGTGCAGTTCCCAACTTCCTGTTGCCGCATCAAGAGGCAGTGCGAAGCTGCAATCCAGCTTGCTGGAGGAAGCTAGAATAACGTTGGTAGCCGTTATGTTGCTCTGCCCTATTGCCTGCAACCATACCGTGGGGGTCCCATAAAAGTTAGTTCCCTCGAGGTCAGTTACATTCACCGTTGTGCCTTGGGCGCCCGAGTTGGGGCTCATCGAGGTCACCGCTGGCGTCGCGTTGATGGAATCGCCGTAGGCCAGTGATCCGGTAACTGGAACCAGCAGAAGAACCGCCAGGACCAGCGAAAGAAGCGAGCCCTTTGCAGCGAGTCGCCTCATGCCTTGCCGACTCTTGCCTTTGATGGATACCGGTCTTCTCAAGAAAGTGATTCTCCAGTAAAGACGAGTTTTCGCGTCTTCATTTCTACGTTCAAACGCTTACAACAAATAAGGAATTCTTACTCGTTTGATGCCGTTGTTCTTCACATGGTTCCTCGCCGGGATTGTACCGCACAAGATTGCTGTGACTGGCATTTCCCAAATGCCTCCTAGAACGCTGGCATCTTACCATGATCTAAGCCTTCCGGCTTGGTTGCTTGGCGCTCCTGGCATTACCGTCGCCCGACCTTGTCATATCGCTTCTCAACTGAATGGTGTTGCAACGATGCAATGGCGTGCATATCAAGCGAGCCGCTTCACCCGCGCCACGCTAGCACGAAATGCGCTTGACAAGGCGTGCATTCTGAACGAGCCGGTTCACGAGGCCGCACATGCAGCAACGGCAGTGGTTTACGGCCTAAACTTTGAGTATGCTTCCGCATGCAAAGGTCTAGTCAACGTACATTCCATAGCGGATTCTACCTAAGCGGGCCGATCTTTCTTTATATGCGGACGTTTGGGACTCCCGAGCGCTGATAGTCGTAGAGGACAAATTCGAAGCAGGCTCCGTTATCGTTGTAGGCCCTGATCGAGCCATTGTAGATCTTGACTATCTTTTCCACGATGGCAAGCCCGGTGCCGGTTCCCCCGCCCTCGCGCTTGACGAAGGGACTGAAGAGCTGGTCTATGAGCTCGGGTGGTATCCCTGAACCGTTGTCCCTCACCAGGTACCTCCTGCCCGTGCCCGATTCCTGGCCGAGCAGCGCTATATCTATCTGCGGCTCCCTGCTATCGCAGTGCCTGACGGCGTTCACTATCAGGTTCGAGAACAGCTGGTGGATGTGGGTCGGGTTGGCCCTGATCAGGCCCAGGTCGCCATTCAGCTCGACCCTTGCCCCGGACCGCGAGCGCTCCTCCTCGATATCGAAGAGGACCTCGCCAACTATCTCGGACACGTCCACATCTAAGACATTGGTGGGCACCTGCCCCGCCTCCGCCAGCTCCAGCAGGCGTTTGACCTGCTCGTCGGCCTTCTTCACGGTCGACTTGGCCTTCAGCACGGTATCCCTGGCTTCTTCTTCAAAGCGCTCGGTCGATAGTTCACCGGATATCCGCTCCAGGTATTCAAGAGCCAGCCATATTCCGGCGAGCGGCGTCCTCAGCTCATGCGACACCGTGCGGGCGTAGGCGTCGAGCTCCTCGTTCAGCCTCAGCAACTCCTTCTCGGCCATCTCGCGCTCGGATATCTCGACCCGTAGCCGAGTGTTCAGCTTCTCCAGCTCAGCGGTCCTCTCCTTGATCAAATCCTCCAGATTCTCCCGGTGTTTGCCGAGTTCCGCCTCGGTCTCCTTTCGCTCGGTTATGTCGCGGTTGCTGGCGCGCGGACCCAGGGGCGTCCCGTCTTCTTTGTGGACCGGTTGACAGGTGTGGCCGATCCAGTGCTCCGATCCTTCACGGTCGATGATGCGAAACTCCAGGTGCAGCGCGTGCTGACTCGTGAGCTCTTCCTCGAAATGCGAGATGACCGCTTCGCGGTCGTCTGGATGCACTAGGCGTACGAACAGTTCCGGGTCGGCCATGAACTCCTCGGGGCGGTAACCAGATACTCGCTCGCAGGAAGGAGAGACGTAGACGTATGTGCCGTCAGGCCCCCTCCACGTCTCCCAGTCGTAGTTGAAATCCGCGACGGTACGGAAGCGCACCTCGCTCTCGCGAAGCGCTTCTTCCGCTACCCCTCTTTGGATTACCTGGGAGACCGTGTTCGCCAGGTCTTCAAGAATGATCTCTTCGCTGACAGCAATCGCCATCTTGCTGAAGAGGGCCAAAACCCCGATTGGCCCTCCCTCCCTTGACAGAAGCCGGTAGCCGGCAAAAGAGACCAGGCCGAGAGCCCCGGCCCACTCGCGGTCGTGCACGCGCGGATCGATTGTTACTTCATTTGTGATGAAGGAGGGTTCCTCGCCGGATCCGACGCGCCCTACCTTGTAGCAACCCAATGGTACCCTGCGATGTCCGCCGTCGATATGGGTGTAGCGTCCCGAGCTGACAGCAAGGTGGAGACACCGGGTCCGGTCGCGGCAGAGATGTTGGACCTCCTTGGCCATTGCGTGCAGGCAGCCTTCTTCGCACAGGTCTCCTGCTCCTATTGTCCAGATCCGGGCAAAGTCAGCTCCAAAACTCTCGACGACCTCGTCAGTGATCAGCTTGAGTTTCACATCAAGGCTGCCGGTGCCGAGGAGGTTCTCCTTCAGTAAGTTCAGCCGCGCTATCAGTGCGTCCACGCGCTTGCGCTCGGTAATATCATGCACGCTTCCCAGGAGGTTTGTGCAGCAGCCGCTTGAATCGAAGATCGGAGTAACAGCAACATCGCCATATTTACGTCCCGCTGGATAGTCAGTAACCTCTTCCCACCTTACCGTAGTGTTCTCCTGAATTGCCTGTTTGTATTTTGCGAGAACCAGCGTTAAAGACGGTTCAGGAATTACTTCATTAACATATTTACCAACGACCTGGTTCGCAAGCAGTCCTGTAGCTCTGAGGAAGGCGTCATTGACAGTGAGAAAACGATAACGATCATCTGGTTCGACAGACAGGTCAAACATAGATTCGGTAACATTGTCGAAAATCAGGGAAAGCTGATGCTCTTTCTTCTGCAGCGCCTCCTCGGCGGCCTTGCGCTCGGATATATCACGCATTATTGCCTCGGCATAGCGTTTGCCACCTACCTCGAAGCTGGAGGTGGTTGCTTCGATCGGGAACTCGGTTCCGTCTTTTCTCCTCACTATGATCTCGGTCGGCTTGCCCCCGGTGATGATAGCGTCACCAGTTTCAAGTAGTACCCGCATGGCTTCCGTATACTGTTGACGATAAGCTTCAGACACAATGATCGATTCACTCCGACCCATGACTTCATCCGCCTTATACCCGAACATCCTTTCAGCTGCCGGGTTCCATTGGCAGATATTCGCGTCACCGTCAATCAGGAGGATCGCGTCCCGTGCTGCTTCGGCTATCGCTCTGAGACGGGCTTCGCTTTCACGCAGGGCTTCTTCTGCCTTCTTGCGCTCCGCGATATCCCTCACAACGGCCACAATCGCAGTGGGGTTTCCGTCCTCGTCCTTGATCGTGGAAGCGTTGACCTCAACGAGCGTCCTGTAGAGCTCCTCCGACCTGCTCAGGGAGTCAAGCAGGCGCTCCCGCTCCAACGAGTTCTGTAGCAGCGTTATG
>DATCGY010000111.1:0-11707 GCA_036508635.1 Candidatus Anoxymicrobiaceae bacterium
GTCAGTAAATGCGCTTGTCAACAAACCACCCGTGATTCAGTGGCGTACCCGCAAACCCGCAAGAGGGATTGTCGGTAAGAACACGAAGGAATCACAAGCAGCGGGAGGTGCGACCGGAGGCCGTAAGGCCCTGCAACGGTGATGACGCGGAACTTCGAATGTTAAGAAAGCGTCCAATTCGTTGACTGCGCTGGTCAAAATTGGTATTATGCAAGTTTGCGTGGTTGGAACGGTTGCACAGCGCGAGGGAATAATTTGTAGGTCCTATTCTAGCCCATTCTCAGTCGTCGGGGGGGATCTTTTTGTCGGTTGCACTTCATGGAAAACGTAAGCGAGTCTCATACGCCAAGATTCCCGAGGTCTTACCTGTCCCAGACCTGATCTCCATTCAGAAGCGATCCTTCGAATGGTTCAAAGGGGAAGGCCTCGAGGAGATCTTCCGTGACATCTCGCCGATCGAGGATTTCACGGGCACCATGGCCGTGGAGTTTGGCGAACACACTTTCGGCGAGCCCAAGTTCACGGTAGAGGAATGTAAAGAAAAAGACATGAACTACGCGGCGCCGCTCTTTGTGGACGTGCGCCTCATAAACCGGGAGACCGGCGAGATAAAGGAGCAGTCGGTGTTCATGGGCGATTTCCCGCTCATGACCGAAAAAGGCACCTTTATCTTCAACGGAACGGAGCGCGTGGTGGTCAGCCAACTCGTCCGCTCCCCCGGAGTATATTACGACCTCGAGGTAGACAAGGATACCGATAAGGCGCTATACACGGGCAAGATAATCCCGTCGAGGGGCGCCTGGCTCGAGTTGGAGATGGACAAGAAAGACACCCTGGGGGTCAGGATCGACCGCAAGCGGCGTCAGCCGGTGACGGTGCTCCTGAGGGCTCTCGGCTATGAAAACAACGAAGAGCTCCTCCGCCTTTTCAACGGCGCGGAGTCAATCGCCGCGACCCTTGACCGCGACCATACAAACACCAGGGAAGAAGCTCTTATTGATATATACCGAAAGCTGAGGCCCGGCGAGCCGCCGACGGTGGACAGCGCCAAGGGCCTGCTCGATAACCTCTTCTTCAACGAGAGGCGCTACGACCTCGCACGCGTGGGTCGCTATAAGCTCAACAAGAAGCTTGAGCTCAAGGTGCCTATGGACACGACCGTCCTCACAAAGGAAGACATCCTCGAGTCGGTCCGCTACATAGTCAACCTGCATGAAGGTCTTGGCGGGCAAATAGACGACATAGACCATTTCGGGAACCGCCGCGTCCGCACGGTCGGCGAGCTCATCCAGAACCAGATCCGCATCGGGCTGTCGCGCATGGAGCGCGTCGTCAGGGAGCGCATGACCACACAGGACGTCGACTCCATCACGCCCCAGACGCTGATAAACATCAGGCCGGTAGTGGCCGCCATCAAGGAGTTCTTCGGCTCCAGCCAGCTCTCCCAGTTCATGGACCAGACAAATCCGCTGGCCGGGCTGACTCATAAGCGCAGGCTCTCGGCGCTCGGCCCCGGAGGTCTTTCCCGCGAGCGCGCCGGGTTCGAGGTGAGAGATGTTCACTCGTCACACTACGGCCGCATGTGCCCCATCGAGACCCCTGAAGGTCCCAACATCGGGCTTATAGGCAACCTTTCCACGTATGCCAGCATCAACGAGTTCGGCTTTCTCCTCTCGCCTTACCGCGAGGTGAAAAAGGGAGTCGTTACGGACGATATCCATTACCTGACCGCGGACGAAGAGGACAAGTTCGTGATAGCCCAGGCCAACGCGCCGCTGACCAAGACCGGCAAGTTTAAGAACGACCGCGTCCTGTGCCGCGCCCCGAGGTTGGGTGAAGAGGTCTCGATGGTCGACGCCAAAAATGTCGAGTACATGGATGTCTCGCCGCGCCAGACCGTGAGTGTAGCCACGGCGCTGATACCTTTCCTCGAGCATGACGACGCGAACCGTGCCCTTATGGGCTCCAACATGCAGAGGCAGGCGGTACCCCTGGTAAAGCCGGAAGCTCCACTGGTCGCGACCGGAATGGAATTCCGAGCCGCCAAGGACACGGGCGACGTCATATCCGCGAAGAACGCGGGCCTGGTGAGCAACGTAGATTCCGAGATGATCGAGATCCGTAAGAAAGACGGCAAGCGTGACGTATACAGGCTCGAGAAGTTCGAGCGCTCCAACCAGGGAACCTGCATCAACCAGCGGCCACTCGTCGAGGAGGGCGAGAAGGTCGAGAAGGGAGAGGTCATAGGTGACGGGCCATGCACCGACGAGGGCGAGCTCGCACTCGGCCGCAACCTCCTTTGCGCTTTCATGCCGTGGGAAGGCTACAACTTCGAGGACGCCATCATCGTCTCTGAGAGGCTGGTCCGCGACGACGTGCTGACCTCCATCCATATCGAGGAGCACGAGGTCGAGGCGCGGAGCACCAAGCTCGGCGAGGAAGATATTACCGCCGATATCCCCAACGTCCAGGAGGAGGTCCTCAAAGACCTGGACGAAGAGGGGATCATCCGCATAGGCGCCAAGGTCAAGGCCGGCGATGTCCTTGTGGGAAAGGTGACCCCTAAGGGCGAGACCGAGCTGACCGCCGAAGAGAAGCTCCTCAGGGCGATCTTCGGAGAGAAGGCGCGCGAGGTCCGTGACACCTCACTCAAGGTGCCGCACGGTGAATCCGGCAAAGTGATCGACGTCAAGATGTTTTCGCGGAGCAAGGTCGACGTGACCCTCTACTCTTACGGCGAGAAGAAAGACCCGGTCACCAGGGCGGTCATGGCGGTCACCAACCTTGAGTACAGAGAGGCCAAGCAACTCGTCGAAGAGGCTCCGATCAACATCGCCGAAAAGGTGAGCAAGGAACGGGCCACCGAGATAAGGAACGCCGTCGAGAAAGCCGGCGGTGTGGTGATAATCAAGGAAGACGAGCTTCCCCCCGGCGTCAACGAGCTGGTCAGGGTAAACGTAGCCGAGAGGCGCAAGATCCGCGAGGGCGACAAGCTGGCCGGGAGGCACGGCAACAAGGGCGTCATCTCCAAGGTGCTGCCGATAGAGGACATGCCGTTCCTTGAGGACGGCACGCCGGTAGACATGGTGCTCAACCCGCTGGGTGTGCCGTCGCGAATGAACATCGGACAGATCCTCGAGGCCCACCTCGGTTGGGCCGCGCACGAGGGTTTCGACGGGCAGGGCACCTGCCACGTGACCACGCCGGTCTTCGACGGCGCCACGGAAGAGGAGATAGTCCAGAGCCTCAAGAAGGCAGGGCTCCCCACCTCCGGCAAGGCGAGGCTGTTTGACGGCCGCTCGGGCGAGCCGTTCGAGAACGACGTGACCGTAGGACATATCTACATGTTAAAACTCATCCACCTCGTCGACGACAAGATCCACGCGCGCTCCACAGGCCCGTACTCCCTCGTCACGCAGCAGCCGCTCGGTGGCAAGGCACAGTTCGGCGGGCAGCGCTTCGGCGAGATGGAGGTCTGGGCGCTGGAGGCGTACGGCGCCGCCTACGCCCTGCAGGAGCTTCTTACGGTGAAGAGCGACGACGTCATTGGCCGTGTGAAGGTCTACGAGGCGATCGTCAAAGGCGAGAACATACCGGAGCCGGGGATCCCGGAATCGTTCAAGGTCCTGATCAAAGAGATGCAGTCCCTCGGTCTCGATGTCGAGGTGCTTAACGAAGGTGGCGAGCCTATCGAGATCCAGGAGTCCGAAGAGGATGTCTTCAGGACCGCGGAAGAGCTTGGCATAGACCTCCGAACCAACCAACCGATAGCCGGAACGGAAGAAGACGAGAGCGCGGAGCTCTACGAGTAGGAGGGGAACTTGCTCGACGTCAACGAATTCAGCAGCCTCAGGATAGGCCTCGCCACCGCCGACCAGATCCGAAACTGGTCCAACGGTGAGGTCAAGAAACCCGAGACCATAAACTACCGCACGCTCAAGCCCGAGAAGGAAGGCCTCTTCTGCGAGAAGATATTCGGCCCCACGAGGGACTGGGAGTGCTCCTGCGGGAAATACAAGAAGAGGGTCCGCTTCAAGGGCATGATCTGCGAGCGCTGCGGCGTAGAGGTCACGCGCTCCAAGGTGCGGCGAGAGCGGATGGGCCATATAGAGCTGGCCGCCGCGGTCTCGCACATCTGGTACTTCAAGGGTGTGCCTTCGCGCATGGGCTATCTCCTCGACCTCCCTTCCAAGAGCCTCGAGCGGGTGCTCTACTTCGCCTCGTACATCGTGGTGGACGTCAAGAAAGAAAAGCGCGAGAAGGACATGCCCCAGCTCCAGGAGCGACTCGACGGGGAGATCGCGGAGCTCGAGGGCGAGCTCGCGGGCCGGCACAGAGAGCTCGTCGGCGAAAACCTCCCGGTGTTCACCGAGAGGATGGAGCTGTACATCAAGGCCGCCGGCATCCCCGAGCGCCTGGTCGGGCTTGAGAAGCGCCTCACAGAAGTAAGTGATCAACTCAAGTCGATGGAGACGCCCGAGAAGAAAGAGCTGGACAAGAAGATAAAAGAGCTCGAGGCAGAGCGCGACAAGCTCATCCGCGCCATCGAGCGCGAGTCAAAGAAAAAAGCCGCCGAGGAGCCGAGGACCAAGGAAGAGCGCATCGCGAGCCTCATGGGACAGTACGATTCCAAGATGCAGAACGAGCGCGACGACTACCTCAAGATGATCCGCGAGCTTCCCGATTCGCCCGAGAAGGAGCTCGAGATCCAGCGGGAGCACATCGAGAAAGAGCGCGACAAGCTCGCCTTCGAGCTCGATGACAATCTCACCGACTGGGAGGACAGGCTTCACGAGATAGAGGGCCCGATGAGCATGGCCCCGGCGCCGCCGGACGAGGAGCTCACAATTTCCAAGCGCATCGACAGCCTGAAGAAGCGCACAAAGAAGATCCGTGACCTGGTCGCCGACCGCCAGACCGAAGAGAAAGTCGAGCTGGACAAGAAGATCAAAGAGCTCGAGACCGAGCGGGACAAGCAGGTAAAGGCGATTGAGAAAGAGTCCAAGAAGAAGGCCGCCGAGTACCCGAAGAGCAAAGAAGACCGCATCGCCGACCTCGAGAAGCAGAGCGACAAAGAGGTCGCCAAAGAGGTCTCGGCTTTCGACAAGAAGATAAAGAAACTCCGTGATTCTCTGGCCAAAGAGATGGACGACAACCGCGAGCAGCTCAACGGGCAGGTGGAGTACCTCAAGGGGCTCCTGGAGGATTTCAAGAACCTCGACGCCAAGCAGCTCATTGACGAGGACCAGAAGTTTCGCGACTTGCGCGAGCGCTACGGCGATTATTTCCGCGGCGGCATGGGCGCGGAGACCGTGCGTGAGCTGCTGCTGAACCTCGACCTCGAGAAAGAGGGCGAGGAGCTCCGTGAGACGATCAAGACGTCCAAGGGACAGAAGCGAAACAAGGCCACCAAGAGGCTCAAGGTAGTCTCGGCGTTCCTCAAGACCGACAACAGGCCCGAGGCGATGATCCTCGACGTGGTGCCGGTCATCCCGCCGGACTTGCGGCCGATGGTGCAGCTCGACGGAGGCCGCTTCGCGACCTCCGACCTAAACGACCTCTACAGGCGTGTGATCAACCGAAACAACAGGCTCAAAAGACTGCTCGACCTCGGCGCGCCCGAGATCATCGTGAACAACGAGAAGAGAATGCTCCAGGAGGCCGTCGACGCGTTGTTCGACAACGGACGCCGCGGCCGTCCCGTGACTGGGCCGGGAAACCGCCCGCTGAAGTCGCTCTCCGACATGCTCAAGGGCAAGCAGGGCCGCTTCAGGCAAAACCTCCTCGGTAAGCGAGTCGACTACTCAGGCCGTTCGGTCATCGTGGTCGGACCCGAGCTCAAGCTCCACCAGTGCGGCCTGCCGAAGCAGATGGCGCTCGAGCTGTTCAAGCCTTTCGTCATGAAGCGCCTTGTCGATCTTGGCTTCGCCCACAACATCAAGG
The DNA here is from genome assembly GCA_036508635.1 of Candidatus Anoxymicrobiaceae bacterium. Taxonomy (GTDB): domain Bacteria; phylum Actinomycetota; class Geothermincolia; order Fen-727; family Anoxymicrobiaceae; genus FEN-727. The sequence goes on from DATCGY010000111.1 coordinate 5,944, forward strand.
GCGCGAAGCGGATGATCGACAGGATGGTCCCTATCGTCTGGGACGTCCTCGAGAAGGTCATCCAGGAGCACCCGGTCATGCTCAACAGGGCTCCGACGCTCCACCGCCTCGGCATACAGGCTTTCGAGCCGATGCTGGTCGAGGGCAAGGCCATCCGCATACACCCACTGGTCTGTACCGCCTTCAACGCCGACTTCGACGGGGACCAGATGGCGGTCCACCTGCCGCTGTCCGCCGAGGCTCAGGCCGAGGCACGCATACTCATGCTGTCCGCGCACAACATACTGTCACCCGCGCATGGCCGGCCCATCGTCAGCCCGACGCAGGACATGGTGCTCGGCTGCTACTTCCTCAACGCGATAAAGGAAGGTGCGCTCGGCGAGGGCAAGGTGTTTTCCAATCCCGACCAGGCAGTGCTGGCCCAGGACTTCGGAAAGGTCCACCTGCAGGCGCTTGTCAAGGTGAGGATGGACGGCGAGATCATCGAGACATCCACCGGTCGCATCATCTTCAACCGCGCGCTGCCGGAGGACTTCCCATACCAGAACCGCCCGGTGGGCAAGAAAGAGATCGCTGAGATAGTAGAGCAGATAGCCGACACCTACGACTCGAGCGTGGTGGCCAGGATCCTTGACCAGATCAAGGAGACCGGCTTCCATTACGCGACGAGGGCGGGCGTCACGATCAGCGTCAGCGATATCGTGGTCCCACCCGAGAAGCCCAAGATACTCGAGGACGCCGAGAAGAAGATATCCAAGATCGAGGACGAGTACAGCGGTGGCTTCCTGACTGAGGTAGAGCGCCACAGCCGCGTCGTCGATGTGTGGCACGAAGCCACGGACCTGGTCGCGACCAAGATGGAGGAGAACTTCGACCAGTTCAACCCCATCTACATGATGGCCAACTCGGGCGCCAGAGGCGACCTGAAGCAGATCAAGCAGCTCGCGGGCATGAAAGGCCTCGTCGAGGACCCGAAGGGCGAGATTATTGCTTCGCCCATCACGTCCAACTTCCGCCAGGGCCTGACAGTCCTGGAGTACTTCATAAGCACGCACGGCGCCCGCAAAGGCCTGGCCGACACGGCCCTCAGGACCGCAGACTCCGGGTACCTTACGCGCCGCCTCGTGGATGTCGCACAGGACGTCATAGTGCGCGAGGAGGACTGTGGCTCAGACCGAGGGGTCCCGGTCAAGGTCATGGTCGACGGCGACATCAACCAGAGCGTCGTTGCCCGTAACTCCCTCGAGAAGATAAAGGTCAAGAGCGGGGTCATCCTCGAGGCCGGCCAGGAGATCATGAAGGCGCAGGCGCGCCAGCTCGCGGACGCGGGCATCGAAGAGGTCCGAGTCCGCTCGGTCCTGACGTGCAGGGCCAAGTATGGCGTGTGCTCGAAGTGCTACGGCCGCAACCTGGCGACCGGTGGAACCGTGCCGATGGGCGAAGCCGTAGGTATCATCGCGGCCCAGTCGATCGGCGAGCCCGGCACGCAGCTTACGATGAGGACGTTCCACTTCGGCGGGGTCTACGCCGGTGCCGGTCGTGACATCACACACGGCCTCCCCAGAGTCGTAGAGCTTTTCGAGGCGCGCAAGCCCAAAGGCCAGGCGTACCTTGCGTGGAGCCGCGGCGAAGTAGAGGTCAAGAGGGGTGACAGGTACCACGATGTAATCCTCCACGGCGAGGAGCTTGATGAGGACGGCAAAACCCATCCGAAGGATTACGAGTACCAGATCCCGGTGAGCCTCGAGCTGCTGGTGAAGGACGGCCAGATGGTCGCCGCCGGCACGCAGATCACCGAGGGGTCCGCCGACCCCAAGGAGCTGCTCGAGATCGTGAACCGCGAGGCTGTCCAGCTATACCTCGTCAGTGAGGTCCAAAAGGTCTACAAGGACCAGGGAGTGGACATCCACGACAAGCATATCGAGATAATCGTCCGCCAGATGCTCAAGCGTGTGACCGTCTCGGATCCCGGAGACTCGGAGTTCCTCCCCGGTCAGCTCGTCGATTACATGGAGTTCGAGGAAGAGACCAGCCGCGTATCCGGCGAAGGCGGCGAGCCACCGAGGTTCAAGGAAGTCCTTCTCGGTATAACCAAGGCGAGCCTTGCGACCGAGTCGTTCCTGTCGGCGGCCTCTTTCCAGGAGACCACCCGGGTCCTCACGGACGCCGCGCTCTCCGGCAAGGTGGACAGACTTCTTGGTCTGAAAGAGAACGTCATCATTGGCAAACTGATTCCGACGGGCTCCGGCATGAAGCAGTACCGCCGCATAAACGTAAAGCCGATGGGCGAGGAATGGGAGCCACTTTACACCGGCGAGACGCTGCCCGAACTGCAACCCCCGCTGGATGCTATGGATATATTCAGGATGGGTGGAATACCCTCCGAAGACCTCGATCTCCGTGACGTGGAAGACGAGTTCATGAGCGAGGCAGAAACCACAAAATCGCGGGCAAGGCGCGCTATCAAGGGCGAAGAAGCCGGCAAAGACGTTGACAGCACCGACGAGTGATGGTACATTCACACTTCGGCGCTAGTGCGCCGCTTTTTAGTGTGAAACTACCCCGGCCTCAAGGGCCGGGTACGTTTTTCGGGAAAATGACGGGAGGCAGGTATTGCCCACGATAAACCAGTTGGTCCGCAACGGCAGAAAGCGGAAGGTTCAAAAGACCTCGGCTCCGGCCCTTCAGGGGTGTCCGCAGCGGCGCGGTGTCTGCACGCAGGTAAAGACGACCACTCCCAAGAAGCCGAACTCCGCGCTTCGCAAGATATGCCGTGTAAGACTTACCAACGGCATAGAGGTCACGGCCTACATCCCGGGAATCGGGCATAACCTGCAGGAGCACTCCATCGTCCTGGTGCGCGGCGGAAGGGTCAAAGACCTTCCGGGTGTGCGCTACAAGGTCATCAGGAGCGCCCTCGATGCCGCGGGCGTCGAGGAACGCTCGCAGGGACGTTCCAAGTACGGGACCAAGAAGACCAAGTAGGAAGTCGGAGGACCGAATGCCTCGCAGGGGACCAGCAACCAAGAGAACGACGCAACCTGATCCGGTCTACAACAGCGTGATGGTTCAGCAGTTCATCAACCGGATAATGCTCGACGGCAAGAAGAGCACGTCCGAGAAAATCGTATACGGCGCCCTTAGCGTAATAGGCCAGCGGGAGGGTGTAGATCCTGTCCAGGTCTTGCAGAAGGCCGTCGAAAACGTGAGGCCCCTTCTCGAAGTCAGGTCCAGGAGGGTTGGTGGCGCGACTTACCAGGTGCCGGTCGAGGTCAAGACCAGGCGCGGACGCACTCTCGCTGTCCGCTGGCTCGTGACGTTTGCCCGGTCCCGGCGGGAAAAGACGATGGCCGACAGGCTCGCGGGTGAGGTACTCGATGCGGCCAACCGTACGGGTGCGTCGGTGAAGAAGAAGGAGGACCTCCACAAGATGGCCGAGGCCAACAAGGCGTTCGCCCATTACCGGTGGTAGCGAATAATATGAAGAGCGCGGTAGCGAAGAAGGCCCCGGCGGAAACAAAGAGCGGGAAAATGGAACGAGATTTTCCACTGGAGCACGTAAGAAACATAGGAATAATGGCCCACATCGATGCGGGTAAGACCACCACGACCGAACGCATCCTGTATTACACGGGAAAGACGTACAAGATCGGCGAGGTCCACGATGGCGCTGCGGTCATGGACTGGATGATCCAGGAGCAGGAGCGTGGCATCACCATCACCTCCGCCGCGACCACTTGCCAGTGGGGCGATTTTCGCATTAACATTATTGATACGCCCGGACATGTGGACTTTACAATAGAGGTTGAAAGGTCGCTCCGTGTACTGGATGGAGCGGTTGCTATTTTTGACGCTGTCGAGGGTGTGGAGCCACAGACCGAGACGGTCTGGCGTCAGGCCGACCACTACGACGTACCCCGAATCTGCTTCATCAATAAGATGGACAGAGTGGGGGCCAACTTCGATCGCTGCCTCAAGATGATCGAGGAGAGGCTCGATGCGAGGGCCGTCGCGGTGCAGCTGCCCATCGGCATCGAAGAGACTTACACCGGCGTTGTCGACCTGGTAAACATGAGAGCAGTTGCCTGGTACGACGAGCTCGGCGAGCAGTGGGGATACGAAGAGATTCCCGCCGACCTGCGGTCGAGGGCCGAGGAAGCTCACCACGATATGATTGAGCAGGTCGCGGAGTTCGACGATGAAGTGCTCGACGCTTACGTCCACGGAAAAGAGATAAGCCCTGAGACGCTCAAGCGTGCTATCAGGCACGGGACCATCGCCGCAAAGGTCGTCCCGGTCGTATGCGGAACGGCGCTTCGCAACAGGGGAGTGCAGCCGCTGCTCGACGCGGTGACCGCGTACCTGCCTTCACCGCTCGACGTCCCGCCGGTGACCGGTGAAAACCCGTACACCAACGAGGAAGAGGTCCGCCGAGCGTCCGACGATGAGCCGTTCGCGGCCCTTGCTTTCAAGATAATGTCCGACCCCTACGTCGGAAAGCTCACTTATTTCCGCGTCTACTCCGGCACACTCGATACAGGCACTTTCATCCTCAACTCGAAGCGGGGTAACAAGGAGCGCATCGGTCGTATCCTCCGGATGCACGCGAACCACCGCGAGGACGTCAGCACGGTTTGCACCGGCGACATAGTTGCGGGTGTCGGGCTCAAAAAGACGACCACCGGTGACACACTCTGTGACCCCTCGCATCCGATGCTGCTCGAGCCGATGAGCTTTCCCGAGCCGGTCATCTCGGTCGCTATCGAGCCGAAGACAAAGATGGACCAGGACAAGCTCACCGTGTCGCTCAACAGGCTCTCCGATGAGGACCCGACGTTCAAGGTCGAGTACAACGAGGACAGCGGGCAGACGATCATCAGCGGCATGGGCGAGCTACACCTCGAGGTCGTGGTCGACAGATTGCTCCGCGAATTCCAGGTCGACGCAAACGTCGGCAAGCCGCAGGTCGCCTACCGGGAGACCATCAAGGTCCCCGCAAAAAGCGTACGCGGCAGGTTCGTCAAGCAGACCGGCGGACGGGGGCAGTATGGCGACGTCGTCATCAATATCGTGCCCCGCAAGAGCGGCGAGGGCTACGCTTTCGAAAACAAGATTCACGGCGGAGAGGTTCCCAAGGAGTACATTCCGGCGGTTGACCGCGGCATACAGGAGGCTGCTTCCGGCGGCGTGCTCGCGGGATACCCCCTGGTCGACTTCAAGGCCGAGTTGATAGACGGCTCTTTCCATGCGGTCGACTCGTCCGACATCGCCTTCAAGGTAGCGGGTTCCATGGCGCTCAAGGAAGCAGTCAAGAACGCCAGGCCCGCGCTCCTCGAGCCGATCATGAAAATGGAGATCACACTCCCCGAGAACTACGTCGGAGAGGTCATTTCGGACATCAACGGCCGCAGGGGCCGCATCGAGAACATCGAGACAAAAGCGGGCAGGCAGGTCCTGCACGTCATGGTTCCCCTGGTCGAGACGTTCGGGTACGCGACGGACATGAGGTCACTGACGCAGGGACGCGCGACTTACCACATGGATTTCTTCAAGTACGCGGAAGTTCCGGCAGGGATCTCACAGGAGATAATAGCTAGAGCCAAAGGGCATTATCTAGGACTTTAGGAGGCACCATGGCCAAACAGAAGTTTGAGAGGACGAAGCCCCATGTCAACGTGGGCACCATAGGCCACGTTGATCACGGCAAGACCATGCTGACCGCCGCGATAACGAAGGTGCTGGCAGAGAGCGGCCTCGACGTTGC
>DATCGY010000112.1:0-3678 GCA_036508635.1 Candidatus Anoxymicrobiaceae bacterium
CCCAGGAACAGCACGGCGTCGGACTCGCGGACCATGACCGCCTCGTACTTCCACTGGTCTTCCTTCTTCTTGTTCCCAAGCGAATAGGCGAGCTCTTCCATCTTCCTGGCGATATCGTCCAGCTCGTCGTGGCCGTACACAATCTCGCCCTCGATGTTATCCACCCCGCCGGTGACCGGGGCCGTCTGGGCGGCGTTCATCATCAGCTTCGCAGCGATCAGCGAACAATCTTTGCTGTTCTGGTTCGAGGGCGCGTAGGGCGGCCACTCATTGATGTGAATACTCGGCACATTAATCACTCCCCGATGATGGAGCTCACTTGAGCGGGATAGACTTGTAGACTTCCGCGAGTTGGTTCACTGCGGCCATATGCTTCATGATGTACTTGAGGTTGCCCTCGAGCTTCATGTTTCCGCCCATGATGAGCTGGATGGCGGTCTGCTCACCATTGCAGAGTTGCTTCCAGGCGGAGTAAGAGCCCGACAGTGTGAACGGGGCGTCCGGATGCGCGTCCGGCGCTATCGGGTCCATCTCCTTGAGGACTCCCCGGTCGGTCCACCAGCTCGCGTACACCACGCAGCCCTTGAAGTCGTCGATGGTAAAGTCAACGGCTTTTTTCACGATCGACGGAATGTCAGCACTGGCCGGGTCCTCGGAGAAGGAATACCCCACCTTGTTTGCAAGCTTCTCCAGGTTGGTCTCCTTGTACTTGAGCCTGTCTTCTTCGCTGAGCAACTCCACCATGCTCACGAAGCCCCTGATCCCAACTTCGGTGCGGTAGTCCAATAGCGCGTTATCGTCCTCGACGTCGATAACGCAGCGGACGACGCCTCCTTCCCAGGTCGCCGCGGCTTTCTTGAAATCCTCGCTGGTGCGCAGCTTTTCCTGCGCCTTCTTGAACCATTCACCTGAAGCAAATGCCACCGGTTCTTCCGACATCCTGACACCTCCCGTTAGTCGATTCCCCCCGTCCGCGACGACAGCGCACGGGCTTTATCCTGGTCAGCCGATAGTCCGAACAACCTACCGGGCGCGGACCGCTCAATCAGTCGTGTACAGCTCCTCATCGAGCATGTCGGCGGCCACCTCGAGCGCGAGTACCTCGCTGGTACCGTCCATGATCAATGCGGGGCGTGAGTCCCTGAAGAACTTCTCGATCGGCATCTCCTTGAGGATTCCAGCCCCCCCGTGGAGCTGGAGGGCGTCGTGCGCCACCTCGAAGGCCATGTTCTTGCAATAGACCTGCGCCGTCAGGGCGTGGGCCGCGGACGGGTTGAAGGTCTTGTTCTGGAAGACCTCCTCCCACACGTTCCTGGTCGCGGCCCTCAAGTACGCCCTCGCGGTCTCGATCTTCTCGAACATGTTGTAGAGCCGGTACCTTGTGAGCTGGTGCTCGATTATCAGCTTCTTGCCCTGCACGCGCTCGTTGCAGTATTTCAGTGCTTCCTCGAAGGAGGCCCTTGCCAACCCGATGAACGCGCCACCCATGTGGCAGCTGGTGACGCTCACTATCAGCTTGGCGAGAATCGTGCCGAACTCGGGCGCCTGGGCGATCATGTAGTGGTTGGGGATCCTCACGTTCTCGAATATCAGCTCGCCCTGTGGGTGGTCCCTCATCCCCACCTTGTCTACAGGCGGCGATTGCGTGACCCCGGGAAGGTTCAGCGGGAAAACCGCGGCTCCCAGTTGGTGGGGACCCTCATGGGGGGGGAGCATCGGATGGGCCAGGGTCCAGGTCGCCACCGGGGCACAGCCGGTCCAGTACGACTTCACACCGTTTAAGACCCACCCGTCTCCATCCCTGTCTACCTTCAAGAACCCCTCGGTTCCAAACGATGCCGGGTCGGGGTCGTTGAAGGACATGATGTAATCGGAGCCCCGGTCGGGGTCCATCACCGTCCAGCAGCCGTAGTACTCGTCCCCTTCATCTTCCATCCACGGGCGCACCACCTCGTCTATCACCTTCGGAGTGCCGATAATGGTTGCCGCACATGCGGGGAACAAGCCTTCGATTATAGAGGTGGCCAGCCCGACGCTGCCCCATCCCAACTCCTCGCACCAGATGTTGAACTCGAGGGGCCCGATCATGGTCCCTCCGTATTCATCCGGAATCAGCAGCCTGTGGTAGCCGTTCTTCTTGGCCTTCCTCATGACCTCGAAGTAAACGGTATCTTTGGCGCCGGTGGCCTTTGCTTCCATGCGGTCAAGCTCGAAAGAGGCCGGCCTCAATACCTCTTTGGCGAACCTGTGGAGTTCGGTCTTCCACATGGATATCTCCGGGTTGTCACGGACATCTGAGTCGATCTCGAAGTACATCGCTCCCCCTTCCTCACCCTGAGCCTATCCACGGGCCGGAATCGGCTCAAACCGTGTAACTATCTGGTAGAATGCGCGCGGAGAATCGCGGTGGGTACCACCCGACCGAGTCGCGAGGACGAGTGCTGTCATAAGGTACCTGCTCCAAAGTTGACTGCAGTCGCTGACTGAACTAGAGTACAGGTAACGACCAGAGTATAATGTAATCCTTGCCACGGTCAAGGGTTATTCAGGAATTGTTCAAAGGTGGTAGGCAATGGGTGAGGTCAGGATGACGCGGCGCGAACAGTCCGCGATCGAGACCCGGAACATAATCTTCGATACCGCGGTGGAGCTCTTCTCGGAGAGAGGCTACGACCGGGTTACCGTTGATGACATCTGCGATAAGGCCGGCGTGTCCAAGGGCACGTTCTACAACCACTTCAAATCCAAGGACCAGGTGATCGTGGAGGAGTTCCTCAAGGTCGACGACTTTTACCTGGAGATCCTGTCGCGGTTGAAGAACAAGAAGAGCTATATAGACAAGATGGCCGCCTTCATAACGCTGACCCTGAAGTACATTGGGGGGATGGGTGTCGACACCATAAAGGTGGCCTATCAGAGCCAGATAGGGCCCGGCCGGACGAGCTCGCCGGTAGCCTCCCGGCAGCGGGCGCTCTACCAGGTGGTCGAGCAGCTTGTGAAGGAGGCCCAGGAGAACGGCGAGGCGCGCACCGATATGAGCGCGGCCAGCATCACGAATACCCTTGTCCGCTTCGTCAGGGGGGTCGTCTACGACTGGTGCCTGCAGAACGGGGAGTTCGATCTCGAAAAGGCCGGCAAGGATTATATCGCGGTGGTCCTGGACGGATTGAAACCGAGGTAGCGAAACCGTATTAGATTCCCCGCCCGGCAGGAACACGGTGACGGTCAAGACCACGGCGACCCGCCGGCGCCCAGATTGTTTGATCAACAGGGCAAAGCGCCAGCGCCAACGCAATCGCGGTAAAGACCCTGCCAGAATTTCAGAACGTCTTGGAATGTAGTATAATCTCCTCGCTTCTTTCAGGCGTTGGGGAAGATGCGGCAAAAGGGCAACATTCAAGGGCATGGACAAGGCGTGATCTCCTGATATCAATCTGGCCAGAATGTATGGCGAAATGACGAAGGGATTGCGACTGGGGAGCGCTCAGTCCGTCGTGATAGTGCGGGGGCCGGGCGAAATGGAGGGCGGGAGCGATGAAAGCGGCAACACACCTCCGTAGGCCGACAATTATAACCGTAGTCTCCCTTCTGGCCGCGTTAGTGCTGACAGTCTTGCCGTTGGGCATGGCACATCTGTCGGCCAACCCCGGCTGGGACCAGCAGAATCCTGGAGTATCG
>DATCGY010000113.1:0-14048 GCA_036508635.1 Candidatus Anoxymicrobiaceae bacterium
CCCGTGCCGCACCCGATATCAAGGACATCTTCGCCGGGGACGACCAGTGCGAGCTCCATGACCATCCGCCACAACCGCATGTCCAGGCCGAAGCTCAGGTTGAATCCCAGGTCGTAAAGTCGCGAGTGGCTCAGGGTTATCCCGCTCGTCAAGGGAGTCGTATCTCCGGAGCCCTGCCCGTGCCGCATTCCATGGTGGTGAGGCATCCCCGTTCACACCTCCCGAAAACAGGCGGTTTTGGCCGCATGAGAAGCGGAGACCCGGCCGCGTGGCCGGGTCCCTCTAGGATCACTTATACGTAAAAAGACTAGGCCTTCCCCACTATCTTGAAGATCTTGGTGCCACACTTCGTACAAGTGCCCTTCATGGCCTTCATCTTGTTCTTCATGATGACTTCTTCTGGATCCTTCATCTCGCGCTTTTCCTTGCACTTTACGCAATAACCTTCCGCCATGTCTCCTCCTTTATGCCCGGTCCCACGGGGACCGAAGACTCGAGTGCCTGCTTGCGATAATAACCTTGGACCGAATTCTGGTACCACCTCACCGGTAGTTTTTTACAAATAGAGGTTTCGCCGGACCATTGCGTCTGTCCTTCCGGCACCTTTGGATGCCCTCCGTCGGTTATACTTTCAAGAAACACCTCGGAGAGGAGTGAAGATGCCCGAGTCTTTCGATCAAATACGGCAGGGTTACTACGAAAGCCGGTGCGAGGCCGCCGTCAAGGCGCTGGATAAACGATGGTTCGACGCTAAGTGGTTCTCTAATTCGGAGCGAGCGGTCGCAGGCATTCTGGACGTCATCCCCGAAGGTTCGAGAATAGGCGTTGGCGGTTCTGTCACGGTAAGCGAGAGCGGCCTGCTGGAAATGCTCAAGGAAAGAGGCGACACGATCGTCACGCACAAGCCGGACATGGAATTCGAGAAAAACCTGGAGGCCCGCAAGGAAGCTGTCGCGTGCCCGTACTACCTGTGTTCCAGCAACGCTATCACGATGGAAGGAGAGTTGCTCAACACGGACGGCGTGGGCAACAGGGCCGCGGGGATGTTCTTCGGACCCGAGACCGTCATCGTGCTCGCTGGAGCGAACAAGCTGGTCGAGGATCGCGAGGAAGCGTTTTCGAGGGTAAGAAACGTCGCCGCGCCGGCTAACGCACGCAGGGTCGGAGTGAACGTACCGTGCGTCGAGAAAGGGCGTTGCGTGGATTGCCGCGAACCGGGCAACATCTGCCGGGTAACGACGATCATCATGCGTAAGCCTATGATGACCGATATGAAAGTATATCTCGTGGCTGAACCGCTCGGGCTCTGATTGAAAAGCTCAGGGAGGGCGGCGGTACCAGTCCACGACCCTGGCAATGGTCGGATAGACATAGCGCACCGCGGAGAGGCTTCGTGCTATCTTCTCTGACCTCTCGGGAAGTCTCGGCTCGGCGTCGCGAATCGCGGCGAACCACTCCCTCGGCTCGGCCCTGTTCATGATCCCCTCGAGGCTGTAGATACTGACGTCGCGGACTCCTGCCGCCAGGGCGGCCTGGAGTCCGACCAGAAGCTCACCGGGTGATTGGAACACCGGCTCGTTATCGAGAATCCCGGTTCCGGTCAGCCCCAGCGATACGCCCGCGCGTTCACCGTACTTAGCCCGGAGCTTCAGACAGGAGTCATATATCAACCAGTTCGCGTCCCGGGTGTTGAGGTTCGCACCCTGCATCCCCGCCAGCATGGTAACGTAAAGCATCGGGCTCAACATGTCCCAGTCGATACCGGCTGCCGGGGTATCGCTCATATCCTGTATGAGCTCGTATTCGCCTTCCAGCTCCAGGGCAACCCACGGCATAACCGCTGCCAGCGTCTTTATCCCGCGCTCGCGCACCCAATAGTTCAGTTCGTCCAGAATCGCCTTGGCTCGATAGTAACGGCCCCGGTCGAGGTTTTCTCGCGCCGCGCTGACGGCGCCACGGAGGAGCGCTACTCTTCCCCGTGCGGCGAGGACCGAACTGAGCTGCTGGATAGGAGGCTCGAGATCGACAGCGATCCGCCCAGGTGCAACCTCGTTCTTCTCTGCCCATTCGACGAGGTGTCTGACCATTGCCGCATATTCATCGACGTTGCGCTCTCCCGGGAAATAGCCCTGCTCTTTCTCCATGAGAGGCCAGTATGTCAGTTCGATTCCGGCATCGAGGAGCTTCCTGAACGCGTTCGCGTTCTTCTTCGTGAGGGAAACGGGATAGACAGCGACCGCTACCCCCGCCTTAAACTCCTTCAACAGCGGAAACGCCGACTCCACGATCTCCCGAGGCTCCATCACCTCCGCCCAAAACCTCAATTCATATTTCATTCCGCCTCACCTGCTCAAACAATCTTGAAAAAAAGTGGGGTCATATCTTGAAGATCGCGTCAGGTCTGTTTTTCTCAAGTCATAAGCGTGTGATTGAGCTGATGGGGTCAGGTCTTTCTTTTCAAGTGGGAAATAGATCACACAGGTTGCGGATTGAAAAAAAAGACCTGACCCCATCTTCCTGACCCCCGATGAGACTTGAAAAAACAGATCTGACCCCACTTTTTGAAGGTGTTAGAAGAGGGCATGGGCGTATTCTTGGGGGTTGAAGGGACGGAGGTCGGCCATGCCTTCGCCGACGCCGATGTAGGCGACGGGGATGCCGAGCTCGCGGCCTATGGCCATGACGATGCCGCCTTTGGCGCTTCCGTCCATCTTTGTGAGGGCGATAGAACCGATATCGAGAGCTTCGCCGAAGATGCGGGCCTGGGTGACGCCGTTCTGACCGGTGGTTGCGTCGATGACGATTATGGCTTCGGGACCGGTCTCCAGTTGCCGGTCGGCGACTCTCCACATCTTGTTGAGCTCATCCATCAGATTCTTCTTGGTGTGAAGCCTCCCCGCCGTATCGACGATCACCACGTCGATACCTTTGGCCTGGGCGCTCTCTATCGCGTCAAACACGACAGCGGCAGGGTCTCCTCCGAGCTTGTGCCGGACTACCGGCGAACCGACTCGGTGCGCCCACATCTCCATCTGCTCGATGCCCGCCGCGCGGAACGTGTCGGCGGCGGCGAAGAGCACCGCCTTGCCCTGTTGTTTGAGCTGCCAGCCTATCTTGGCGGAGGTCGTGGTCTTACCAACGCCATTCACTCCTACCACGAAGAGGACGTGCGGCTTCTCGGCCGGTGGCTCGGGAACGGTCCCGAACGATTCAAGCATGTCAGCGACCTCTTCGCGGAAAACCTGCTTCAGGCCTTCGAGGTCCTTCACGCCTTCCTTGAGAATGCGCTTGCGGGACCGCTCGACTATCTCGGTCGCGCACATGACCCCGGTATCAGCGGCGATGAACGCCTCCTCGGCATCGTCCCAGAACTCGGGATCGATAGCCCTGCGCGTTGCGGCCTTGGCAAACGGCTTGGAGAGGACTTTGCGGGATCGGAAGAACCCTCGCCTGTATTTCTTTTCTTCCTCTTCCTCCTCGCCTTCACCTTCGGCTTCCTCGTATTCGAACTCTTCTTCAGGCTCTTCTTCGAGCTCTTCGCCGGTTTCGACGAATTCGAGGAATATGACGTCTTCGCCAGTTGGCTCAGCCGGGCCTGCGAGACCGGGCTCAAGAAGGTCGAGACTCGGCTCGAGTTCGGATGACGGCTCGAGTTCGGATGAGGGTTCGGGCTCTTCGGAAGAAGATTCGCGTGCCAGTTTCTTCTGTTCTTTGCGCTCTTTGCGGGGGCGCTTCTTTCTTGGGTTGGCCGCCGTCATCTAGATCGCGACCTCTTCGAGCTTCTGCGAGACAACCCGGGAGACGCCGTCCTCTTGCATCGTGACGCCGTAGAGGATATCGGCTATCTCCATCGACCTCTTCTGGTGCGTTATGAGTATGAGCTGCGACTCGCTCTTGAACTGCTTTACCATGTCGAGGAAGCGATGCAGGTTAACGTCGTCGAGCGCTGCCTCGACCTCATCGAGGAAATAGAACGGGCTGGGCCGTACCCTGAACAGGGCAAAGAAGAACCCAAGCGCCGTCAGGGAGGTCTCACCTCCGGAGAGCAGCGATATGCGCCTGAGCTTCTTGCCCTCGGGTTGGGCGAGTATCTCGACTCCGGTGTTCAGGGGATCCTCGGGGTCCGTCATCACGAGCTCGGCGCTCCCGTTCGGGAAAAGCGTCGAAAAGATATCTTTGAAATGCCCGTTGATCAGAGCGAGCGTCTGAACGAACTTGTCCTCGATCTCTTTGTCGATCTGCCTGACGACCCTCCTCAATTGGGTCTTCGATTTCTCGATGTCGTCGAGCTGGGTCTTGAGAAAGTCAAAACGCTGCTCCAGCGCCTCTCGCTCAGTGATCGCCTCAGGGTTTACCGGGCCAATGTGCTCAAGGCGTGATTCGAGCTTCTCGACTTTCTCCTCGAGCTCCGGTGTCGGCTCCTCCTCCGGGTGCTGTTTCAGCGCGAATTCTATGGGCACCTTGTGGCCATCGACTATCCTGGTGACGAGCTGCTCGACCCTTATCTTGAGCTCCGCCCTGGAGAGGTCCTCGGTGTGGACCTGGTCCCGCAACTCCTCGTGACGGTCCTGGAGCTTACCGACCTCGTCGCGGAGCGTCCTCAGGGTCCGGGCTTCTTCCTCGGATTTGACCGCTCCCTCATCGAGCTGCTGACGGACCTTCTCCCTCAACTCTCGGACCTGGCCCACTAATCTGCGGTTAAGCTCAACCAGGCGCTTGATGACCGCCTCTGAGGCCTCTTCCAGGCCACCGGTGTCTTCACGCGCCGCGTCGGCGGCGGCTTTGAGCTCGCGCTCGCGAGCGAGCCCCGATTCGAACTCGCGCTGCGCCGTCACCAGACGGGCAGCCGTCGATGACGAACGACCCGCCACCTCGCGACGCTCGCTCTCGGCATCCTCGAGATGTCCTCTTGTCTCGACCTCAAGGGCCTTTTGCTCCTCGATGCGCGCGGAGAGCCCGCCAAGGTCGGCCTCGCTTCCAGGCTCGGCATCGTCCGCGCAGCTCAACTGCTCGATATCCCTCTTGACCGCCGTAATGCGGTGTACTAGTGAATCAAGGGTACCGGCGTGCCCGGCAAGCCCCGCTGTTGAATCGTCCAGCCTGGACCAGGCTTCTTTTATCTTGCCCTTCAGCGTCGCGCGGCGCTTTTCGGCGGCCTGCAGTTCGAGCTCCAACGCATCCATGCGCCAGCGGGAAGCCTGAAGCTCGTCCTCGGTCTTCTCCCTTCGCGACGCGTTCAATTCCAGGTGTACCGGGTTGACATCGGCGCTTCCACCCTTGATGAGGGCTCCACCCGAGATGGCATCGCCGTCGGGTGATAGAAAAAGCAGGTGTGGATACTCGTACGCCAGCTCGAAAGCCGCCTTGACGTCGGTGGCAATGAAGACCCTGTCGAGGAGAGTGTCCAGCGCGGAATCGAACCACTCGGGCGCGCTTACAACATCCCTCGCCCGGACGGTCCCCGGAGGTACAAGGACCTCGACGTCCTGCCCGATCTCACGGGCATCCGAGTGCCGGAAGAAGAGCGACTGTCCCAGCCCCTTGTCCTTGAGGTACTTGATCGCCTGCATTATCGCTTCGCCGTCACGAGCTATCAGGCCGAAAGCCCACGGTCCGAGGAAGCTCATTATCGCCATTTCATGTTCCGGGTCTATCTTCAGGCTCTCGGCAAGCATGCCGCCGAGACCTCCTCCGGTGGGGTCGGAATTCTTGAGGGCGGCTATGGTGTTGATTGTCTCCCATGTGTGCGTCTCTAGCCTCACCAGCAGCTCCAGGGTAGCCGCGAAACCGGCCTGTTCACGCTCGCATGCGCGCAAGCCGTCCTCGACCCCCTGGCTGGCTCTCTCGATGTCTTCGAGCTCGGCCTCCAGAGAAGCCAATTCCTCGAGCTGCGCGGCCCGCGTTTCCTCGAGGCTCGCGATCTCGGACGCGACCGTCGCGCTCTCGTTCTCGAGGGTCGTCAGCATCTCGCGCTTTTCCTCGAGGAGCACGGAGCCGGCGGCGCCAAAACCGCTCTCGGCTGCCATGAGGACCTCGTGCCTGGCCTCGAGCGCGGCGACTTTTCTCGTCGCTTCGCCCAGGCACATATTGAGCTCGGAGACACGTTCTACAAGCTGTGCCTCGCGTTTGAGCAGCTCGTGTGATTCGTTTTCGAGAGCCTGCTTCATCTCCCGCACCTCGCGGTTGGAGCTCTCGAGCCTTGCGATCTCTTCGGGGTCCGGCGCAGGAACGCTCGCTACCGTGCGCCTGCTTTTCTCGCCCCATACCGTGAGCATCGCTTTGAGCCGTTCGTGCATGGAGACAAGGGAATAGAGGCTCTCGCGGAGCCCCGCTTCCTTCTCGCGCCAGCCCGACTGCCGCTCTTCGAGGCCGAGGGCCGCGCGCGCTTTTTCCGCGAGCTCGGCGTCGAGTGCCTCGAGCTTCTTGCCTCGCTCGCCCTGGATGTCCTGGTGCTGCTGCCAGTCCTTCTGCATCGTACGCAGGCGCGCAACATCGAGCCTCAACTGCGAATCAGCCAGCTCAAGTATCAACGTCTGGTACTTCTCGAGCCTGCCGGCCTGCTGCTGGAGCGGCCTCAACTGGCGCCTGACCTCGCGCATAACGTCGTTGGTCCGCACGAGCTCTTCCTCCATGCGGGTAAGCCTGCGTAGAGCCTTCTCGCGGCGGCGCCGGTACTTGAGGAGACCTCCCGCTTCTTCGACGTAGTCGCGGCGTTCCTCGGGACGGCACGTCAGGACCTCGTCGAGCTGTCCCTGGCTTATCACGGAGTTTAGCGTGCGCCCGACCCCCGCGTCGGAGAGGAGCTCCTGGATATCCAGCAACCGGCACGAGTTGTTATTGAGCCTGTACTCGCTGTCCCCGCCCCTGACAACGTTTCTGGATACTGTGATCTCGGAGTACTCGAGCGGGAAGATGTTGTTGGAATTGTCGAGCGTCAGCGTGACCTCAGCCAGGTTTACGGGCTTGAGGCTGGCGCTCCCGGAAAAGATGATGTCCTCCATGCGGTTCCCTCGTAGCGAGGTCGGGCTCTGTTCCCCCAGCACCCACATGACGGCATCAGCGATGTTGCTCTTTCCTGACCCGTTGGGCCCTACGATTATTGTGACGCCCGGCTGAAACTCGAGGATGGTCTTCCGGGCAAAAGACTTGAACCCCTTAATGGTAAGCGACCTCAGGTACAACTTTTCCCCCTGGCGGCGGCCAGACAGTGATAAAACATTTCGATACTATTTCGCTGGTTCATTCTCTATACCCTCCCAGGCCATCGCGGCGGCCCCGATGACCCCGGCGTCTCCACCGAGAGCGGAGATCACGATGGTCACATCTCGTACCAGGCAGGATATCCCGCGCGCGGCTACCACACCGCGAACTTTATCCATCAGGAGATGTCCTGACCCAACCATCCCTCCCCCGAGAACCACCATCTCGGGATCGAAGATGTGGACGAGGTTGATAATGCCCAAGCCGAGATAGTAGCCCACATTGTCGAACGCGCCAAGTGCCGCCCGGTCACCGCGCTCCGCGGCATCGGAAACCATCTCGCCCGTTAACGCCACCGGGTCTATGCCGCACTGCCTGTGCAGAATTGAGCCCGGGTCACGCGAGGCGAGCCTCACAGCTTCGCGGCGCAGCGCCGTGCCGGACGCCAGCGCCTCGAGGCAGCCGCGCCGACCGCATCCACACATCGGTCCCGCGGGGTCGAGCGTCATGTGGCCGAACTCACCCGCCGTCCCACGGTAGCCACGGTTGATCCGTCCGCCAGTGAACGCGCCTCCACCGATGCCGGTGCCCAGGGTCAGATAGACGAAATCGTCCACACCACGCGCCGCTCCCGCGAAATGCTCACCCGCGGCGGCGGCAGTCGCGTCGTTGTCCAGGAAAACCGGCAAGCCTGCGCCCTCAGCGACAAGACCGCGCAACGGCACCATCGACCATGCGATGTTCGGAGATTCAAGCAGGAGGCCATCCTGCTGAAGGATAAACCCCGCGGCGGCGATGCCTACCGCTTCTACCTCAAGACCCGCGGCGCGGCACGATTCTACGCCACCACTGACGAGGTTCAGGAGCGACGACAGCATCTTTTCCGGGTCCCTCGCCGGCGAGGCTATCACGTTGCGTTGAAGTATCCCGCCTTGCCTGTCCACCGCCGCCAGCGACATCTTGGTCCCGCCCACGTCCAGCGCCAGTACGCACCCGCGGCTTGTAGTATCCCTCGTCACTTTCCCGCCTCCAGCCGAGCTTCATGAGCGCAAGGCGCGCCGCGCCCTGCTCCGACTCTTTCTTTGAAGTGCCCGCCACCGGACCGAACTTTTTGTCACCGACCTCCACCGTGGCATGGAACGTCTTGAAATGGTCCGGGCCTTCGTCCCTTATCCTGTAACGGGGCACCGAGCCCACGCGTTTGGTCGCAATCTCCTGAAGCTCGCTCTTGAAGTCGCCGGGCCCCCACTTCACGATCTCCCTGATCATATCCTCGAGGCAAGAGATGACGAACCCGCGGGCGACATCGAAACCGCCGTCGAGGTAGAGGGCACCGACGACGGCTTCGTAAGTATCCGCGAGGATGGACTGCTTCTGCCTGCCCCCGGTCATCTCTTCGCCCTTGCCGAGCAGGACGTACTTGTCAAGGCCCACGCGCCTTGAGACATCGGCGAGTGCCTTGCCCCGCACCAGGGGGGACCTGAGCTTTGTGAGCTCCCCTTCTGGGTAATCGGGAAAATCCTCAAAGAGGACGTGAGTGACGGCCAGTTCGACCACGGAGTCTCCGAGGAACTCGAGCCTCTCGTTGGACTCGATGTGAGGGAGCCCTATCTCGTTGGCATAAGACCTGTGGCATAAAGCCTGGAAGAGAAGATGGCTGTCCAAGAACCTGTATCCGAGCAGGTCCGCAACCTCCTCTAGAATCGTTTCAGGTAAGCTCACGTGCGCGCGAGTGCCTTTCGACTAGAAATATTCTACGGTTATCCGGTTTCGGCTACGGGATGGTACGGCCGTGAAGCCATCCGCATCGAGCCGGCTCTACTTGAGGATCCGAGTCCCGATCTGTGCGAGCAACGAATCTAGGTCCAGCCCGTCCCGGATGAATCCTCTTACCCTCTCGATCTTGGCGGGGCTATGCACCTTCTGGTGTCCAATTGCAGCCTCGACCATCTCGACCGTCGTCGCGGTATCGTAATCAACGATTATCACGGGCACGCCGATCTCCTCGGCCTGGCCGAGGACCAGCGGGCTGGGCCGGTGTCCACCCGTGAGGATCAGCGCTTTGGTCGGCGTCTCCAGCGCAGCGAGTTGTATATCCGACCGGTCGCCGCCGGTGACGACTACCTTGTTGGCCTGCTTCCTGAAAAGCCTCAGAGCCTGCTCCTGGCCCATCGCGCCGACCATCATCGACTCGACGAGCTCCTCTCCCCTGTCCTTGGCGGAGATTATATTGCCGTTGAGGGCAAGCGCCAGGTCGTCAACGGTGATCGACCTCAGTATCCTGTCGGCTGGTATCGAGCCGTAGACCTGCACGCCTTTTGTGGCCATGAAACGGGTCAGCAACCCCCTCGTGAACTCCAGGCGCCTCTCCGGCACCCAGTTGAGCACAGCTCCGAGGAAGCTCTTCCCAAAGAAGCTCTTGCCCGAAAGGAGGCGGTCGACCGTGAGCTCCTCGTTAAACGTGTCGAGCAGGAGCACCCCACATCCGAGCAGTTCGGCGAGCTCTATCGCCGAGAGGCCCAGGATGCGTCCGTGTACGAAGTTCTGCGCGCCCTCGATGAGCACGATGTCCTTGCCATCCGAGAGCCTCTTGTATGCCGACTGGACCTTTGAAGCAGGGTTACCCGGCAGCTTTCGCATGTAGCGGGTGAGGTTATCCCAGGTGAGGAAATACGGTGAAACGTCGGTCAGGTCGTCCTTGAGACCAAGGGCCTCGGTGGTGAAGTACGCGTCTTCGTCCACCCGAACCTGGCCTACCTTTATCGGGTAAACGCCAACCGGCTTCATGTACCCGACCTCGAAACCCCTGTCCCGGAGTTCCAGCGCCAGGCCCACGACCAGGCTACTCTTGCCTGAGTACCTTTCAGATGAGACTACGAGTATGGCAGCCAACAGCAACTACCCCCCAAGTGTCATTCGGATATCAACGCAGGCGCAACCATGGCCCGCATTGTAGACCAAGAGCGGATTGATGTCCATTTCGCTCAGGTCCGGGTGATGGACCGCAAGGTTCGATATCCTGAGTAGTACGTCTTCTATCGCTTCGATGTCCGCCGGCGCTTCCCCCCTTAAACCGCTCAACAGCGTATATGCCTTGAGCTCGCGCAGCATCTGGGCAGCATCCCACGCGGTGAGGGGGGCGAGGCGGAATATTACGTCTTTGAATGCTTCAACGTAGATGCCACCGAGGCCTACCATGACCATGGGGCCGAACTGGGGGTCCTTGACCATGCCGATTATGAGCTCCCGTCCGGGGGGCATCATCTTCTGTATGCTCACTCCGAGGATCTCCGCGCCGGGAACCGCGTTGTGCGCACGGTTGACCATGTCATAGTAGTTGTCCTCGACCCCTTCGGTAGTCTCTATGCCTAGCACGACGCCGCCGACGTCGGTCTTGTGCACGATCTGCGGCGAGAGAATCTTCATGACGACCGGGAAGCCCATCTCTTTAGCCGCGTCCCGGGCCTCTCCGATGTCGGATGCCACCTTGAACGGCGCGAAAGGGATGCCGTACGACTCGAGAACGGTCCTGCAGTCATCAGGTTCGACCTGCATGGTCCCTTTCTCCTCGTACGACTTGAAGATGTCTTTGACCCGGTCGTTGTCGACCTGGAAACGCACAGGGCGCGACGGCGGCCGCTTCATGTGGAGAAGCCGCTCGTGCATCCTGCCGAGTATGAGCATCGCCTGGTCCGGATACGGGATATTGGGGATGCCGGCCTTCTGTAACCTGCTTACCGGCGCGTCGACTGAGCCCGCGCCCATGAATGAGCAGATGATAGTTTTGTCGGTATTGCGTGAAAGATGGATAACCTCGTCCGCGGTTCTGTAGATCTCGGTCATCGCCTGTGGGGTCAGGATGACGATGACCGCGTCGATGCCGGGATCCTCCAGCATCGTTTCCGTCGCCATCGCATAGAGCATCGCATCCGCGTCGCCCAGAACGTCGATCGGGTTATGAAGGCTTCCGGCGGCCGGCATGTACCTGCGTAAGCTGCGCAGAGACGTGCCGTTTATCTCGGCAAGGGTGAGCCCGGCCTTCTCGCATGCATCAGAAGCTATAATGCCCGGGCCCCCGGCGTTCGTGATTATCGCCACGCGGCCGCCCCTGGGGATCGGCTGCGTCGCAAGAGTCAGGGAGAGCCGCACGAGCTCTTCGACCGAGTAGGCACGCAGGGCGGGGGCCTGCTCGCAGACCGCGGTATACGCACCCTCGCTTCCAGCCAGCGCGCCTGTGTGCGACGAGGCCGCCTTGGCGCCCGCCTGGGTCGTTCCCGCCTTGAACAGGACTACGGGTTTCTTCTCTCCGGCCGCGCGCAGCGATTTAAAGAACCGCGACCCGTTCGAGACACCTTCGACGTACATCGAGATGACATTGGTCTCGTCGTCGTTGGCTAGCGCATCGATAAAATCACTCTCGACCAGGTCCGCGCTGTTGCCGAGGCTGATGAGCTTGGAGAAGCCGACACCCTCTGCCCTGGCCCAGTCGATGAGAGACGTGCACATTGCGCCGGACTGGCTGATGACGCCTATCGACCCTTTCGGTGGCATCTTCCGCGCGAAGCTCGCGTTCATGGGAAGGGCGGTGTTTATGAGGCCAAGGCAATTGGGCCCGAGGATTCTCATCCCTCTCTTTGCCGCCGCTTTGATTACCTCATGCTCGAGCCGCCTGCCATCGATGCCCACCTCACGGAATCCCGCCGAGATAACCACCGCGGCCTTGGTGCCTTTGTCCGCCAGGGCGCTCACCGTGCCCGGGACGGCCTTCGCCGGCACGACTACCACCGCGAGGTCGGGAGTTTCAGGAAGGGAGGGAACATCGATGTGACATGTGATGTCCTGGATGACGTCACACTTCGGGTTGACCGGGTAGACCTTACCCTCGTAACCGGATTTGATGATATTGGCCAGTATTGCGTATCCGACCTTGTCAGGATGCGATGAAGCCCCGATCACGGCAATCGACCGGGGTTCGAAAAAACCGCTCCTTATGGTCAAACTATCACTCGACCTCGAAGATTTGGCGGCCATTATAATAGCCACACTCTCTGCATACTCGGTGAGGCAACTTGGGTTGGTGGCACTGCGGGCACTCGCCAACGGTCGGCGGGCGCAGCCTGTGATGCGACCTTCGTGAATCCCTGTTGGATTTTGATGTTTTGCGTTTCGGAACTGCCATTATTTCCTCTGCTTCCCGTCAAATGCTTAAACAAGGGTACTTGAGGGCGTTTGCTCAGTCAAGTTGACCTGTTCTGTCCCGATCCCCGGTCCCGGGCTTACTGGCCGCTCGTCTCCATCCTGCGTTTCAGCTCTTCAAGCGGTTTCAGGCGTGCATCGATATGCCCGGTTTCACACCCACAATCGTCGACGTTGAGATTCGCACCGCACTTCACGCAGAGCCCCCGGCATGCCTCGTCGCAAACTCGGCTGGCCGGGAAAGACAGGGCTATGACATCGCGGATTATCGGCTCGAGGTCGAGAACACCGTCGATGACCATGTACTCCGACGCGGGCGCATCGTCTTCGTCGACATCCTCCTCGTTGAGCCAGAGCGCGTGCTCGCGAACCTTCAGGAAGATGGGGAATTCGAACATCTCAAGGCAGCGATAGCAACTGAGCTCGATGACTCCGGAGATAGCGCCGGTGACCTCGACTCCTCCGGCGATGCGCCGCAGGTCGAGCTTCCAGTCGATCTCATCGCCGGGGTCGAAAGAGATATCGTAGATATCCACGAGCACGAGCATCGCCGAGCCGACTAACGTCTTCTTATCGCCGACCGTCGGCAAAGCGCTTGGTATGTCAATCTTAAGGCTGGGTATCTTTGATTGTTCTTTCATGGCTAACACTCAAGGCGAACCTTCGCGTCGAACAAGACGTTTCCTGCAGCGTCGCGGCGGAGGTAGTGATATCTGAAGCAACCTCCCCGGCGCCTCACGTTTCAGGGGCGCCACGGAGGGAAATCGAGCCGACCTTTAGTCCTGAGGCTCGCGCTCGTATTCGTACTCTTCCCCGGCGCCAGGACCCTCCGCATACCCGCGAAGCTTCTCCCGCCACGTGCTGATGCGGCCGAGAATCTCGTCGGTGGAGTCCTTGACCTCGATGAGAGAAGCCTCGAGTTCACCGAAGATGCGGTCAGCCACGTCTTCGGCATCGTATACTATCTTGCGAGCTTCCTCCTGGGCTTCGTCGATCATGTGGTCGCGCTCGAGCTCAGCCTGCTTGATGATCTCGGTCTGCTGGACCATTTCATCGGCGCGCTTCTCTGCGGATTCGAGGAGCTCTTCCTCTTTGCGCTGGGCTTCGCCCATTATGCGCTCCCGGTCCTTGGAGATGAGTCGCGCCTGCTTCAGCTCGTTGGGTAGCGTTGCCCTGATGTCGTCAAGAAGGTCATAGAACTCGGCCTCGTTGACCATGACCGAAGAGGACAGCGGAACCCGCTTGGAGTTGGCGATGAAGTCTTCGAGCTTGTCCAGGCGAGCAAAAATATCCATCTGTAGCTACTCCTTTCCCGAGGCGCCGGCAGCCGCAGGCCCACCGAACTTGTCGTAGAGCCTCCTCGCTACCCCTACGGGCACGAGGCCGTCTATGCTGCCGCCATAAGAGACTACCTCTTTGATACCACTCGAGCTCAGGTAGGTGTACTCCGGGCTGGCCATAACAAGGAACGTCTCGATATCCTCGCTCATTTGCCGGTTAAACTGGGACATCTGAAACTCGAACTCGAAGTCCGACATGGCCCTCAGCCCTTTGACTATCGCGCTCGAGCCGACTTCGCGAGCCATGTCGATGAGCAGGCAATCAAAGGCAACCACTTCGATGTTTGACTTGTCCGCCAGGCACTCGTTCAG
>DATCGY010000114.1:0-10945 GCA_036508635.1 Candidatus Anoxymicrobiaceae bacterium
CAACAAGACGTACTACGTGGCTGAGCGCGACGGCAAGGTGACCCTCTTCAAGGGTTTCCCGTTCTGGGACCTGGGCATGGTCGTGCGCAAGACGGACACCGATACGAGGTTTCTGCCCACAGCATTGAGGCAGAGGGTCGAGGGCAAGCTCGACCCCGAATCGCGACATGACGCCGAAAAGACGATCGCCATGCTCGAGCGTCAGGCGGCCAAATACTCCGTTATCGTTCCCCGGGTGGAGGGCAAGAAGCTGAAGCAGGCGAAAGCGGCTCTCGAGTCCGTGGGCTTGAGAGCGAAGGTCGAGCTGGTCAGCAGGCCGACCATCGCCGCCAATACCGTGCTCGACCAGGATCCCGTGCCGGGCACGAGACTGGGTGTCGGGAGCGAGGTCAAACTCAAAGTCGTGATGGCCGGGTCTCCGGCAAAGGAGGTGTGACAGATCGGGGATAGGAACCGCGAGCTCATATTGTTGGTCTTCTTAACCCTCGTGATGTTCGTGGGGTTCGTGGCGTTCGAGCTCGGGCGCGACGGAAAGGTCTCCTATTCTTCACTTATCTACCCCGGACTCGCGGCACTGGTCTTTTTGATCCTGCATATCGTCCTGCGATTCGTGTTGCCACGCGCGGATGGCCTGCTGCTTCCGCTCGCGGCGGGTCTGACGTTCCTGGGCCTTGTGCTGATAGCGAGGCTCGATCCGGGCACTGTAAATCCCACGACGGGGAAGCTCGTACATAACTACAGCCTGGTGCGCGCCCAGATAATCTGGCTTGCGGTAGCG
Organism: Candidatus Anoxymicrobiaceae bacterium; assembly: GCA_036508635.1. Lineage (GTDB taxonomy): Bacteria > Actinomycetota > Geothermincolia > Fen-727 > Anoxymicrobiaceae > FEN-727. Next base: position 779 of record DATCGY010000114.1, read on the forward strand.
GGGGTGGCGTTCGTCCTTGTCGTGTTGTTCCTTCGAAACTATGAATCGCTCGCACGGTATAAATACACGATAGGCATAGCAGCCATCTTGCTTCTCGCGGTGCCGATGTTCGCCGGGACCAAGGTCAACGGAGCCAAGCTGTGGCTCGATATCGGGCCGATGCACTTCCAGCCGAGCGAGCTCGCCAAGGTGCTGCTGGTCATATTCCTCGCCGCGTTCTTCGCGGAAAAGCACGAACTGCTGAGCATATCGACGCATAGGGTGGTCGGTGTCCCGGTGCCTGAGCTGAAATACTTCATCCCCCTTCTAGCTATGTGGGGCGTCAGCGTGCTCATCATGATATTCCAGAAAGACCTTGGTTCTTCGCTGCTCTTCTTTGGTATCTTCATCTGTATGCTTTACGCGGCCACCGCCCGCAAGACGTACGTGCTGGTGGGCACATGCCTGTTCATTCTGGGCGCGTTCCTGTGTTACCTGGCGTTCGCCCACGTGCAGGTCCGCGTCACAACCTGGCTGCGCCCGCTCAATCCCGCGACGATACAGAAGCAGTCTTACCAGATATCCCAATCGCTGTTCGCGCTGTCCTCGGGCGGGGCGTCGGGGACGGGGCTCGGTCTCGGGTACCCGAAGTTCATCCCCTCTGTTGCCACCGACTTCATCTTCAGTGCGGTCGGCGAGGAACTGGGCTTTCTGGGAGCCGGCGCGGTCATCATCATGTATATCCTTTTCGTGGCGCGCGGCATTAAAGTCGCCCTGGTCCACCGCGACGATTTCGGCAAGCTGCTGGCGTTGGGCCTCGTCAGCGTCATAGGCCTGCAGGCGTTCATCATCATGGGGGGCGTCACTCGCCTGATCCCGCTAACGGGAATAACGCTGCCGTTCATGAGCTACGGTGGCAGTTCCCTGTTCGCGAACTTCATTTTGCTTGGGTTGTTGATGGTCCTTTCGCACAGGGGAGCGACGACCAATGTGGCAAGCCTCCGGAAGGCGGCTAATAAATGAACAGGCAGATAAAGATACTGCTCATCGTCTTCATCGTGTGCCTCGTCGCCGTAGGTGCCAACCTGTTCTATATCCAGATCATCGGCGCGGAGAAGCTGCAGTCAAACGCGTACAACAAGCGTCACCTAGTGGAAGAGTACGCAATACAGCGTGGCGACATCCTCACGAAAGATTCGCAGAGGTTAGCTTACAGCGAAGACACCGGCGAGGTTTATCGCTGGCAACGGGTGTATCCATACGGCCCGCTCTTCGCCGATATCACGGGGTACGACTCGTGGAAATACGGGCGGACCGGGCTCGAGTCGACATACAACAACCAGCTTCTTGGAAAAGCCTCCGCCCAGAGCTTCAGGAGCCTTGGCGATATGCTCCTCGGCTCCGAGAGGCGGGGAGATTCCGTCGTGCTCACGGTCGACTCGAGGCTGCAGAAGGCGGCTTCTGACGCTCTCGGCAACAGGAAAGGCGCGGTCGTCGCCCTCGATCCATCGACCGGCGGCATCCTTGCGATGGTGACCAGCCCGACGTTCGACCCTAACGCGACAGTGCCGACCAAGGGGCGCGATACCTCCGCCGCGTGGGCCGCGCTCAACGCGGACCCGAACCAACCGCTGTTCAACAGGCCGACCAGCGGTCTTTACCCGCCGGGCTCATCGTTCAAGACCGTCGTGGCGGCGGCGGCCCTGGACCTGGGCGTGGTAACACCCGCCTCCGTTTACAAGTGCGCCGGAAAGCTGCTGGTGCACGGGTACCCGATCTACGACTTCAACAAGAAGACACACGGCAGCCTAACGTTCGCCCAGGCCCTGGTCGTCTCGTGCAATATCACGTTCGCCCAGGTCGGGCTGCAACTCGGCGCCCAGGCACTGGTCGATTACGCCGAACGTTTCGGATTCAACAGTGCGATTCCGTTCGACCTTCCCACCGAAGCGAGCAAGATACTCAACGCGACGGCAATGGCGAGCGACCCGGTCCAGCTGGCGACCGCGAGCTTCGGCCAGGGCCAGGACCTGGCAACACCGCTGCAGATGGCCATGGTGGCCGCGACGGTAGCGAACAAAGGCAAGATGATGAAGCCGCACCTCGTCAGTGAGGTACAGGATTATAACGCCAAGATTGTCGAGCAGTTCAATCCCAAGCAGCTGAGCGCCGTCATCAAGGAAGACACGGCTCAGACGCTCACGGATATGATGGTCAAAGTCGTCGAAGACGGCACCGGTACCGCCGCGCAGATCGATGGCGTCAGCGTTGCCGGCAAGACGGGCACCGCCGAGGTTGCCGGAGCGGAGCCACATGCCTGGTTCATCTGCTTTGCGCCATCCGACCAACCGTCGCTTGCAATCGCGGTCATCGTAGAAAACGGCGGCGAAGGCGGCGTGACCGCGGCGCCGATCGCCAGGAAGGTAATGCAGAAAGCCCGGGAGATCGGGTTGCTGTAGTCTCGAGGGGTCTGAAAGGGTGGGCACATGCGCAGATTTGTGAAGGTGCTGGGATGGGTTGCCGCGAGCGCGGTTTTTACACTCGGGTTTCTGTTCGGAGCTATTGCTTATTCCCACGCGCGGCTCAGGTTCAGATTCTGGGCGTCCATGCAGAGAGGGGTCCCGTCAGGCCCCGCTGACGAACGCCTGCCCAAAGAGCGGGGCAGCATGACGGCGCTCTTTGAGTCCCTGAAACAGATACCGTTTCGGCCTTCATGGGTACTGGGAGGGCCGAAGGCGCTGATAGGAAACTCCTTCCTTCTTTTCATGAACGCGGCGAGGGCCACAGCGGGTGCCGCTTATCCTTACCCCCTGGAATTCGAGGAGACTGTCATCGAGAGTTTTGACGGCACGCCGATATCCGTGGCGGTCGGGATCCACCGTGACGGTAAGGCGCGCCCGGCCATTGTGATATCGCACGGTTTCATGGGGTCGAAGCACGACCACTATATCATCGACCCGGCGCTTAGGGCTTACGCGGAGTGGGGCTTCAACGTCCTGGCGATAGACCTGCGCAACTGGGGCTGCAGCCAGAAGCTTTCCCACACACCCACGACCGCGGGCTGGAAAGAGGCCGAGGACCTCCTCGCGGCGGCCAGATACATGTCAGAGCAGCCCGAGGTCACCAGCGTGGGAATCACGGGCTTCTCGATGGGCGCCGGCTCGACCATGAGGGCCGCGTTCGCGACGGGGGAGTACCCGTACCTCACAGGCGGTGCGATAGCCTGGAACGGCTATGCCGACTCCAGGCGAATGATCGAGCGCATAAGCACTCGGCCATCGCTCAAGGAGTTGTTCTTCCCCGTTTACCTCGCGTTCTCTCTCATGCATTGGATAAGACGCGAGGACATGAAATCATACGTGGATGATCCCGGACAGCGTGAGTACCTGGACTGCACGTTCGCCGAGTCGGACTTCAAGGTCTACGTAGACAAGGTCGCCGCTCCATACTACGGGGTAAGCCCGGAAGAGTACTACGCAAAATCGAGTCCCCGCGAGTTCCTGGCGGATGTGAAGGCCCCCCTGCTGATAATCCATGCGGAGGATGACCCGGTCTGCCCGATGGCAGAGATGGATGAGCTCGAGGGGGTCATCCGTGATAATCCGAATGTCAACATCTGGACGCTGCCAACCGGCAGCCACTGCCTCTTCCAGTATCTGGACCGGAAATGGTACGACGCCGTCATGCGCGATTTCTTTACGTATTGGGCGACGTGGGAGTAATCTCTTGGCAGAAAAGCGATTCAGGCTGATAACGCTCGCGCTCGTCTCAATCCTGGTGGTTCAGGCATTCGGCGGTTGCGGTTCGCAGGGCCGTCCGGCCACGGTATCCTACATCGTCAAGCAGGGCGGGGTAACGATCGGCGGCCAGCAGGTCAACTACCTGAAAGACGCCGGCGCCGTGACCTACTCGGCGAATGAGCATCGACCTTTTGAGATCAGCGATACCACGACCTACCGTAAGCTAACCGTAGCGTCCGACCTTGCCCGCCTCAAAGGTTACTACGCGAACACCAGGGTGCCGGGCGCTTCGTACCGCACTTACATAAACCCGACCGGTGACAGGTATTACTTCCTGGACGACCAGTTGCAGACCTTCAACTACGTTCCGAGTTTCTCGCCGGAGAGGGGCTTCCTGCCATTCGAGCCCGACTCCGCGGTTTTGCTCCAGGCGCTTGTCGACAAGTTCCTGGCAGCGCGCCTGGCTTCGGCGGCGGCGCTGGTCATCATGTCTTCGAAGAGCAGCGTCCTTCGTGAGGTCCTTGTCGCGAAACAGGGGGCCGACAGGATCAGGGTGACAGGAGAGGGAGTCCCGGACCTGAGCCTTACGATTGACAACGCGGGCCTTTTGACCGGCATACGGGGCGGCGGGCTCGTGATAACCACCGGAAGTGCCGGCACGCTTGATTCGAGGCCCTTCGCGCCGACGGGCAAGGCGCGAGAGGTCCAGGAGGTGAGGGTCCCGACTACCGACAAGCTTTCAAACGGAGACAGGCTCGAGCTTGCAGGTTCTTTCTACACACCCGCGGCAAAGGGCCCGTACCGGTCGGTGGTACTGGTCGGCGAGTTCGGTCCGGGGGACAGGACAGGCGCCGGATTCTTGGGACGCATTGCGGAGCAGCTCGTCGACCGCGGCATGGCGGTGCTGACCTGCGACAAGCGCGGAGTGCCGGGGAGCCAGGGTAAGTATTCGACCTACACTTACGACTCGGCCGTCCGCGACCTCAATTCCGAGGTCGATTACCTGGTGCTCAGGGGCGATGTAGACGCGAACCATGTTGCGATGGTCGGGTTCGGTGAGGGAGGGGCTCTCGCCTGCAGGGTTGCTGCTTCAAACCCCTATGTCACGGCGCTCGCGCTCATGGCGACTCCTTCCGTCCCGCTCTTTCCGGACCTCGCGGGCACACAGGTGGAGATACGGGGCGGGCTCGGCATGTTGACGAAGTCCGAGGTCAACGCCGCCGGCCTCAACATCGCCAACCTCGTTAGCACGGTGGCTTCGACCAACGCCGCAACTACCAGGATACAGGGGTACGAGCTCTTTCTGGGCTGGATGAGGTCGCAGGAGGGCAACAGTGCGCTTACCTCCATCGGCAGCCTGACCATCCCGGTGCTTGTCATGCAGGGAGGCCTTGACGGTTACGTTCCAGCAAAGCAGGCGGACGAGCTGATGCGAGCCCTTGCGGCGCGAGGAAAAGGCGCGCAGGAGCTGGCTCTATACGACAAGCTCGGGCATTACTTCGGCCCGCTCCTTCTCGAAGCGCAGGCTGTACCCTACAGGGACCATCCGAATATCGACAAGGCCGTGCTCGAGAAGCTCTCAGAATGGCTCGACGCCAACCTGAAGTCTAAGAATCAGTAGCGATCCGAAGAGTGCTATTGGGCGCTCGACGCTTTTGGGTTATTGTTACGTAATCCGAAAAAGACGTGTCATGTAGGCCGATGGGGCACGCGTACCGCGAATCGAGCTTCGAGCCGGAGAGCGCAGACAGGGGTGACATGGGGATAAGGGAGGACCTTCTCAAGCTGGCGGTAGAGATCGGGCCAAGGGGCGCCGGCACCCCGGCCGAGAAAAAGGCGGCCGAGTTTATCGCAGGGCGTTTCGAAGAGCGCGGCCTCGAGGTCTCAACCGAGGAGTTCTCCTGCATCGACACCTACTCCTACCTCTATATCGTCTACCTCTCCATCGCCATCGTTTTCGGATTTCTCTCCTACTGGCTCTGGTTCGTATATTTTGCGGCGCCGGTAGTGTTGCTCAATGCGCTGGCGTTCGCTTTCGACCTCGAGACGTTTCCCGTGGTGTCGAGGGTGCTCCCGCACAAGAAAAGCCGCAACGTGATAGGTGAGCTTCCCGCCGACGACGGCAGGGTAGGCCTCGTAGTTGTTGCGCATTACGACAGCGCCCGATCGGCGCTCTCGTTCGGCCCCAACATGGTCAAGAACTTCCGGCTGTCGTTCTCGATGATGATCGGCTCGATCTTCATGGTTGCGCTGCTGACGTTCGCCAACCTGATAGTAAGGTTAGCCGCCGGTTACACCAGCATATGGATCTGGATAGCCACCCTCGTCTTCTGCGCATACCTGCTGGTGCCGCTGGCGATAATGATCCATCGCGAGATCGCAATGGACTACACTCCCGGCGCCAACGACAACGCCTCGGGTGTGGTCGCGATGCTCGCCCTTGCGGACAAGGTCACCGACGAAGAGTCGCGGCTACCCGGAGTCATGTTCGTAGCCACGGGCGCCGAAGAGGTCGGAACGGCCGGGATGATAGAGTTCCTCAAGCGGCACGGAGAGAGTATCGCCGACTCCCTTATCATCAACCTCGACAACCTGGGCAACGGGCACCTCTGTTATATCGATGAGGAGGGCATGCTGCTCGGGCACAACTCGAGCCCCGTGCTACTCTGGATGGCCGACAGCGTGGCCCTGAAAAAGAGGATGCCCGCATGGAAGACGAGCTACCGCCTGCTATCGACTGATGCCACGCCCGCGCTGGCCCGCGGTTACAAGGCAATGAGCGTAATGGCGTTCGACGACGACGGCAGGCTACCCAACTGGCACTGGCAGAGCGATACCGCCGATAACGTCAACATGGAGAATCTCGAGCTCGCTCGCGCCTTTCTCTGGAACCTCGCAAAGCGCATCGAGACAACCTGACGGGTGTTTGTCAACAACCGTTTCGAAGCAAACAAACGCCCGCTCTACCGATTCTTTCCAGGCTTTCAAGCGTTTGAATTGATTTGATCGCGTAGCTATACTCGAACAGGGCGCGATAACGAAGCTTGAGGTCGAAAAAGAGATGGCGCAAATACGGGAAGGTCTTTTATCTCCCCATAAAGTCAGGACAAGCGTTTTGCGCTCTTTTCTCACGGTGGCACTGGCGTTTGTGGTTATTGCGGGAAGCGCGGCCTTGCCCGCGAGTGCCTCAACCGCGAGCGGCATCACCGAATACAAAATCCCGACCGCATCGAGCAAGGCGTGCGGCATAGCCCTGGACAAACAGCATAACGATATGTGGTTCACCGAGGGCGTCGGGAAGCTGGGCAACATCGATACGGATGGCAGTTGCACGGAGCTACGCAAGGGCGACTTCGCCATCAGCGGCACACCCTCTCAGATCGTGGTGGACGATGTGGGGTGCCGGTGGTTCACTGAAAATGACACCAATAAAATCGGCTGGTACTGGATCGGAGGATCCAACCTGGGAGGCGAAGTGCAGCTCCCCGGGGCGAACGCCGGACCATCCGGTATAACCGCCGGGCCGAACGGCTCCGCGTGGTTCACCGAAAAGACCGCCAACAAGATCGGCCTGTGCAACATGAATAAAGTGGTGAAGGAGTATGGGGTCCCGACAGCCGCTTCAGAGCCGCTTGACCTGGTCCAGGACCACAACAAGAACGTCTGGTTCACCGAGAGCGCGACAAACAGACTCGGCGTGCTGTTCAGTGGCGCCGTTGCCATTGTTGACTTCGAAGTGCCCACTCCCGACAGCGGGCCCGCCGGTATAACCATCGGTGCTGACGGCCGGGTGTGGTTCGCGGAACGAAACGCCAACAAGCTTGCCTGGGCGACAGACCCACGAAAAATACATGAGGTCAAGCTGCCGCCGGGCGGCGGCGGGCCGAGCGAACTTACGCTGGGGCCCGATGGCAACATATGGTATACGCGTCCCGGCGCGGACAGGGTCGGGTTCTGTACGTCCTCCGGCCATGTCGTCGAATACAGCTTGCATGCCGGCTCGAAACCGATGGGCATCACCGCCGGCCCTGACGCTTCCGTCTGGTTCGTGGAGCAGGGCACCAACAAGATCGCCAGGGCGCCGGTAGCTTTTTCCACCTGGTACCTTGCCGAGGGCACGACGTCCTGGGGTTTCTCTACTTACATCAGCGTTCAAAATCCCAACGCGACCGCGGCTACGGTGCGGCTAACGTATGAGACACCGAGAGGCAGGGTGCGCGGCCCGGCTCTGACTCTGCCCGGGATGAGCCAGGCCACGATAAACCCGAGCGATACGCTGGGCGAACAGGATTTCTCCACCAGGGTCACCTGCGACGACCCGACACAGACCATCGCCGTAGACAGGACGATGGTCTGGACGGGCGCGGGCGCTTCGAGCGAAGAGGGCCACAGTTCCGTGGGCGTGACCGAGACCGCGAATCGGTGGTATTTCGCCGAGGGTTCCAGCGCCTGGGGTTTCGAGTCCTGGCTGCTGATCCAGAACCCTGAGGACACCGATACCAGGTGCTTCATCACTTACCTCGTCGAAGGGAAAAGAGCTGTGACGGTCGCCAAGACGGTCCCCGCTCACTCGCGCAGATCTTTCTCCATGGCGGACGATATCGGCGCCGCGGACGCGTCGATGGTGGTCGATGCCCAGAGGCCGGTCATCGCCGAGCGTGCGATGTACCGGAACAATCGCAGGGAAGGCCACGACTCAATCGGCACGACCGAGCCTGCTCTTCGCTACTACCTCGCCGAGGGCACAACCGCTTCGGGATTCACCACTTACGTGCTGGTCGAAAACCCGGGCACCTCTCCGACACAGGTCCATATGTCTTTCATGACCCCAAACGGGCGACGCGAGATCGACCCGTTCGACCTCGCCGGGCAATCGAGGAAGACGATATGCATAAACGACTTGCTGCCTGGCTCCGATTTCTCCATTATCGTCGAGGCCGGTTACCGGGGCTTCAAGACCCCGATCGTCGTCGAGCGGGCCATGTTCTGGGATAATGGTACCGGCCAGGCATGCCACGGTTCCATCGGCATGAGCATGCCGCATAGCACGTTCTATTTCCCGGACGGCCAGACCTCCAACGGTCGTGAGACCTGGATCCTCGTCCAGAACCCGAACAACACCGACGTCAAAGTACAACTGACTTACATGACCCCTACCGGGAAAGGCAATGTCAGTTTCATCGAGACAATACCCGCCAACTCCCGCCGCTCATTCAACCTGGCCGACAAGCTCCCCTGCACCCGCGCCTCCATCATGGTCAAATGCACCAGCCCCAAAAAGAAGATAATGTCCGAGCGCGCCATGTACTGGAATAATCGCGGAGCCGGTACTGACACAATAGGTGGGTTTTCGGATTAGTGCCTGCTCCCCGCGGTAATGGGGGCAGCGGGCTTCAAAACCTGGGGTCAGATCTGTTTTTCCAACCCCCCAAGAGCACCGTGAGAGCTGTCACCAAGGCCAACAAAGGCCGGGCCTGAGAGACCCGGCTCAAGAGTCGTTGGAGGAAAAGAAAAAAGAGCCCGGGGTTGAGCCGGGCTCTTTGAAAATTCGCGGCAGTTTAACGTCGTGCCCGGGACTAAAGTCTACAACCCTCGCTGCAGTGCGCGGTGCGTGGAAACATGAACCTCTTCAACGCGACCCCTCCTTCCTGGTGCCGGGTCATTCTATGCAACTCATTCTGTCACCATAGATAAATACTGTCATTGCGCTATGTCAACCTCCCAGCGGAACCATTCGTCGCGGAAACCTGGTTCCCTCCAGGGCCGGCCGCCGGACCGCCTCCGCTTCTATAGCTTCACCTTCCGCAAGCGGAGCGAGTTGGTCACGACGGACACCGAGGAAAGGGCCATCGCCGCGGCGGCATACATCGGGTTGAGCAATATCCCCAGGGGATATAGCACGCCAGCCGCGATCGGGATGCCCAGAGTGTTGTATATGAATGCCCAGAACAGGTTTTGCTTGATGGTCCTGAACGTCCTTCGCGAGAGCTTGATGGCATCCACGACGGCTCTCAGGTCGTCGCTTATCAAAGTAATGTCGGAGGCTTCTATCGCAATGTCCGTACCCGCCCCGAGGGAGATGCCGAGATCCGCCTGTGCAAGCGCCGGCGCGTCGTTGATGCCGTCTCCGACCATGGCCACGACTTTGCCCTCGGCCTGGAGGCGCTTGACCTCGCTGGCTTTGTCCTGAGGCAGCACCTGCGCGATGACGTTATCGATGCCGGCCTGAGCCGCTATCGCCATCGCCGTACGCTCGTTGTCGCCGGTTATCATGAAGACATCCATGCCCATCTCGCGGAGCGCGTCGACCGCCTCGCGCGAGTTCTCCTTTATGGTGTCGGCCAGGCCTATGACGGCGGCCGGCTCGTCATCGACAGCGAGTACCATGCTTGTCTTGCCCTGCACGGAAAGCGCCGCGGCCTGGCTCTCGAACGCCGAAGCGTCGAGG
>DATCGY010000115.1:0-4914 GCA_036508635.1 Candidatus Anoxymicrobiaceae bacterium
TGGACCGTAAACGCCTACGGCGTCGTGACCGCCGGTCCAGCCGTTGTAATCGAAGTACAGGGGCCTCTCGGCGATGATAGTCGTCTTGTTGGTCGTCTCGACCCTGCACGAGAAGTCGAAGGACGGGTCGTTGCCCTGCCCCATCACGTCTTTGACCCGTACGGTTTTGCGCGAGTTCCCGGGCACGTCCAGGTTCTGCACCTGGTTGGCGCCGTTGGCTTTCATGTAGGTGATCCTGACCGCTGCAACCGACCTGCCCGGGTTCTGTAAACACAGGTAAGATTCGAAATTCGGCCGGCACGTGCCTTCGGCGAAGTAGAAGGTACCGGACGGTGCGAGCGCGCCCATCACGTCGTGGCCGCCTGTCCAGTTGCCGCCGTAGCTGAAGTACATCGGGCGCTCGACGATTATGTTCTGGTCGTTGGTGGTCTCGACCTTGCATGAGAAGTCGTACGCGGGCGTGTCGCCCTCGCCAAGCACTCCCTTGACCCTAACAGTCGACCGCGACCTTCTGCCGACAGTGAGCGTCTGGACCATGGTCTTGCCATTACCTCTCATGTAGGTGATCTTGACGGACGAGGCCGCCAAACCCGGGTTCTGTATGCACAGGTACGGCTCGAAGTTCGGCCTGCAGGTTCCCTCGGCGAAGTACCACGAGCCCGACGGGTCGAGCGCGCCCATCACGTCGTGGCCGCCTGTCCAGTTGCCGCCGTAGTTGAAGTACATCGGGCGCTCGCAGATGATGTCCTGCCCGTTCGTGGTTTCGACCTTGCAGGAGAAGTCGAACGCCGCGGAGTCGCCCTCGCCCAGGACGTCCTTGACGCGGACGGTGGACCTGGATTTCTTGCCTACCGTCAGTGACTGCTCTCGGGTGGTTCCATCGCCCCTCATGTAAGTTATCCTGATCGCCGAATCGTACGCCTGGGGGTTCTGGATGCACAGGTATGCATCGAAGCCGGGGCGGCACGACCCCTCGGCGAAGTAGAACCTGGGTTCCGGCGACAGCGCTCCCATTACGTCATGACCACCGGTGCAGGCCCCCTTGTAGTTGAAGTACATGGGGCGCTCGCAGATGATGGGGACGTCCGAGGTCACCTTGGCACTGATGCCGACACCGGAAAGCACACTGTTGACCCACAGCGTCCCTCTCGACCTCGGTTCGACAGTCCGCTTCACGATTGTCTTCTCGCCTTTTTCGCTCATGAACTGGATCGTTACGTTCGCCTTCCGGCCGCCGGGGTTCATCATGAGTATGTACTCGTGGAAGTTGGCGGAGGGCGGCGGAGGCGGCGGCTCGTTGCCGGTCGGGATCGCCCCTGTCAGGTCTATGGTGCGGTGGAAATGGGGCCAGGGGAACAGAGCGTTCGCGTTACCGGTCCTCTTGGTCCCGCAGTCGAAGATGAAGAAGCTGCCTCCTCCACTGTCAGCGCCCGTGCCTACCGCACACTCCACCCGGCCGTTGTTGTCGAAGTCACCCACGGCCGGAGTCGTCAGAACGAAGTTATCCAGCACCTGGTTCCAGACGCAGTTCCCCCAGAGGTCCCAGGCGCCGATCGCCTGCCCCGAGCCTTCGATGACCTCGGGGCGACCGTCGCTGTTTATATCCGCGAAGACCGGTGATCCCCTGTCGGGACCTCCGAACGTTCCGGTGCTCCACATCGGTGAACCGTTATTACCCTTGATCAACATGAGGCTGTTGCTCCCACCGTTCACGGGGTAGCTGGCGATGGCGATTTCCTTGATGCCATCACCATCGATGTCGGCGATGGCGGGAGATGTCATGGTGCACCCCGGCGTATTTACCGGGTACCCGCCAACCATAGACCCGTCGTGGTTGTACGCGTACAGGCTGTAACCCTGTGTCGAGAGGTGCCCGGTAGCGGTATAGTAATGCCCGGTCCCGATGACTATCTCGTAGAACCCGTCGTTATCGATGTCCGCGCACGCGGGTGACGACCACAGGACCTCGGGGGTGCATTGCGGGAACCCCGGCTGGACCGTGCCATTGCCCTTTAACACCCACAGCAGCCCTCCCGACGGATAAGGCCAGCCGCTACCCCCCGTGCAATCTCCACCGATCACGACCTCTTTCAGCCCGTCACGGTTGATATCCGCCAACGCCGGGGACGACCAGATCGTATCCTTCGTGTCGAACGGCCAGCCCGGCAGCGAGCCGCCCGTGTAGCTCCAGGCGTAAACGTAGTGGCCCCAGCTGCCTACGACTATGTCCGCCGCCCCGTCCCCGTTTATGTCGCCAATCGCGGGCGCTCCGTATACGCCCACGAAACCGCCGGTATTGGCCGTCTGCTTGGGCCATCCCCACTGGCTGAGGTTCCAGCCGTTGCACGCCACGCCCCACACCACCCCGTTCATGTCTCCCCAGAAAACTTCCTTTTTTCCGTCACCGTCGACGTCCCAGCAAGCCGCCCCGCCCCTTATTGCGGCGCCGCAGTGCTTGGCCCACTGTACGGCGCCGTCCGGGTGAAAGCAGTACATGTAACCGTTGGTGTTGCCGGCCAGGATCTCTTCCACACCGTCACCGTCGATATCACACGCGGTTATCTTTGAGTCGTTGAACGTGGACTGTACGCCGACCTGCGCCTTTAAGGGTTTCACGAGGCCCGCGCCCTGGGCACGTGCCGGAAGCCACGCGAGCGTCGCCGCCAGCAACGCCAGCATCGAGAGCACTATTACGACCCTGCCCGTCATATGGTGTTCGGAAACGGTCATGCAATCCACCTCAATCTATGACTTTCACTCGCCCGGATGCGAGCAGTCCTGCGGAACCAACCGATGCTTCTAACCCGATTATCGGTATCCCGGCGCCAACCACTTAACTTGTTTTACAGTTATTCCAACGAGAATCCGGCGGGAATGACAATGGAAAAGTCAGGATCCTGGAGCTTGAACGGGTCATGCGGGCCTAAAATGGCGCCAACGGACCATCTTCCGCCACCCATTCGGGTCAAATGCCGTGAATGGTCGAAATGGCACGGCAGGCGGCTCGTCGCTCGTCGTGCGAGGTGCTCTGTTCAGGAGCCGGGGGCGGCCTTGAGAGGTTCCCACCAGGCGCGGTTGTCGACGTACCATTTGACGGTCTCTTCGAGCATCGCCTCGAAATCGGTGCGCGGGCCGTATCCAAGCTTTGCGATCTTCGAGAAATCGAGCGAATAGCGCCTGTCGTGACCGGGACGGTCGTCCACGTACTTGATGAGGGACTCGGGCTTGCCGAGGATGCCCAGTATCCCGCGTGTTATCTCGATGTTGGTCCTTTCCTGGCCTCCGCCTATGTTGTATGCCTCGCCGGGCACACCGTCGCGAAGGACCCGGTCGATGGCCGCGCAGTTATCAGTCACGAACAGCCAGTCGCGGACGTTCATGCCGTCGCCGTACAGCGGAAGCTGCTTGTCGTCCATTGCGTTCGTTATGAAAAGCGGCATGAGTTTCTCGGGATACTGGAACGGGCCGAAGTTGTTGCTGGACCGGGTAACAAGCACGGGCATTCCGTAGGTCTTGTTGTAAGCGCGCACCAGCAGGTCACCGCCCGCCTTGCTGGCCGAGTACGGACTGTTCGGCGCGATGATGGATTCCTCGGAGAACGAGCCGTTTTCTATGCTTCCGTAGACCTCGTCGGTGGAAACCTGCAGGTATCTCGGCACCTCGTACTTCCTGCACGCCTCGAGCAACGTGAAGGTGCCGAACACGTCGGTCTGTATGAACTCCGCTGGGCCCGTTATCGAGCGGTCGACATGGCTCTCGGCGGCGAAATTGACGACCGCGTCAAAACCTTTCGCGATGAGCCCGTCGACGACCGCCGCGTCACAGATGTCGCCATGCACGAAAGTGTACGCGAAAGAGCTCTCGACGTCCGACAGGTTCTCCGGGTTGCCCGCATAGGTAAGCCTGTCGAGGTTGGTTATGGATATACCCGGGTGGGTGTTGAACATATACCTGATGAAGTTGGAGCCAATGAATCCGCAGCCGCCGGTGACGAGTACTCTCAATGCCAACCTCTCTATCCCATCTTTATGGACCAGTCGTATGGTATCTCATCCGTATCAAACGGGAGGCGATGCTCGTCGGGCTCATCATAGTCGTAGAGCTCGTTCGGCATGTTGACGATGAACGCCTCTTCGACGCTGATGCACTTCCATCCGTGGTAGATCTCTCTCGGGATGTGGACCAGTATCGGCCTGTGCTCGCCCAGGAAGATCTCCTGCACCTCGCCATGTGTGGCCGAACCCTTGCGGCCGTCGTACAGGGCAAGCTTTATCATCCCCTTGACGCAGACCACGTTGTCGTCTTGCCTGACGTGCATGTGCCAGCCCTTGATTACACCCGGGTAGGTGGTGGTCATGTATGCCTGGCCGAATTTCTCAAAGATGTCGTCATCGCCGCGGAGCATCTCCATGAGATGGCCGCGCTCGTCCGGGATAACCCTTAGCGGCTTAACGACTACGCCCTCTATCATCTCTCCTCCTCAGGTCGGCTGCCCGACCCCGGTCCGGTTATCAGAGTATACCGACCCGGCTGTTATCACCGAGCATGAAGCGGTAGGCATTCGGTTTCAGGGGCGAGCGGCCGACCTCGACGTTCTGGCCGATGAGGCTGTCCTCGATGCGCCCGGGAATGTCTGTGACGGAGCTTTTCTCGAGAACGATGCTGTGCTCGATCTCGGAGCCGGTGATGGTAACGTCGAAGTATATCGAAGTGTAAGGCCCGACGAAGGAGTTCACGATCTTTGTGCCCTCCCCGATTATCGCGGGACCCCTGACCGTGCTGCAGATAATCTCGGCACCCTTCTCGATGACGACCATGCCCTCGGTCCTTGACTCGCTGTCGACATGGCCCTCTACGCGGGGCTCCATAGTCTCGAGCATTATGCGGTTTGCCTCGAGCATGTCGTCGAGGCGG
>DATCGY010000116.1:0-16047 GCA_036508635.1 Candidatus Anoxymicrobiaceae bacterium
GACTATGATACAGGACCTGGACACCCGACTGATTTCCCGCAATGACTGCCGGTAATCTTCTTCCGGGATGTGCTCGATTACCTCGGAGGCTATCACGGCGTCCCAACTTTCGTCCTCGAATGGCAGTTCGGATACGGAGCCCAGCGTTGCCGGCCCCCGTACGCCCTTGAGACCGGATTCACTTAAGTCCAGTCCCATTGTCTCCCGCCCGGTCCCGGTGACCATGTTTATTATCAAGCCGTCACCACACCCCACCTCGAGCACTGAGTTTGAGTCCTCGGGAATAAGCGAGGCGATGATCGAAGCCCTCTCGACCTCCCGCTCGAGCAACATGCCACCGCAGGCTTCCCAGTAGCGGTCGGAGTACTCACGGGCTCTCGACGCGCCGTTTTCTTCACCCGCCTCCATCATCTTTCCCGACATCTCCCCATATCCCCCTCGTAATATCGTGAATCAACCATGCTCAGGTCCGATATCACGCTTCAAGCACCGAATGGCGTGAACACGACGTTGCCAGGTCGCGCCGCATTCGCGGAATAACTCACCTCTTCCCGCGTATCTTTGTCTTCACAGGCCCAGGCCTTCTTTCTCCTTGAACACGGTCCCGTTTATCAGGGAAAAGGTCTCGCGTGCATGGTCGACAGTCGACACGCCCACGACTACGGACGGAACATTGCCGAGCGAGTCGATATATTCGTACGCGGACCTCGGGTCCAGGTAGCCGGCGGCAAGCGTGCTCATCGCGACAACGTCGGCATAGCCGCTATCAAGGGCGCGCTCACACGCCTCGCGCGAAGGGTTCATCTGGAAGCCCGCCTTGTTGAACGTGGTCATGACGAGCGGCCTCTCCATCCCCCACCGCTGAAATGACTCGACCAGGAGTGGAAAGTTCATGGTGACGAACCCGGGTCGTACGCCGTACCTGGAGCGAACGTGCCGGTCGAAGAACTCGAGTTGCTCGCGAGCCTCGAGCGCCAGGGCGAGGTCAACGAACGCGTCGTGCAGGAAAACCGCCCTTGTCTCAAAACCTTTGAAGTTGAGCATCTCGATGTCAATGAACGCACCGAGAAGCCGTGTAAGGTCCCTCGTCGCGACGCCGAGGCTTCCCTGGACGGCAATGCTCGCCTTGGTCTTCAGGGGCGCGGACAGGATAATCTCCTTGATCATGCCGGTCATGCCGACCGCGTTCATCCTTCGCACGTAGCCCTGCGCGAACGGGATGAGCGGGTATAGCCCCAGGCCGTCAGCGAGGCCGTCGGCCTTGAGGTAAGCGAGGATGTCCCTCGCCTTCGGGTGGCTCGAGAGCATCATGCCTCGCACGCCGGACTCGAGGCAAAACCTGATCAGCTCTCCGACCTTTTCCATCTGGCCGAAGCGCTCGACGCGGACACGGGCCGCCTCCTGGCTCAGGTGGCTTACACCTATGAACTGGTTATGGCCGAGGATTATCGGATCGAGATGGTCAGTCATGCTATCCCCTGCCCGCCGGGGCGACGGTGCACCCCGTGCGCGCCGACTCATACATGGCATCCGTAACAAGCTGGACCCTGTATCCATATCCGACATCAAGATCGGGCGAGCGCCCGGCCTTGAGACACTCGACGAAGAGGGCGTCTTCCCTGGTATATTCGGCGCCGCCGACGCATACGGGGACTCCCTCGAAGAGGTCCTGCTTGTACAGCAGTGTGTAACGCTCATCGACATCGTCGAACGTCTTGACGAAATCCTCTGTCACGGTGAGCATGCCGCGTTCGCACTGGACAGTTACCTCTATCTCTGGCAGACGGAAGCCACGCATGCTCCAGGAGGCGTCCAGCGGCCCGGCGAGGCCGCTCGCGAACGTGAGGTACGCATGAACGAAGTCCTCCACCTCGCTCGAATAGTGCGCCTTCGTTGCGCACGTGACGGCCTCGACGTCGCCGAAAAACCATATGAGTACGTCGACCAGGTGCGTAGCGAGTATGTTGAGCACCCCGCCACCGCTCGATTCCTTCTTGTAGCGCCACCCCGATCCCTGGGAAAAGAGCTGCGAGACGTACATGTGCGACGTGACGTAGATCGGTTTTCCGAGCTGTCCCGAGTCGAGCACTTCTTTCGCCTTACGGAACGTTTCCAAGAAGTGCTTGCAGTAGCCCACCATCGTGACGGTCCCACGCTCGGAAGCCTCGCGCACCAGTGCCTTACACTCATCAGCGCTCAAGCCCAGGGGTTTCTCCACGAAGAAACCGATGTCACGCTCGGCGCATTCGCTCGCGATCGAGACGTGCAGCGCCGTGGGCGAGGTGATAAATACGGCGTCGAGGTGCTCGCGATCGAGCATCGCGCGGTAGTCGCTATAGATGTTGACGTCACCTATGACGGTTCCAAGCCCCTTCCTCATCAGGGACTGTTTCTCTGCCACGGCCCGCACGGCCACGCCGTCGAGCGCGTTGAGGATCGCAAGATGAGCGATACCCATCTTTCCAAGGCCGACTATACCGACGGAAGCTTCTTTGTGTGTTTCCATATGGCTCTTCTCTGCGTCTAGAAGAATACGGGTTTGGTGCATAAGTATATGCTAGATGAGGGATTCAGTGCGTATTTGCGTACCGCGTCCGGGCCGAGTTCGGCTGCATAATCCTCACGCGTGACGATGAAACCTGCGCTCTCCAGCCTCTCCTGGAAGTCGCGACCGTAGACCCTTACATGGTCGGTTTTACCGTACGCCTTCAGGCGCTCGGCCCCCGAGCTCGTCTCGACCTCGTAAGTGGTTTCGCGGCCCGCATCCACTGGCACGCTGATGATCGCCCAGCCCCCGGGCTTCAGGATACGCAGCACCTCGGAGACGGCGCGCGTCTCGTCCTGGACGTGCTCGAGCACGTGCACGCACAGGATGACATCGAACTCCTCGCTGTCGCACGGGACGTCGGTGATATCCGCTTTGAGGTCGGCGAGTGGCGAGCGGAGGTCCACGGTCACGTACGTCATCCTGGGCAGGCGGCCGAAGATCCGCCGGAACCAGAACTCGGGAGCGAAGTGCAGAACCTTGAGTTCGTCCGTGAAGAACCCCGTTTTCTGCTCGAGAAAGAGCCAGATCAGGCGATGCCGCTCGAATGACCTGCACCGCGGGCACATCGAGTTGGGTCTCTTGACCGCCCCGTACGCCTTGAAGCGCCGGAAACGCCCTCCGCAACACGGGCACGTCAGGGCATTGCCTCTGTACAACAATGCATTGAGCCTGCCGTAGGCCGTGAGTAACAGGGGGATAAGTCGGGCCGGCACGATTCGCTTGACAAGCCCGGAAATCCCGTTGACAAGCTTGTGAGCGCTTCTCGTCGTGTATCCGCCATCTGTCATCGCAGGGAACCTCCGACGTTGTGCTCCACGGGGCGTATCACCGGTCCCACTTACAGCTCCGAGACGGTGTCCTCGAGCCTGGGCGCCTTGAGCTCCCGCTCCATCTTCCACCTCGCTGCGAGGGTGAGAGGCAGGTTGAGGATATTGATGAAGTAGCCGTGGTTCAGCGGGACCGCCTGCTCCCAGGGCTCGATCATGGCGAGCCAGCGCTCTTCCATCGGCAAAGCACGCTCGAGCAGGAAACGCCAGGAGTAGTTCTTGAGCATAAACCGGATACGGTTCCTGTGATAGAGATAGTAATAACGCTTCGTGAACTTGCCGACGGTAGTCGACTCGTCGTGAACAACGCGAGCGCCGGGAATGTACACGACTCGGTAGCCCAACCTGCGAATCCTGAGGCAGAGATCGGTCTCCTCGAAGTACGCCGGGTAGTAGCCCGGATCGAGCTTGC
This sequence comes from Candidatus Anoxymicrobiaceae bacterium, assembly GCA_036508635.1. GTDB lineage: Bacteria > Actinomycetota > Geothermincolia > Fen-727 > Anoxymicrobiaceae > FEN-727. The sequence continues at coordinate 3,788 of DATCGY010000116.1, forward strand.
CCGCGCGCATAAGAACGTCACGCCTGATGGCCAGGGCGGCGCCGGTCACGTACGCGCACTCCCATGGTGTATCGTACTTGCCGTCATCGGGCTCGTCCACGCCGTAGTGCATGGTCAGCCCGTTGTCCCTGATATAACCGCCCGCGTGCTGTATCGTCACCCGGTCCGGGTAGAGAACTTTACAACCCACGATACCCACCATCCGATCATCCAGCGCCGTGACAAGCTTCTCAAGTGCATCCGGCCACAGCTCCGTATCGGGATTGAGCATCAACAGCACTTGACCATGGGAAAGCGAGAACCCGAGGTTGTTAGCCCTTGCAAACCCGCTGTTACGCCCGGTCTCGCTCACAAGGCACTTCAGTCCGGCCTCCGCAGCGCATTTCCTGGCGAGCAGCGGCGAACCATCCGTCGAGCCGTTGTCCACGAAAACCAGCTCAAGCGGACGGTAGTTCAGCGATGCGATCGAAGAAACGCAGCGGCTGATATGCTCGGCCGAGTTGAACAACACGACTATGATCGACACCAGCGGGCGGTCGCCCGGACCAGCTCCTCCGTCCACAGCGCTCAATGTTCCCCCTGTAGATATATCCGACCGCGGACGCGGTATAGATGGTTACCGGAAACATTATCACAAGTGGACGGGCCGGTCGCTCGGCATGCGGAAAAAAAGAGCCGGGCCTGGAGAGACCCGGCTCAATATTCAGGTTGCTGGAACGAAGATCAGGGCGCCTTGAAGGTGCTCGGCTTGTTGCCGTAATTCGGCAACCGGGCCTGCCATTTCTTGTACTCGTTCCAGGCGGGCATCGCGTTGCCGTTGTGATCGTAAAGGCCGTTGAACGCCTGATCCCATGACTGAAGCGGGTCCACGTCCTCGAAGATCCATATCTTCCTGCAACCGGCGCCCCAAAGCCCTCCGACCCCGACCTCCCCGATAGCTTTTCGCTGCCCTTCGCGTGAGAACTCGGCCCTGCCGGCGTGTGGCCAGCCTATCTCGGTGACCACGACCTCCTTGCCGCCGTAGCCGTTCTTGGCGCAGATGTTCACCACGTTCTGGTAGTACCAGGCCCAGTACTCGGGATAATCGTACGGGTGGACGGCGATGCCGTCACAGATCGTCGCCATGCTCAGCGAGTTGTTGACCCCAACGGTGGTGCGGCTCTTGGGAGGCAGGCCCACGGACTGCTGCTGGGTCGTGCCGTCGGGGAACATGTAGGTGATTGTCGCGGTGTCTGACTTGTTCGTCGGGTTCATGAGGGTGGCCCACTCCTCAAATCCCTCGCGAGTGGTACCCTCGGCGAAGTACCAGGTCTTGCTCCCACCCTGGCACCCGAGCTCGACGTCGCCGCCTGTTATCTTCATGTGATAGTCGAAGTACATCGGGCGCTCGGCGATTATCGGCTGGCTCGAGTTGAGCTGCACGGAGACATCCTTGTTGTTCCCTATCTCGCTGTTCACGAGGATTGTCTCGCGGGAGTGTGCGCCAACGGTCTTGCTGCCCGCCTGCGTTCCTCCACCCGGGTACATATAGGTGATTCCGACGTTAGCCGGAGCGTCTCCGGGGTTCATGATTGAGATCCACTCCTCGAAGGCACCGTCGGTGGAGTTGTTACGGGTCGTGCCTTCGGCGAAGAGCCACGAGGTCTGCGGCTGGGGGGCACCAACCTGGGTATCGCCGCCCGGCCACGCTCCGTGGTAAAGGAAGTACATCGGGCGCTCGGCGATTATCGGGACGTTCGATACCACTTTTGCCGAGACATCCTTGTTGGGCCCGACAACGGCGTTCACGTTCACCGTCTGGCGCGAAGTCTTGGACATATAGAGCTTCTGTACCCGCGTTTGGCCACCCTTGAACATATACGTTATGGTCACGTTCGTGGCCGACGAACTGGGGTTCATGAGGCTTATCCACTCCTCGAACCCGGGCTGGGTCGCGCCCTCGGCCATGTACCACTGGGTCTGCGGCGAGGCCACGCCCGAGCCGATGGAGCCCCCTGTCCACTTACCGTGGTACTTGAAGTACATCGGGCGCTCGACCACGACCGGTTGGGCCGCGTCGATACGGGCCGAAACGTCCCTGTTCGCTCCGACGGCCTCGTTGACGTTGACGGTAAAGCGCGAGTTGGCTTTCATGGTGAAGTACTGCTGCTGGGTCGCGCCCCCGGGGAACATGTAGGTGATGTTGACGCCGGTATCGACCTTGTTCGGGTTCTGGACGCAGATCCACTCCTCGAATCCGCTGTAGGTAGCCCCCTCGGCGAGGTACCAGCGCTTGAGTGGCTTCGTCGTTCCCAACTCGGTGGTGCCGTCGGGCCACTGGCCGTGGTAGTTGAAGTACATGGGGCGCTCGGCGACTATGTTCTGCCCGGAGGTGATCTTCATGGAGACGTCCTGGTTGCCTCCGGCGAGCAGCGTCTCGTAGTTCTTGAAGTCATTCGCGGAGCGGGTAATGCCGTTCATCATGGAGCCCGAGGCCACGTATGCGTCGGGCTGGACCGACTTGACGCCCTGGTACCCGGCGCGGAGCAAACCCATGTAGGTGAAGTCACAGTAGCTCGCGTAGTAGACGACTCCGCCCGCCGCCGGCGGAGCGTCGAGGTCCCAGCCGGGCTCCTGCCAGATCTGGTAGTAGTCGACGACTTTCTTGTAGCGATTCGCGACCGACCTGCAGTAGTTGTACCAGTTCTTGATGTCCTTGGGTGGGCCTGTCCACCGAAGCTTTCCGAGCTCACGGTTCTGCGCCCACGACGGGACCGGGCCGGTCAGGGTGAGCAGTATGCTGTTGACCCCCAGGCTCAGGGTGCTGTTGATCTCGGCGTCGAGCGAGCTCCAGTCGGGTTTGCCCTTCCTGCGCTCGACCTGGCTCCAGTTTGCGAACAGGCGCACGTTGCGCACGCTCGACCACTGGGAGGACGGGTATTTCACCTTGAGGTTGCTCGTGACGCTCTCACTGAACAACCCCAGGATAGTCCTGTCGGCGGCCGCTTTACCGGTGAAGTCCCCGGCGAGCGCGCTGCGGACCCCTATCGCCGAGCCGAGCTTCGAGCTTCCGCCTCCGGGCGTGCCCTGGGTGAAGCATAGCGCCAGGATCAATAGCCCTACACCGGCGGCGAGGCCGGCTATGATCTTCCATCTCCTGCTGATCTTGCCAGACGACATCGGAACGCTCACATCCTTCATTCTTGCCCTTCTACCCCGTCCTGACGTTGATGACGGGGGACATGCGGGCCTAAAGCTCGTGTACCCCCGACAGCATCGTCTCTTTGACGCTATGACGCGCGCCGGGGATCTTAACCACAGCACGCTATCCGCTTTCTTTGAATTGAACTTTCATGCTTATGTTAGCCTTACAACGTTTTTTGACCTTCCCCGGGGCCGATATCTTAACCTGGGTCAGGGTCTTTGGATTATTTATGGTTGCGATAAGCAAGGAATGCTCGCTGACGAAAGTGGCTCAGCTCCCCGCGAGCACTTCCTCGGCGAACTCGATATAGCTCCTGGCGGAGTTCTGGATATCGTGATTCATCATGATGTACTGCTGGCTCCGAGCCCCAATCGCGCGGCGCTCTTCTTCGTTCTCGATATAGTATATCAATTTGCGCTCGAGTTCCTCCTCTTCGTCTTCACCTATCGGGACCTTGATGCAACAGTCGTCCGGCAGCTCGCTGAACGCGTAGTGGTCCGAGACGACAACGGGGCTGCCCGTGCCCATCATCTTGATCACGCTTCCGCTGGTCTCGCCGGCGCTCGGGTGCCTCAGCACCACGAAGATATCCGGTATGTAAAGATACTCGCGGAACGTGTGCGTGTCGACATAGCCGGTTACGATCACATCCTCGAACAGGCCGTACTGGTCTATCCATCGCAAGGCTTCACAACCGGGCATCATCCTGCCGACCAGGAGGAGCTTAACTTTGTGACCCTTTTTCTTGATTGACGCGATCGTCTTCAGGAGTATGTCTATACGCTTGCTCGCGGTCATATACCCCAGCGAACCGATAACGAATTCGTCGTCCTTGAAGCCCAGAACCTCGCGCAGGAGCTCCGGCGACCTCATATGGTCGGCAGGTGGAGGTGAGTAGTGATGGGGTATCCGGCGCACCCTCGCAAGTGGATTGATCTCGAGGACCTTCTCGCGAGCAAATTCGCTGTGCACGATAACACCCATGCTGCAGTCGATTATCCGGTCTGCAAGGGGATACTCGTACCAGGAATTCTCATCGCGGTCCTCGAGGGTGAGCTTCACGATCTTCGATCGCATCCCCTTGTAGCAGTAGTCCAGCTCCCTCAAGTATTCCCTGACGCGGTTGTTACCCACGGTCTGCGAGAATACGAAATGATGCAGGATCGGCTCGTGCAACACGACGAGCCCGGGATGCTCGAGGCATACGGAGTAGATATATGAGTGGGAATCATTGTTGCCGACGTGGTAGATGTTGATGTCGTGGTCGTTCTTTCCATGGTTCTCATAGATCCTGCGGTAGTTATGGATGTCGAAATAGTCGTACAGCCATGTGCTCGACGGATCGTAGTCGTCTATGAAGAGCTCGATGCGCCCAAAACCCGCGAGATACTCGAGCAGCTCCTCCGAGTAATCGGATACTCCCGACTTTATCGGGTTAAGTGGGCTGAAGTAAGCGATCTTCAAACGTTCGTCTCCAAACCGTATGAGGTGAACGGGCCTATCCACCACCTCGTCGTTGCCATCACGCGCCGTATGATACTTATACGGCATACCGCGGTAATACAAGACACCCCTGAGTTGCGGGGGTGCCGCACGCCCGACCCGCTTCAATATAATATAATCATAAAACAATTCGCGGTAGGCATGCTTGTTCCAGTGTCCAGGACCTCTCGTGTGTGAGTTTAAGACTGCCATGGGGTAACGACACACGTGCTTTGACCGGGCCGGGCGATAGCGAGGAGGAGTAATTGACAAGAGTCCTTATCATGGGTCACGTGCCCTTACCTTTTGAGAACCTGAAAAAGTTCTACGCGCCCGGGGCAAGAACCTGGCACTTTGCCCAGCCGCTCGTCTCGGACGGGCATGACGTGGCGATAATAGGACTCCGGATACCGTTCGTTTACGAGGACGGGCTACCCCCGGTCGTAAGGAGTGAAGAGAACGGCTGCGTCGTGTACTCAGTGACCCCCGAGGAGGCTGAAACCGGGCAGGTGCTCGCCGATGTTATCGCCGAGTTCCAGCCGGAGTGTGTCGTCGGTGTCGGATCGTACCCGGCGTACGTGGTGGGGGCACGTTGGATCGAGCTCCCGTTCTGGGCCGATGTCAATGGCTGCCTCCTCGCGGAAGCCCAGATGAAGGCAGCCGTCTACGATGACGACGCTTACCTGGAGCACTTCTTTCGCATGGACCACCTTGTCGTGATGAGAGGAGACCGGTTCTCGACGGTTGCCCTCAGGCAGAAATACGAGCTTATCGGCGAGCTCGCCTTCGCAAGGAGGCTTACATCCAGGACCGCCGGTTACGAGTTCGTGACTGATATCCCGAACGCGTGCCCGGACACTCCTTTCGACGATAAGGGGGCACGCAACCTCAGGTCCAGGTGCCCTGAAGATTTCCTGGTGCTCTGGAGCGGCGGTTACAACACATGGACCGACACTACAACGCTTTTCAAGGGGCTCTCATACGCAATGGACCGCAACCCGCGGATCAAGTTCGTGTCGACCGGTGGAAGCATAGACGGCCACGACGAGCTGACGTACCCGACGCTCGTGCGAATGGTCGAGGACTCACCGCACCGCGAGCGCTTCCTTCTCGAGGGCTGGATCGATAGGGATGACGCGCGCTCTTACTACCTTGCCTGCAACGTTGGAATAAACATAGACGCTCAGACGTATGAGGTGATGCTGGGAAGCCGAAACAGGATAGTTGACTGGGCCCTGGCCGGGCTTCCGGCGCTCAGCACCGACCTCTGCGAGTTGACAGAGGAGCTCGCGTCAAAACAACTCCTGTTTACCTTCCCGCCCCGTGACCACAAGGCGCTGGGGGAGAAGCTGCTGGAGCTGGCCGGTGCGGAGGAAGATCTCAGGAACGCTGGTGCCCGCCTCAAGAAATATGTTGTCGAGCGGTTCAGCTACGGCGCCACCACCGAGGCTCTCAGGGAATGGGTAGCCGACCCCTCCCACGCACCCGACTGGGAGGCGAGGAGGTTGCTCCTCAAGCCTCCTGGACCGCCGGCGCCGCCCATCACACCGGAGTCGAGTTCCGTCGCCAAGCTCAAGTTCTACCTCAAGAACCAGGGGCCGGTATCGACACTGAAACAGGCCGCCTCATCCGCTAAACGCAAGGTCAGCGGTCGGTAATGCGCTGGTGTTGACATGATCCCGTTTGCCAAAGGAAAGGTTTTATTGTGAACCGCGCATTGGGAGTCCTGGTCCTTTCCGCTTTGATATGGTTGCCAGGGTACGCCACGGTGACGTTCCTCGGGACGCTGGCCCGCGAACGCCGATCCCTTGATGACGCGCTGGAAGTACTCTTCCTGCAGATCGCCTCAGGGCTGGCTGTCGGGGGGCTCCTGGCCCTCTTCGCCGCGCTGGTAGGGTTTTTTAACGGGTTCTCGTGGTCAGGGATGGTGTTGCTCTATTCCCTGGTGATGCTCGTGCTCGGAAAGGTCAGGGGCGCCGCGCTTGTAGAGATGCTTCCTTTTCGACCCCGAATCCTGAAGGAACACGTCGCCCTGCTGGTGGTCCTTGCGATCGGGTTTTTCCTGATCATCTCACCGTTCATGACCGTATTTGCCGAGCGCGATGATGGAGTCTACTCGAACATCGCCGCTATTATCCACAATACGGGTAACGTCCATTACACGGATAAGCTGATGAGAGAGTTGAAGCCCGAGGAACGGCCGATCTTCTACCGCTCCGACAGGCCGAGCCAGGTAACAAGGGTGCAGGAGACCGGGTTTGTCGTCACCGACTATTCAAGGGGAACGATAGACCCGCAGTTCGTATACCTGTACCCGGCCATGCTTGCGGTCTTCATGACCTTCCTCGGTTTCAAGGGAGGATTCTTCCTGCTTTCCGTGTTAGCGGTGCTCTCCGCGCTGGCGCTTTACCTGATCGGGTCAAAGCTCGCCGGAAAGTACTGCGGCCTGCTCGCGGCGGGCCTGCTTTCGATCAATATCGTGCAACTGTATTTCGGCAAATGGACCGGGTCGGAGATCGCGACCCAGTTCTTTTTCCTTTCAGGCATGTATTGCCTCATCGTCTACATGAAAGCAGCATTTGACCGGGAGGACGAGCCCCTCTGGCTCTGGGGAATCACGGCGGGAGTCCTCCTCGCCTGCACTATGATGTCGCATATCGATATGTTCCTGATCCTTGGCACGTTCCTCCTTTTCACCGCCTTCATCTATGTCGATGGTGGCTTGAAAGACATGTACCGGTTGAGGCATTTTTTCATCACGTTCATACTCGCGGGCGCACTGGCAACATGGTTGGCATTCGGCGTCAGCGGCATCTACACCAACGGCGTAGTCAGCGCTACTCTCATCGCCGGGGTTCCCGGGGGGTGGCAGTCAATCGGCCTCATGGCAGCCTCACTCGTCGTGGCGGCGCTCCTCCTGCGCGGGCCGTTGCACAGGTTTTACCTCTTTCTTCGGCGTCATCGAAGGGTGCTGCTGATTTCCGTAGCGGTCATCCTGGTCGTGCTTGCTATTTTCGACTGGTTCATCAGGCCAAGGCTGTACCCGGCCGGAGACCTCCATATATCAGCGTTGAGGGCCAGGACCTTCCCCGTCTTCGCCTTCTACCTGACTCCGCTCGGGGCCGTCCTCGCCCTTTCGGGATACTGCCTGTTCCTGGTACGCAGACTTGATAAACGCTCGCTCCTGCTCGTGTCGACCGGACTGCTATTCAGCATGGCGCTACTTTATAAGCCGTTCGCCGCATGGCTGCTGATCTACGCCATGCGGAGGTTCGTACCGGTAGTATTGCCGGTGGCTATTCTCATGGCATCGTACTTCCTCTGGGAAATGGGCAGGCTTGCCAAAGAACGGCTGCACGGTGGGCTTTCGCTCGCGGGTCGAACCGCGATCGCGGCAATCGCCGCCGGCTTGATCATCTGGTCCCTGGTGCTCAGTCTCCCCGTTTCCAGGATCAATGAAGGCTCGGGCTCCCTGGCGCTCGCCCATAGGATCGCCGACCTGGCCGCGGGAGACTCGTCAGTAGTGGTCTTCGACAGTGCGGCGGGGCATGTGATAGCGTCGCCGACCAGGTACTTCTTCGGAAAAAACGTTGTGAAAGTGCGGTCGAAGGGCCTCGAGACAAAGCCGGAATTCAGCTCCTTCGTAAAGCGCCAGTTCGCAATAAGACCTGTCTACCTGGTCTCTATGGGAGACAATCCCAACTTCGGGTCCCTGGGATTCGGATTGAAATACGTCGGGGCGTCGAGCCTTCAAGGCTGGTTCCTGGAGCAGACAATCACGGCGCCCAGCACAAAGACGTTCCACTGGAACATGGAGGCTTTCAACGTCTACCGGGTAGTCTCCGTCCCGTAGGATTCACGCACCTGCCCGCTCTTGACAGCTATCCTGATGGTCGCCGCGGGAAGTCCAGGCGACCGACACCATGACTCCGCGCTCCCGGCCAGCCGGTCTTCGCCCGGTTGCTCGTCGATGCCAACCGGCCTTTCAGGCCTTGCGGCGGGTAACGACCGCGTAGTCGCTATGGCTGAAGAGGATGCGATTGAGCTTGGCGAAGTTCTGGCTCATCTGGTGGAAGAGTTCCTGCTGGCGGACATCAAACACCGCCCCACTCATCGTCAGGTCGAGCTCCTCGAGGTGTTCCTCGGGAGGAAGCGGGTTCATGAACATGACCGTGGGCTCCTGGAAACCAAGAGTCACGCAGAGAAGCCGAAGTGTCTCGGGGTGTAACGGATGGGTCCCGTCGGCGTCGTCGAGCGCGTAGCTCGCCACAGTGTACAGGGAGAAGGGATTAGGCGCCTCGATGAGCAGGGTAGCGCCGGGCATGAGCTTCTGCCGGCACAGGTTGAGCATCCTGACAAGACGCGCGGGCGGCTGGTGGCCGGCGAACCTGGAGAGAATGATGCCGTCGAGGCTTCCGTCCTCGCACGATTCGAGGTATTCGAGAGGCTCTGCTTTAGAGACGTCGAGCTCGTTGTCGCGGCAGTACGACACGAGCGTCGCGTTCATATCGGTTCCTCTGGCCTGTACCCCTTCCTGGGCAAAGAGTTGAAGCAGTTCGCCGCGGCCGCATCCGAGCGCCAGTACGTTTATGCACGCGGTGAAGTACTGCACGTAAGCGCGTTGGCGCTCCTGTACTACCCGGGGAGACCCGTGGATCCGTTGCTCCAGGGAAAGGACATCGAGGCTCGAGAGGATTTCGTTCCCATGCCCGCCGTTGGGGCGCGGCTCCTCTTGAGCTTCGACCTCGGTGACGGGCCGTCCGCTCCTTATTGCCTCGAGCGCACCTTCGAAATCGAGCATCCGGCCCTCAATGTGCTTGTTGAGGTACAGGATATTGGCGCGGAATAGCGCAAGGTCCCGGTGCATTATCGTGGACAGAATATCTTCGTTTATCTGGACGTGGTCGAGATATCGCTTCATCTCGTTGACGCTGCGGACCATGTAGGCGTTGAACAGAGCCTGGCCTTCCACCGACGGGTTAATGGACCAGGAGGTCATCCTCCAGACGATGCGCTTGAAAAAAGTGAAGATGGGGCCGGCGACCTTCCTATCCGAGGCGGGGTTGCCGGGCATGTTCTTATCGTGAAAGGCGTTGGCCAGGTGGAGGTTCTCCATGAGGAGCCCCTCGTCGAACGGCTCTATCCGGTGCCCGTTGGGAGATTTCTCGCGCAGCTGCCTGCTAAGCTCGTCGAGCGAATCCTCGACCGGCATGCCGCCCCGCTTGCGTTTTTCGTCGCTCCGTTTCCTTGACAATAGCGTCACTCTTTTCCGGATGCTGTAAATAGAATCCGCACCGCAATAATTGAATTATACAGCCTGTGTGCCGTCTATCTCGAGAAGCCTGCTCTTTATACGTTTCGCCGCGTCCAGCCAGGTCCACTTCTCTCGGGCTCGAATGGAGGCACGAAGCCCCATGGCGCGACCCTGCTCGGGGTTCTCGTAGACGTGTCTCATCAACGATGCGAGTTGGTCCACGTCGGGATCGGCCCATTCGAAGCCCTCGTAGTAAGGGCACTTCGCGACCGCCGGGATCAACCGCCTGGCCTCGATCGGGTAGCCGACCTCCTCGTTGAAAAACTCGGTCTGCGCGCTCCAGAACGTGCTGATCGTAGGAAGCCCACACGCCATCGCCTCCAGGGTGGGCATTCCCCAACCCTCTCCACGCGTCGGCAGGACGAAGCAGTCGCTCGAGCAGTAGAGGGAGCCCATCTGGTAGCTGGGAATGTTCTGATTGAGTATCATGATGACCGGCGCTCGATCGGAGCGCAGGCGCATCGCCTCCACCTGGCGTTCGATGTTCACTCCCGGGTCGGTGTTTATCACCTTTAGCAACAGGACCACGTCGTCCCCGGAGGAAAACTCCTGGTTGTAAGCCTGCAGCAATATCTCCGGCGCCTTGCGCTCTCCCCACTCGAAAACCGACATGAACACGAACTTGTCGTTGAATCTGCGCGACTTTATGAACGGGTGGAAGTAATTGACGTCCACGCCAAGTGGCATCACCTCGATGGGCCTGTTGACGCCGCTGGATGAGAATGTCTCCTTGTTGAAGTGCGAAGGGACCCATATCTCGTCCAGTGCGTTCGCCTGCTCTACCCAATCCGACGGGATCCCGGTGACCTCGAGCATCGAGTATCCGACCCTGTACTTGCCGGAGTTCTTGAAGAAGACGTCGCCCTGACCGTACACGATCTGGGTCACGTCCAGGTCTTTTGGCTTACGCCGTACCTCCATGATGCGCAGGTCGTCGTTCGGCGGCTCTTCGACACCGTATACGAACCCGTAGCGCATGTCGACGCCCAGTTCCTCGAGCGCGAGCACCAGGTACTGCGACGATACCGCGTATCCCGTAGGTGCGTTGATCCAGGAGTGCCACATCGCTCGCGTATCGTACCTTTCCGAGTAGTACGATTCCCATCGGTCGCGGTACGCCGAGCGAGCGGCACCGGCCAGCTCCAGGTCGCGCGGGGACCGAAGCTCCGTATCGCGGGAGACCACGACCCTCGAGGAGCCTACACAAATCACGTGGAGACCGGCCGACTTGACCTTCAGACAGAAGTCGAGGTCGTCGTATCCGTGAGTATAGCTCTCGTCAAAGCCGCCGGCGGCTTCACGCGCGGCCGCCGTAACGTACATACAAGTGGAATCTACGCCCTCGACCTCGCGAGCGTAGTAGTACTGGTTGATGTCTTTCTTGCCACCACCTATCAGGAAGCTCTCGCACTCGGGTTGAATAACGTGGTGCCCGGCGTTGACGATGGAGCCTCTTTCGTCGACGATCCTGCACCCCGCGACACCCGCACCCAGGGCTTCTACCTCCTCATTGATGCGACCCAGCCACTGCGGGTCAGGCAGGCCGGCGGAGATCGTCAGGAGCACCACATCTCCTGTAGCCTCCTTGAGGCCCAGGTTTTTCCTTGCGCCCGCTGTCGCACCGTCGTTACAGGCGACAATGTCAAAACCAAGCGCTTTGAGCGCATGGCCGGCCGCGGCAGCGGCCGATTTCGGCACCACGGCGATGCGCCGTTGTTGCGCCGTATCAGGATTGTCGGCAAGCGCTCGAGCGCATTCCACACCCTTTTCGCTGCCATCCCAGTCGTGAACGACTATCGTTATAGCTGCATCCATTTCTATCCTTGAGATATCATTACTTCTTTCCTATGGCGGCATAGTCCATGTAGCTGAAGAGAACTGAGTTGAGCTTATCGATGTTCGAGTTCATCTCGCGCATCCATATCTCTTCGTCCGCGGAATCAGATGCTACCCTGGACAACCGCTGGTTCCTGGGCACGGGATTGGTGAGCTTTATCTCCACATCGCGGAACCCGGCCGACAGAAGCAGGAAGCGGGTAGTCTCGGGGTGGATCGGCTGCACGTGCGATATATCCGCGTAGAAGAAGCTCGCGAATATGAGAAGGCACTGGGGGTTTGGCGTCTCAATGACAACGTATGCCCCCTGCCGCATCTTGCGAGCGATCAGGCCGACCAACTCCACGAGCTCAGCGGGCGTCATGTGCTCCACCACCTGCGAGATGAAGACTCCGCCGAGGGTGTCGTCCTCAAGGGTCGCAAGGTGCTCGAGCGCCTCTGCCT
>DATCGY010000117.1:0-6774 GCA_036508635.1 Candidatus Anoxymicrobiaceae bacterium
GCGGAGTTCTCAAGAATAACGGGCTTGGAGAGACGGTGGGATATGCCTGCAACGACGAAGGCCGACCACTAGGGCCGGCCTTCGATTCTGCGCCTCTGAATCTAGATCACGTGCCCAGAGTCCCCTGTGGGACATGTCGTGTTCGGCGGTATCGACGGAGGATATCCGCCGACCAGCGAGTATTCGCTGTTTGTCTTGTCGGGGCACGAGGGCATCCGCTTCAACCATGCCGCTCCTAAGATGGTATTGACGCTAGCGCCGGTCGCGGGGTACACCTCATAGAAACCATTGTACGCGGTGATCGCGCCATCAATGGTCCTCTGGTTGGCCTGGCATGTTCTCCTTTTTGCCGCTGCGGTCGCTGACAGATAGACCGGCACGGCGATTGCAACAAGAATTGCGATGATGAGGATAACGATCATTAGCTCGATCAGGGTGAAACCCTTTCTGCTGTGAAGCCATTTCATCCGATTCACCTCCTTCCACCTAACCAAGACACACTTCTCGGTAGATACAGTTCTTCCTACTGGGTTATCGGTAAGACGCACCAAGAACTTGAATAGTTCCAGGTATCCCGATATTGCCTGTTTTTGCCTATTTGATCATCGTGATGACACGGAAGATGGGCAGGTAGAGAGCGATGACGATCAAGCCGACGGTCACGCCCAGGAACATCATCAGCAACGGCTCCAGAGTCGAGGTCAGGCTGTCGACGCCCGCGTTGACCTCGGAGTCGTAGAACTCGCTTACCTTGGCGAGCATGACGTCCAGAGCGCCGGTCTCCTCCCCGATGGCGATCATCTGGGTAACCATAGGCGGGAACACCGCCGCCTCGCTCAGTGGTTTCGCTATCGTCTCTCCTTCTTTGACCCCGGCCCGGACGTTGTCGAGGGCGCGGGTGACAACCATGTTACCCGTTGTCTCCCCCGTTATCTCGAGGGCTCCCAGGATTGGCACGCCCGAGGATATCAGGGTGCCGAGGCTCCTGGAGAACTTGGACATCGCCGTCTTGTGGAAGAGCGAGCCCACGAAAGGCATCTTTAACTTCATCCTGTCGATGGCGTAGCGGCCCCTGTCAGTTGCCTTGAACCGCCTCTCGGCGATAACGAACCCGACTACGAACACGACGATGACTATGCCGCCCCAGCCGCCCACGAAGTGGCTGATGCCGACGAGCATCTTGGTGAATGAGGGAAGATCGCCGCCCAACTGCTTGAACATGGTGGTGAATCGCGGCACCACGAAGACGATCATGCCGGTCAGAAGTACCAGTGAAAGGCCCAGGATCGCGATCGGGTAGGTCATGGCCGACTTGACCTTCTTGCGGATGTCGGCCTCGCGCTCCATCTGGTCGGCTATTCGCAGCAGCACGTCGTCGAGCATGCCGCCCAGCTCCCCGGCCCTGACCATGCTCACGTAGAGGTTGCTGAATGCTTCGGGGTGTTTGCTGAGCGCCTCGGACAGCGACCGCCCCGCTTCGACTTCCCTTTGACAGTCGGTGATGACGTCCGCGAGGGTGTTCGACTCAGTCTGCTGGGTAAGGATGCTGAGGCACTTGATGAGGGGCAGGCCCGCGTTGATCATCGTAGCGAACTGCCGGGTGAAGATGGTGACGGCCTCTGTCTTCACCTTGGCTCCGAAGATATGTATTTCCTTCTTCGCCACGGAGACGCGAACTTCGTCGACGCTTACGACGAAGTAGCCCATCTGACGCAGTTTCCCGGCAAGGACGTCAGCGTTATCGGCCTCGAGCGATCCCGTGATCTCCCGGCCTGTACGGTCCCTGACAGTGTAGTTGAACTGGGTGGCCACTTTAACAACCTCCCGACATGACCTGGCAAACGAGATTAACCGCTGTACGTCCTACTGTTCGTAATATTAGCACCAATTCTTAACAATATAAACGGAAGTTAACACCAAATTGGTTACTTTTGGCAGATAAATAATTCTACCTGCCGACCAGGCGCCGGAAATCGTCCTTGTTGTGAGCCCTCGCCAGACCGGTCTCGTAGGTTATCTGTCCCGCCCGGTACAGGGCTGCCAGCGACGCGTCCATCGTCTGCATCCTCAACTGCCCGCCGGCCTGCATGGCGGAGTAGATCTGGTGCACGCGGGAGTCTCGGATCATGTTGCGTATGGCCGACGTGGCTATCATGATCTCGACCGCGGGGACACGCGATCGCCTGTCCTTGGTGGGAACAAGCTGCTGTGTGACGATCGCCTGTATGGTCGAGGCCAGCTGCAACCTGACCTGCGCCTGCTGGAAAGTCGGGAAGACGTCGACTATCCGGTCGATGCTCTGGGGGGCGTCCTGGGTATGGAGGGTGGCGAACACCAGGTGGCCGGTCTCGGCGGCGGTGAGGGCCGTCTGGATCGTCTCGAGGTCTCTCATCTCGCCGACCAGTATGACGTCGGGGTCCTGCCTCAGGGCGTACTTGAGGGCATTAGCGAAAGAGTGGGTATCGGAGCCGACCTCGCGCTGGTTGACTATGCACTTCTTATGCAGGTGGAGGAACTCGATCGGGTCCTCGATGGTGATGATGTGCTCTTCCCTGGTGGAGTTGATGAGGTCCATTATCGCCGCCAGCGTGGTCGACTTGCCCTGGCCGGTGGGGCCGGTCACAAGGATGAAGCCCCTGGGAAGGCGGGCAAACTCCTTGACCACCATGGGGAGCAGCAGCTCCTCGATCGTTTTGATCCGGTAGGGGATGATACGGAACGCCGCCCCGACGCTGTTCCTCTGGAAGTAAGCGTTGACGCGGAACCTGGCGCTGCCGGGGACCGAGTAAGAGAGGTCGAACTCGAGGTTGGTCTCGAGCGCCTCGCGCTGCCGGGCGGTGAGGATGCTGTACACCATTTCGCGGGTGTCGCTGCTGGTGAGCTTGGGCATGTCCATCCGCTGCAGCACACCGTTGATGCGGAGCACTGGCGGGACGCCGACAGTGATGTGCAGGTCCGAAGCCCCGCGCTTGATCACTTCCTCCAGCATCTCGTTTATGTCCAACCTCAAACTCTGCTGCGCCACAGTACACCTCCGGATAGCTGCTGCTTACATCACGACTCTGAGAATCTCCTCTATAGAGGTTACTCCTTGCTTGACCTTATTAAAACCGTCCTGCCTCAAAGTTGCCATGCCCTTTTCGCGGGCGACCACTCCTATCTCGCGCGCAGTCCCCATGGTCACCACGATCTTCTCGATGTCCTCGTCCAGGTTCAGCACTTCGTAGATGCCTATCCTGCCCCGGAAGCCGGTGTGACTGCAGAACGGGCAGCCTTTGGTGTTGGCTTTATAAACGGTCACCGTGTCGCCGTCGTCGCTGGTAAACCCGATCTTCTCCAGGTACTCCGCCTCGTAGGTGGCCTCCTGCCGGCAACGCTTGCAGAGCCGGCGGGCGAGCCTCTGGCTGACGACGCTGTCCACCGCGGACGCGATCAGGAACGGCTCAACGCCCATCTCTATCATTCGAGTGATGGCCGAGGGGGCGTCATTGGTGTGAAGCGTGCAGAGGACCATGTGCCCGGTCAGGGCCGACTCGATCGCCATCTTGGCCGATTCGGCGTCTCGTATCTCACCGATCATGACGACGTCGGGGTCGCATCGCAGGATCGACCTGAGGGTGGCGGCGAAGGTCAGCCCGACCTTGGTGTTCACCTGGACCTGGTTGGTGCCCTTGAGCTGGTACTCCACCGGGTCCTCGACGGTGATGACATTCACCTCGCGCCTGTTCAGCTCCGAGAGCGCCGCGTAGAGTGTAGTGGTCTTTCCCGAGCCGGTGGGCCCGGTGACGACACAGGTGCCGTACGGCTTCTGGAAAGAATTGGTGAACTGCCTGAGCGGCTCCTCCGCCAGGCCCAGGTCCGACAGGCTCAACAGGATGCTGGTGCGGTCCAGGATCCTGAGGACGATCTTCTCGCCGTGCACGGTGGGCACGGAGGCGACGCGGACGTCGATGTGCTTGCCGCCGGTGTCCAGGGCGAAGCGGCCATCCTGGGGGATGCGCCTCTCCGCTATGTTCATGTTGCCCAGGATCTTGAGCCTGGACACGATGCCCGGGTGTATCCTCTTGGGTGACCTCCTGGTCTCGCGGAGGACGCCGTCGATCCTGTACCTGATGCGAACGTCTTTCTCTCCCGGCTCTATGTGGACGTCGCTGGCGTTCTCGTGCACCGCCTCGGTGATGATCAGGTTGACGTACTTGACGATCGGAGCTTCTTCGCCGGCTTCCTGCAGGTCCTCGTCCTCTTCTTCGCCCGCCATCTCCTCCAGCGAGGGCAGATCCTCGAGAGTATCGTCCATGTCGACGCTGGTGTGGAGGTAGCGGCCGATGGCCGAGGAGATGTCGTCCTTGGTGGTAACCACCGGGAGGATCTCCATCCCCGTCATGATGCGCAGGTCGTCGAGCGCGAAGACGTTGGTCGGGTCGGCCATGGCCACCATCAGTTTGCTGTCCTCGTAATCGATGGGGATGACCATGTAGCGGCGGGCCAGGTTGGCGTCGACCAACGTTGCCGCCGCCGGGTCGATCGCGTAGTTGTTGAGGTCGACGTAGCGTATCCCGATCTGCTCGGCCAGCACCGAGGTGAGCTGGCCTTCGCTGAGCACGCCCTTGTCGATCAGTACCCGACCCAGCGACTTGCCCGTGCTGGAGTGCTCCTCCAGCGCCTCGTCGAGCTGTTCTTCGTTTATCAGTTTGTTCTCGAGCAGGAGCCTGCCGAGGCGGTCCTGTTTCGGCTTCTCCATCAGTTCCTTCCGGTCTCCCGTTGTCGTTCTATATGTGCGCTTCCTCCAGCGCCCTCAAGAGCGCGACCCTCATGACCTCCACCGGAGCGTCGAGTCCCGTCCAGATCTCGAACGCGGCCGCGGCCTGGTAGAGCAACATGCCCTTTCCGTCCATCACCTGGGCCCCGCGGGCCTCGGCCTCCTGCAGCAGCGGCGGCTGGTAGAGCGAGTAGTTGAGGTCGCACACGATCTGGTTCTTGTTCAAGAGCGACACCGGCACCCGCAGCGAGCCGTTGAACGTGGTGAGCGGCGTCGCGTTGATTATCAGGTCCGACTCGGCGAGCACGATGTCGTAGTTGTCGTCCGGCGACAGCCAGGTGACGTCTATGCCCGGCGCGCTCTTGATTATTATCTCGGCAAGTTGCCTGCTGCGATCCGGCGACCTGTTCACTATGACGATCGATCGGCAGCCCGCCAGCGCCAGCGATACGGTGACACTCCTGGACGCGCCGCCGGCGCCCAGCACCAGGACCTTCTTTCCTTTGACGTCGTAGGCCAGGTCTCGCACCAGCGCAGTGTAGAAACCGCGTCCGTCAGTGTTGTAACCGATAAGCTTGCCCTTGTCTATGAGGATGGTGTTGACGGCGCCGACGGATTCGGCGAACATCGCGACTTCGTCCAGCAGCGGCAGCACCTCGGTCTTGAAGGGCATGGTCACGTTGACCCCTGCGAACCTGAGCGCCTTGATGCCCTCGATGGACTCCTGAAGGCTGCCTTCCTCGACCGGGAGCGGCACGTAGCACCAGTTGAGCCCCAGGTAGTCGAAGGCCGCGTTGTGTATGGTAGGCGAGAGCGAGTGGTCGAGCGGGTTGCCTATCAACCCCACCAGCCTCGTGCTTCCGTCTATGTGCATCGGTCTCTCCTGCCAGACGTGCCGGTATCGCTTCCCCGGGCCCGAGGCTTACCCCGCTTTTTCGAGTGCCTCGGCCCTCTCCATCACCCGCTCGAGGAGCGCCAGCAGCACGTCCTTCACGTCGGACAGCTTCCTCGCGTCACATCTAACGATATCCACATCCGCGATGTGGTCAATCTTTTTTTTCACCTTGGCGGGGTCCATGCAGTCTTTTCTGTCGGACCTCGTCAGGGCCACGACGCACGGCTTGTCGGACATCGCCTTGAACGCCGTGACGATCCCCTGTGCGTCGTCGAACGTCGCAGGCTTGCTGCCATCGACCAGCACCACGTACCCCAGCATCCCCTCGGAGAGGATCTCCCACATGAAGTCGAACCTGTCCTGGCCGGGCGTGCCATAGAGGTGGAGGACATAGCCATCGGGGAAGGTGATCCGGCCGAAGTCCATCGCGACAGTGGTTTTGCACTTCCCGCGTCCGCTCCCCGTCTTGCGCTCGGTCGCCACCACCTCGATCTCGCTGATCGCGCTGATGAACGTCGTCTTTCCCGAGTTGAACGGTCCCGTCACCACTATCTTGAAGACTCGCTCCAAACAATCCCTCCCTCGCCGTTACATCTTTTTGAGGTCGTCAATAATCTTCTTAACGGACCCCTTATCCACCTCTTTTGATCCCTTGCGGCCTCTCTTCTCCTTCTTCCCCTTCTCGGGTGCGCGCTCTCTATCGCTCAGAGGGATGTGCCTCTTCTTATCCTGCACTCCGCCCGCGAGTTCGAGGAGCTCCTGCTCGAGCTCGAACGTCTCCAGGTCGACCAGGCTGGTGCCGGCGCCGCGCTTGCCGCGCACGATCATCTCCGGCCCCTCTTCCTCGTCCTCCTCCATATCCAGGCCCGCGGCGGGCGCGGCGGCCAGTTCGGCCTGGAGGATCTCCTCTTCCGCCGGCGGCTCCGGCTCGAGCTCCTCGAGCGGCTTCGTTTCCGCCGCGAGACCCGAGCTGCTGCTGATCTCGCGGAGGGTGTCGGCGTGTTCGAAGAAATCGTCCGCCGCCGGTTCTTCGGCTGCAGCAGCCTGCTCGGTCACCATGGACTCGGCGGCCCCCAGGGTGGCCGGCTCGGCGTCCCCCACGACCGACTGCGTCTCGAAG
>DATCGY010000118.1:0-6797 GCA_036508635.1 Candidatus Anoxymicrobiaceae bacterium
GAGACTGGCGGCGCATATTCCGACGTCCTGTGCCAGCGCAGGTCGGTCCAGATGGTGCGCTACGAGGACGGGAAGCTCGACGACCTGTCGATCGGGGTGGACATCGGCGCCGGCGTCCGGGTCATCAAGGGCGACCTCACAGCGTACGCGCACACCGATATCCTTGACCGGGAACACCTCCTGAAGGCCGCGCGCACTGCCGCGGAAGCTCTACGGCATGCCGCCGGTGGACGAACGCTCGAGATTGTCGTTTCTTCGCGAAGCGCGCCGCCCCCGGTCTGCAAACCGGACCCCGGCTCGCACGACGTCCGCAAGGTGGTCGAGTCCCTGGCTGCCTGCGACGATGCGGCGCGCGCCGAGAGCGGCGAAGTCATGCAGGTCACCGCCATGCACAACTCGCTTGTCGAGGAAGCGCTCTTCGCCAACAGCCTCGGTGAGGTCCGAGGGGACTCGTGCCAGCGAACACGCCTCGTGGTTCAGGTGATCGCCAGCCGTGAAGGTTTGATTCAGGTCGGGCAGGAGGCCCCGGGATCACTCTCGGGACCGCGCTTCTACGAGGAGCACGATCCGGCATCCGTCGCTATCGTAGCGGCGCGAAGGGCGCTCGCGATGCTCGGCGCCAGGCCTTCGCCCACCGGCAAGATGGCGGTCGTCATGAACTCCGGCACCGGTGGCGTGCTGCTACACGAAGCCTCGGGGCACGGGCTCGAGATCGACCACGTTCACAAGGGCGCCTCGGTGTACGCCGGCAAGGTCGACCGGCAGGTAGCGAGCACCGTGGTCACGGCATCCGACAACCCGACGCTGCCCGGGCTCTGGGGTTCGTATGAGTACGACGACGAGGGAACCCCCTCGCGGCATACCATCCTCATCGAAAAGGGCATCCTCAGGGAGTTCCTCTACGCGCGGCACGAAGCGATGAAAGACGCGACCGAGAGTACCGGGAACGGACGGCGCCAGTCGTTCCGCTTCGCGCCGGTACCTCGCATGAGCAACACGTACATTGAGCCCGGTGACTCGGACCCCGCCGGTATCATCTCTTCCACCCCGAAGGGTCTGTACGCTGCGAAGATGGGCGGCGGGCAGGTCGACCCGGCAACGGGCGACTACGTTTTCGGCGTTTCCGAAGGGTACCTGATCGAGAACGGGCAGCTCGGACCGGCTGTCCGCGGCGCGACCCTCATCGGCAACGGCCCCCGTACGCTGGAGCTGATCGACGCCGTCGGCAACGACCTCGGCTTCGAGGAAGGGACGTGCGGGAAAGACGGACAGGGTGTACCGGTCACGACCGGTGGGCCGACATTCAGGATAGCCGAGCTCACAGTCGGCGGTACGGAAGTATAGGACGGGAGACCGAAAGTGATCAAGAAGATCGACAACCTTGGAAGGGTAGTAGTGCCAAAGGGCTACCGCTTGATGCTGGGCCTGGAGCCCGGAGATCCACTCGACGTAGAGGTCGACGGAGACCGGCTGGTCATCGCGCCTCACCACGAGGGCTGTACGTTCTGCGGCGGCGCCAGCACGCTTTACCTTTTCCTGGCGAAGAACATCTGCTCGGAGTGTCTCGAACAGATCCGGGCGATGCCTACTCCTTGAGCGCCGCGTTGTAGAGCCTGCTCCTGGAGAGACCCGGGGATTGCCCGGCCACCAGTCCCACGGCGTCCTTAAGCGATGCGCCTTCAGCTCTCAGGCGCTTCACTTCCTCGAGCGCTTCCTCGCACGAGATGTCGCCCGGCGCCTGTTCGCTCGCCCCTTCCACCACCAGGACTACCTCGCCTCTGACGGTCCCGTACTCGAGCTTCTCGCGGACCTCGGCAGCCGTCCCGCGGATGACCTCCTCGAACTTCTTGGTCAGCTCGCGGGCCAGGGCGACGCGACGCTCACCCAGGACCTCGACAATGTCCTGGAGTGTCTCGGCCACGCGCTGGGGACTCTCGTGGAAGATTATCGTCCTGCGGTCGTCGGATAGTTGCTCGAGTGCTCTCCGCCTCGTGCCCTTCTTGCGCGGGAGAAACCCCTCGAACGAGAAACGCGCGGTCGGCAGCCCGGATAGGACCAGCGCCGTGAGTGCCGCGTTTGCGCCTGGTATTGCCTGCACCTCGATCCCGGCCTCCAGGCACCTTCGGACCAGGTCTTGCCCCGGGTCCGAGATACCCGGCGTCCCGGCGTCGGATACGAGCGCCACGTTCTGGCCGCGCTCGAGGCACGCGATTATCTTCGAGCCGGCGGCGTCGCGATTCTCTTCGCGGTAGCTTGCCATCGGAGTGTGGATGTCGTAGTGGGACAGCAGGCGCCTGGTGCGCCGGGTATCCTCCGCGGCGATGAGGTCGCACGTTCGCAGGATCTCCAGCGCGCGCATGGTTATATCACCAAGGTTGCCGATTGGCGTGGCGCAGAGATATAGAGTTCCGCCCTGCGGTTCGCGCGTTTTCACATTATTGCTTTGGGAACGAGAAGTACATCGCCCTTTCGCAGATGACGGGCTTTTCGCCGGTCAGCGCTGTAGCGAACTCGGCGTCGGCGAGCCCCTGGATAGCGTCGACGTGCACGGTGTACCTGCTGTGAGCGGCGACGGAGAACGACGTGCCCACCTGTGTCCCGTCAGGCTTCAGGAAACTTATATCGACCTTGGACGCAGTGTCATTCGGATTCATCACGAGCACGAAAGTATCGTAATCGCCGCCCGTGTAGCCCTCGGCGAGGTACCAGAACCTGGCGGCCTCGGACACGCCCGGCGCGTCCGCCCCACCGTTCCTGCCGTAGCTAACGAAGTACATCGCGCGCTCGACTATCACGTTCGCGTTCGCTTCGACCTGTGTTGATACCTCTTTACACGCGAGCTCGGGTATCTCGTCGACGTGAATGCTGAACCGGGACCTCGCTGCCAGGTCGTAACTTTTCGTAACGTTTGCCCCGTCACTGCACATGAACGTGACATTCGCCTTTGCGGAGGTGTCACCGGGGTTCTGGATGAGAACGTACTCGTCGAAGTCGCCACCGGTGTAGCCCTCGGCGAGGTACCATTTCTTGGCCGGCGTCGTGATGCCCGACGACGCGTTGCCATCATTCTTTCCGTAGTAATTGAAGTATTGCGCGCGCTCGACGACTATCGGTTGGTCGCAGGTCACCTTGGCCGAGACATCCATGCTGACCAGTTCGGGGACATCATCGACATGCACCGAGAGTCGCGAGTGTGCCTTGATCCCATAATCCCGGTCGACGTTCTGCCCGCCGGGCAGCATGTACTTGATATGCACAGTTCCGTCGCTGTCGCCCGGGTTCTGGGCCAGTATGTACTCGTCGAAGTCGCCACCGGTGTAGCCCTCGGCGAGGTACCACTCGGTACTTGTCGCTGACACGCCGGCCGAGCACGTACCGCCGTCCTTGCCTTTGTAATCTTTGAAATACATCGAGCGCTCCGCCGTGATCGGCTGGTCGGAGTGCAGTTTTGTCGATACCTCCGTATTGTCCAGGCCACCGACATTGTCCACGTGCACCGTGTACCTCGAGAGCGCGGGGACCACGTACGAACCGTCGACCACGGAACCGTCCGGCTTCATGAATGAAGCTGTGACGTTTGCGGCCACGGCGTTGGGGTTCATCATGAGGACATACTCGTCAAAGGTGCCCGATGTGCACCCCTCCGCAAGGAACCAGTCCGCAGAGGCCTTGCTGATGCCCTGGCTGGCATGCCCGCCCGTCGCCGGGGGCGGCGGTGGCGGCGGTGGCTCCCAATGAAGCGCGCTGACGTCGAGGCGGGTGCCGTCCGGCGTCCAGTCGTATGCCCACTTCGCGTCATTGTAAGCCTGCCGCACGCAGCCGTGGGACGCCTTGTGTCCCAGCAGGCTGGCGCCCGTCCAGGTGCCGCTGCCGGGGTTGTAAGGAAGCGCGTGCATGCCCGTGTCGGGCGCGAAGTTCATCCACCAGTAGCAGTAAGCCCCGCCGTACATCTCGCTTATGCACAGCGGCGCGTGCCACTGTATCGTAAAGACACCGGTCGGAGTGGGCTTCGAGTCGGTTCCCGTCGAGCAAAGGTGCGACTTGACCAGGACGTCGTTCTCGAGGAAGTAAATGCGCTGGTCGTAGATGGAGATGATAATATGCTTTCCCGGGTAGCCGCCGGAGGTGGCAGCGGTCTTTGCCCGAAGAGTTCCCTTTGCGACGTTGGTGGTTCCGGAAACCTTGCCGGACTTGCCGATCAGGGCGACCTTGTAGTAGTACGTAGCGCCGCTCTTCAGGCCGCCGTCGAAATAGTCCATGAGGTTGCCGGACGTCATATCGACAGTATCGCTGTATATCTGCTTGAACCCCGAGTCCGACCCCTCGGACCTGTAGACCCGGAATGCCGATACCAGCGACGGCTGATCGACGTTCCACGTCAACCTGAGGCACCCCGTGGAACTCGAGTCAGGAGTTCCGACCTTGAGGTTGTAAGGAGCTGCCGGGTTGTTCCCGGCAAGTACCGCGGGAGCCACCGCGGCGATGAGCGCGACTACCAGCAGGGTTGCAAGCGCCGCTCTGCCTTTTCTTCCCAGTACCAAAAAAGCACACCTCCGTGGCTTCTCCACCCGTTTTACGACAACAAAACCGGACGACTGCATTTAGTACCAACAGTCCCCCGGCTCAGAAATTATAACGTTAGCCGGCACAAAATGCCAATAATGTATACGCTCCAACCCCCCACTCCGGCCCAACCCCCTTCAAAAATCGGGGTCAGATCTGTTTTTTCAAGCTGGACTCACGGTGAAGGATGCGACGCCTTCTACGTTGTTCAGGCTGGCGCTGCCTAACGCTTCTGCCACCTGTCAAGCCCCCTTTTGGACCAGCCTGCGGCCGAATGTCGCGTTAAGAGACGTTCGCACGAACCGGTCGAGCCTCGCATTTGAATCGAGTGATGGTAGAATAATCCGCGAACGGCACGGTCTAGTGAGAGGTGATTTTCGTGGCTATAGAAGCGATCCGCAAGAGGCGCAGCGTCCGAAAATACGAGGAGACCGGCGTAAGCGACGCCGACATCAAGCAGGTAATCGATACGGCGAGGTATGCCCCTTCGTGGGCAAACAAGCAGGGCTGGCAGATTCTCGTCGTAAAGAACGCCGAGACGCGGGCAAAGGTCTCCGAGGCTATCGAGGGAAACCCCGGCGCCAGGGCCGTCCTTAACGCTCCAGTTCTGATCGCCGTCTGCATGGACCCCGAGGGGTCAGGCTCCCTCCCAGGCAGGGAGTATTACATGGCTGACGCCGGCATCCTGATGGACCATATCATGCTCGAAGCCGCCGACCTGGGCCTCGGCACCGTCTTCATCGGCATGTTCGACGAGGATAACGTTCGTAAGGCGCTGGGAGTGCCCGAGAAGTACCGCATCATCGGCCTTACCCCGCTCGGCATCCCCGCGAAGACGCCCGGCGAGCGCCCCCGCAACGAGCTCGCCGACATCGTCCACTGGGAGACCTGGTAAGCCAACCACCGGGTCACCGGACAACAAACTTGAGGCCGGATCTCTCCAGGCCCGGCGCGGTAGGTTTTCGTCTAGCCGGGTCTCAACAAGGGGCAGCGAATGGACATAACTATCATCGAGGCGCGCGACATCCCCGACGCCTGGTTCCAGTGCATATACCAGGTCATGGAGAAAGGCCGCGAGTACGTCATCGACCGCGGCTCCTACGAAGGCCAGAAGCGCCGCGAGTTTGAGTTTGTCGTCGTCAAGATCAACTATCCCGAGGCCCGACCCCTCGTTCCAACGATGCCCGAAGGCTCTACCCTGCCGCCCCCCACCGACATGGAGTTCGTCTACAAATACCTGGACAAGCTCGTCAACGCCCACTCCAAGGCCGAGCGCGAGGATTACACGTACGCTGAGTTCATCGAACCCCAGATCGGCGAAGTCATAAGGATGTACAAGGAGGACGGGTTCGGCACCAACCAGGCTTGCATGGCCGTATGCAACCCAGAGAGCATCCTCCTGACCGACCCCCCGTGCCTCCGCCAGATCGACACCCGCATCTACCCCGACGAGAAGAAGCTCCACTTCATAGTCTACTTCCGCTCCTGGGACCTCTGGGGCGGCTTCCCCTCCAACCTCGCCGGCATCCAACTCCTCAAAGAGTATATGGCCGATGAGATCGGCAGCGGCGTCGAGCCCGGCGAAACCATCGCCGTCAGCAAAGGCCTCCACCTCTACGACATGTACTTCGAGGTGGCGAACCTGCGGCTGGGGCGGGGCGGCGAGAAACCGCTTGATTAAGGGATAGATAGGGGTTTCTCAGGTCCGGAGAACGGCGGCCCGAGAGCCCGGTTTTCATCTTTTTCGTGCTATGTTCGAGCGTTATGTTCCCTTTTTACCCGTAGTTCGCAGACTTCCAAAACGGTTACAGGGGTTCACAAATCCCTTGTGCGCCACCAACGCCTTTCTGAAGCCATTTGTGGATATTGCCGACCGGCCAAAACACTGCCCAACACCCTGCAAGGCGGGGGTGTATTTATGGCTGAAGACAAGTGCTGAAAGTCAGGTGAGACTACCTGCTGGCAACTCAGTTGCCGCATCTGAGCAAATGGACTCTCGATGATTATTCTAGAGTCCCGAGACTTCCCGATCGTTAAGCGCCGTGGCGCCCTCTCCATCCGAAAATAAACGAGACGATCATATAGCGGACCCAGTTGTCTTGGACACGGATTAGCGATAATCCTATGAGTCCAAGGAGGTGGTCCGATGGGATCAGGAGAGAAGAACAAGGATGCGATTGGCGGAGAGGAGGGAGGCCGTAGGCCGACCGGAGCGACGCCAATCGCTGGCGACC
>DATCGY010000119.1:0-5635 GCA_036508635.1 Candidatus Anoxymicrobiaceae bacterium
AGCCACTCCTGGAACTGGTTGCCGTCGGCGTCGTTCATGCGGGTGGTACCCTCGGCGAAGAACCAATTACGCTGGAGAGCGTTGATACCGACGACGTTGTGGCCGCCTTTCCAGTTGAAGCCCGGCACGCCCTTTTTGTAGGTGAAGTACAGGGGCCGCTCTGCTACGATGCCCTGGGAGTCGGAGTGGACCTTCACCGAGACCCCGGTGTGCCCTCCGGGTACGTAGTCCTTTACCTTAAGCGTGTCGCGCTGGTGCGCGGTCATGGAGCGCTCGATGCTGCTGTTGGTACCGTCCTCGAGCATGAATGTGACCGTGTACTTGCAGGGAGTGTCGCCAGGGTTTAGGACACAGAGCCACTCGTCCATCTCGGGCAAGGTGTTACCCTCGGCGAAGTACCAGTCCTTGGCGACGTTGCCCACGAACACGGTCTTGTAGATCCTGCCGATGTTGCCGGCCACATCGGTCGCCCTGACCTCGATGGTGTGGTCACAGTCCTGCTTTACGCCGTCCCTGTCGATGTGCCACACGTAACTCATCATGAAGGCGTCGTGGGTATTGTAGACCCTCTTGCCGTCTATCCAGAAAGAGCTCTCCACCAGGCCGTTACAGTCGGTCCCGGTCCCGGTCATTCTGAAAGCGTCGTCGGAGTAATACCCGGTCTGGATGACGGCTTTGTCGGGCTGCATGATCGCACACTGAGGCGGAGTCTCGTCTATGTTGACCTGCCCGGTCTTTACTCCCTCGGTATGACCAGCTTTGTCATAGGAGCGGTAGTAGACCTTCCAGTGGCCTTCCTTCAAGACGAAGGGCGCGGAGTAGCGAGCCCAGTTGGAGTCCTTCTGCTTGGTGTCCAGGTTCTCCAGCTGGTACTCGGAATGGTCATAGGTAGCGTCACTGTGATTGATGGTCACGGTCGCGTCAGAGCGATAGTAGTTGTTGGTGCCCTTAGTGCCGGTGACCGCCAGTGAGCTGACCGGCGCGTCCGCATCAACGTAAATCAAGCCCGGCGTGATGTAGTCGGACGTGTTGCCAGCTGAGTCCTTAAACGTAGCCTTGACCTGTATCGGGTCCCCACCGTTGTAATGGCCGCCATTGACAGTCACGGAGAACGGCGGAGAGGTGGCTACGTTGGAACCCGGCGTGCAGATTAGGGGAGTCCAAAGAGCTCCATCCGTCGAGCTCTGATAGGTGACACTCTCGATGCCGTTGTGGTAAGCGGTTGTAGTCTGTATGTCTGTTCCATCCACGTTATAGTCGTCCGCGGCTCCGGCGCAGGCAACCGTGAAGTCGCCTCTCATGTAGACAGGGTCCAAACCGTTGAAAGCAGGCGAGGTTATCTGAGCGACCGGCGCTACCAGGTCGGTGCGCCTGATGTAAAGACCTGTCGAGTCGACGGATGCCACGAACTCGTAGGCATTGTTGTCCAGGCGGTCCGGGGGGCTCACTGAAAGCGGAGAGTTAGATGAGGCGAGCGCCGCCGGGCCCATAAAATCTTCAACACCCTGATACTCTGATAGACGACCAAAGTGGTTCTCGTAGAAGATCTTGCTTAGGTCGCTTCCCCAGACATTAGGAACAGTCACCTGCGAGCTGCCGTCTGTCTCGGGCCTTACGCTCGACGCCGCAGAGGCCGGGCCCCAAGCGTAACCACCCGTGGTCGTACAAGCATACCTGCCCACGAAGTAAGTACCGTCGAGGTTCTGGCCCTGGTAGACCACGACGATGCTCGAGCTCCCAAAGCACACAGAAGGCAAGATCGCCCTGTAGTTGGGCTCATTGTCGCTGTCGGGAATTGGGGTCGGGCCCGCCCAACCGCCGCCGTCAAAGCGTTTCGCCATCAGATGCGAGCGGCTCCATCCGTTGCCAGCCAGGTCTACCCAGACGACCATCGCGTTGTTACCCTGCCAACAGGTGATGGCCGGCTGTAGGCTGCCTACGGTGTCGTTCGCCGATATGTAGGTGCCTTCAACAACGCTGTCGCCCCCGATCGTTCCGTTGCGAACTTCCTCGTGCCCGTTGGAGTCGTCGGTGAAAGCAAACCAGATACCGCCGGTGTCCGAGACCCGGGCGGCTGCCACCGAGTCCTGGTTGTAACTCCCGGCAGATCGCCAGAGGAAGGACCAGGTGGCTCCCCAGTCTTGGCTGGTATAAACCTGGGTCTGGTAATAACTGGACCCGTTGCGCTTGCCCGGGAAGAGCACATAGCAACGCTGCTGGGTGGCGAGGCCGAAGACCACCGCGGGGTCCAGGTTCCCGTAGACCCCGTTGTCCAGGCAGACCGCAGCGCCCCAGGTCACGCCGTAGTCCCCTGAGTGGCGGACGTAGATAGCGTTGCTGGTGGTCCTGTAGACCACGCAGACCTGACCCTGCAGCCGGGCGACCTTGCAGCTGACAACGCCCGCGCCCTGGAGCTGCTGTTGAACCGCCCAGCCCGGCGGATAAGCGGCCGCAGGCACGATCGCCAAGGCAACGCACACGGCCCCCAGAAGCGCGACCGCTATACAGATTCCGAGGTACTTCCTCATCACCATCTCCTTATCTTGATGTACCCCAAGACTATCATCCGGGACGACGCTCAGATGAACGTTACGGTTGCTGAAGCCGACGAGCTCGCGCCGTGCGAGTCCGTGGCTGTCACGGTTACGGTTATGGACCCCTCGCTCTCGCTCGTGACCGTCTGTGACGGCGACCAGGAAAGCGATACCGAATCGCCGTCCGGGTCTGAAGCGTTGGCGCTGAACGAAGCCGAGGACCCTCTCATGACCTGCGAGGGTCCCGAGATGCTGACAGAAGGTGATTGATTTGCCGGTTCGGGCGCGGGCGCGGGAGTTGGCGCGGCAGCGGGGGTCGGGCTTGGCCTCTGGTTTTCGGCTGGAGTATCAGGCGCGGCCGCGTCCGCCGCAGTCTGCCCCGAAGGACTCGACGGCTGGCTCGAAACGACAGCCGACGGCGCAGATGACGGGCTGGTCACAGTGGTCTCCTGATACTTCTTTATTTGCTCCGTGCGAGTGGCCTCGGCATCGACGGTCTTACGCTTCGTGGCCGGCGTTCTCTCCTTTGCCTGCTTCGAGGCCAGCGGCCCCCACAGAAAAAGCCATGCGACCAAGGTGATCAGTACTGCCGCCACGATGACGAGCTTCGCGGGACTTCGTCTCACGGCCGCATCGTTGAAAGAGACGGAGACGGACTCATCGCCGCGCATTTCGCCCGCATCCTTGTGAGTGCGCAGATGGCTTCTTATATCTTCGATCTCGGGTTCTTCGGACTGGACACTGACGCCGGGCGGTGCTTCTTCTTCTTGCTCGATATCCGGAAGGGCCTCAGCAAGTCTGAGGATCCGTGGTGGCTCAAGTTTTTCCGCCTTCATGTGAGAGAAGATATATGGGAGGTCGCTGGTGGCAGTCCTGCGCGTGATAAAGGCATCGACCTGCCATGCCGCGCAGTCCTCTTCCTCATTGTCCGTCAGCAGTACGACCCCTTGAGGCCGTGCAAGCTCCGGGTCATGCCGTACATGCTTGAGGAAAGCCTGCGATTGGGGCACATCGGCGTCGATGAAGAAATAATCGAAATCGCTCTCAGCCATTAGAAAAAGGGCCTGGTTCAGGCCTTCTGCGTGAAACACCACGCCGTGTTTGCTCAGAGCTCTGAACAGAGCTTTGTCTTTCTCCCGGTCCAGATAAAGAATCTTGAGCTGTCGCATCCGCATCCCCAAACCTTCAGCTGAACAAGCGAAGGGTACCTTTTCTATAACAGAAATTGGACGTTGTCAAACCAAGCTCGTTGTCAGGCGTTGGACCGTCTGCCGCTCGACATACTGATAGTCTCATAATGAACCTTCAATACTGTCGTTTAATTGATAATAAACATGTCATGGACCTGCAATTATAGTGAGCTGGTTTCGATTTGTAAAGAGGCTAAAGACAAATAATTAGAGGAGAACGATTATCTGCATCAAAAAGCGCTAGGCATACTAAAACAAAGAACCCCGGAGAATCTCCGGGGTTCACCGTAGATCATTTCTGATCACCCGCACACCAAGCAATCTAATTGTATTCCATCTAAGCGCCATGGTGACAATGCAGGCGTGGATAATCCCTTGAGCGAGGGCGATTAGGATATGCACACAGGTCAGCTTCCTGGAGGCAGTCTTACTTCGGTCGGTAGAATAGCATGAGCCCGCGCCTCGAGTCCCTTGCGCCCCCTTTTCGCTGTATGATTACCGGGTCCGTCCGTCCCAGGAGGTGGCTGTGGCACGCAAAGAAGAAGTACGCGAAGGGCGTCTGGCCAGGCGCGCGAAGCAGGGAGCGGTGATCGCCGGGATCGCCGCGGCCGGGTACGCGGCCACCTGCGCGCACGACGTGCTCTCCAACCTCTCCCCCGCCAGGACCCCGTTCGAGTGGAAGCCGGAGCGCGGACGCTCGGTGCTGCTGAAGGGCGTGAGCCTGGTCGACGTCAAGCGCGGCCAGGTCTCCAAGGACCGCGGGATACTGTTCGTGGACGGCCAGATAACGGACGTGGTCGCCACCCGCGACCTGGACAAGGTGACCGCCGACCGCGTCTTTGACTGCCCCGGCCTCTTCGCGATGCCGGGCCTCATCAACTGCCACGTCCACGCCATGATGCCCGGGGCGGCGCTCATCGACTTCGACCTGATCCTCTCCGTCAAGCGCCAGACCTTGAAGAACATGGAGGAGTGCCCGCCACACGGGGTCACCACCATCCGGGACGCGTCGGGAATCTGCGGGCTGCTCAACGAGATCTCTGAGGGGATCGACAAGCTCGAGCTCGCCGGACCCAGGATCGTGGGCTGTGGCCCGTCGATAAAGCCGCGGGGGGGCTACCCGGAGTTCAACCGCAAGGTCCCCGGATTCGTCTCGAGCCGCTGGGGCGACACCTGCCTCTATGCCGACTCGCCCGAGACCGGCCGCGAGGCGGTGCGCTGCGCGGTCGAGCAGGGGGCGCGCTACATCAAGCTGTTCTTCGACGACCGCTCGCTCTTCTACGGGCACAAGCCACTGCCGGTGCTCGATGACGACACTGTCCGCACGATCGTGAACGAAGCCCACAGGCTCGGACGCCGGGTCGCCGTCCACCAGTCGCAGCTGGAGGGCTTCCGCCGCGCGGTGCGCCTGGGCATCGACGACTTCGAACACGTCCCGATCGACGCGGTGCTCGAGCCGGGCGACGTCAAGGCGTTCATGGAGGAAGACCACGGCCTCACCCCCACCCTCTCGGTCGGCATGGCGCTGGGGATCGCGCCCAAGGGGCACCCGGCCCGCAAGGACCCGCTGATCGAGGCGATGCAGGCCGAGCGGGAGCGCGTGCTGCATGACGTTGCCCCGGGCCTCGCGGAAAAAGCGGTCATGAAGTCCAACGAGAAGCTGGTGCGGCTCTATATGGAGGGCAAGGCGGGCAAAGGCCTGGGGGCAAAAACCATGTTCGACCCCAACCTCTACCTGGAATCCTTCGAGATGAAGAACCCAAACCTGCACATGCTCTACGATGCCGGTGCGCGGATATGCTGCGGCAACGACGGCGGCACGCCCATGGGGTGGCCCGCCTCGCTCGCGGTGGAGATGCGGCTGCTGGAGTGGTTCGGGATCTCCCGTCCCGACATCCTCCGCTCGGCCAC
>DATCGY010000120.1:0-22822 GCA_036508635.1 Candidatus Anoxymicrobiaceae bacterium
CAACCTTATCACTTCCTTGCATCCGCATATGTAATCGTTAAGACGCAGGAAGGGCTTGAGAACTTACAGTCAGTAAGGAAAACGCCTTGATCCGGATTGCATCCCGGCGCTGAAGGGGGCACGCGGCCGGTGCCCGGCACTTCATGCCTCGCGTAGCCGTATCAGCATTCGGTTGCTACCCTTGTCCATCGATCGGGCCTGTTCATGTAGACTTTCGTTATAGATGATGTGTCTAAACGTCCTTTGATTGCGGAGTAGTGATAGGCGATGCTGGAAGGCCTCTTGAGAAGAATGCTCGAGTCTGCTGCGAAAGCAGCATCTTCGACAGCCCTGGGCGGAGTACTTGCCGACGCGCTTGCAGTCATGCTGGCTGGTACGGTGAGCTTTTCGCACAAACCGGACGCGTGCGCCGCGGCGGGCCAGGCGCTGGCCGACCTGGGCTTCGATATAGATGCGCTCTCCTGCTACTCGAAGGCGGTCCGCCTCGAGCCGACCAATGCGTTGGCGTGGTACGGAAAAGGCGTGCTCCTGTATCGCATGGGGAGATATGCGGAGGCCGAGCGATGCCTCCAGATAGCGGCTGAGTCGAGCGCGTCGGAAGAGTGGACGCCATCGTTCTGGTACTGGAGGGCGCAGGCGCTCATAGAGCTCGCGCGCGACCTCGACGCCATCGCCTGCCTGGACAAGGCACTGGATATCGACCCCGGCTTCGCGGACGCGTGGGAGTCCATGGGTATCTGCTTCCATTACTCCGGCAAGTTCGAAGAGGCGTTGATCTGCTACGACAGGACCATAGACATCATCCCCGTGCACAGCTCGGCCTGGCTCAACAGGGGGTACGCACTTGCAAGGCTCGAGCGCCACGACGAAGCGATGCGAAGCTTCGACCAGGCTTTGCGATACGACCCTGAGTGCGTCGAAGGGTGGATTGGAAAGGGCCATGTCCTGGAAGTCTACGGGCAGCTGGAGGAGGCGATAAGCCTGTACGACCGCGCCCTGCTTATCGACCCGGAATGTGTCGATGCGCTTATGGACAAGGCCGATTGTCTCGAGGAGCTCGGGCGGCACGAGGAAGCCGAACAGTGCCTCGACACGGTGGTAAGCCTCGAGGTCCGAGACCTCGATCTTTTGCTGTCCGGCCACGTGCTCTGATGAGAGCGTGAGCAACCCGAGGTAACCCATGGAATTTCCGCGCCTGGTAACTGTCAGGCAGACACTTCACAGTGACGCGCTCGCCGATCCCGCCGGACGGGTCGATTCAGGTCTCGAGGCGCTGGGCCTTCCCGGAGAGCTTCCTTCGGGCAGCCGAGTCGCCGTCGCGGTCGGGAGCAGGAATATCGACGGCCTGGCTGTTGTCGTATCCAGGCTCATCGAGCGACTTTTCGAGGCCGGCTGTTCGCCTTTCGTGGTGCCCGCGATGGGGTCTCACGGCGGCGCGACGGCCAGCGGCCAGGTGGCGGTACTTCGCAGCCTGGGAGTGGATTGGCAGCGTCTGGGCGCGCCAATAGTCTCGAGCATGCGGGCAGTGCTGCTGGGCACGACCCCGGGTGGGGTCGAAGCTTACATCGACCGCAACGCGCTGGAGGCGGACGCGATAATCGTAGTCAACCGTGTGGCGCCCCACACCGGTTACTCGGGCGACGTTCAGAGCGGGGTTGTCAAGATGCTCGCTGTAGGGTTGGGGAAAGACGTAGGGGCAGCGGCGCTGCACAAGCACGGCTTCGCGTCGGGGCACCTCATAGGTGAGGTTGCCGACCTGGTAATCGAGAAAACGCCGGTGCTTGCCGCGGTGGCGCTTGTCGAAGACGGGACAAATAAGATCTCAAGGGTCGAGGTGCTCCACCGGGGCGATATGAGGGCATGCGAGCCGGGGCTCCTGGAGCTCGCCCGCTCGATGTGGCCTCGCATACCCGTGAAGAGCGCCGACGTCCTGATCGTCGATGAGATCGGCAAGGACATCTCGGGCACCGGGATGGACCCTCTCGTAACCGGCCGGGGCAAAAACCTGCCCCCTGGAGAATCGCATGTCTTCACGACGACGTGCCTTGTCGCCCTCTCTCTCACACCGGGGTCCGGCGGGAACGCGACTGGCGTAGGCCATGCTGATATAATCAGCACCAGGCTTTTCGAGGGAATCGATCACGAGGTCACCCGAAGGAACGTGATGACTTCCGGAGCACTCGAAAGAGCCAGAATACCGCTCGTGGCAGGTTCCGACCGTGAAGCCTTACGAATAGCCCTGGAGCGCGTCGAAGGCGGCGCTGCCGCTACGCCCGGGATCGTCAGGATTCGGAACACCCGCAACCTGGAGGAGATCCAGGTGTCCACAACGCTCTTGCCCGAGGTAATGGGTGTCGAGGGCATGACCGTTGGTCCCGAGCGGGAGCTCGCTTTCGACCGTGACGGCAATATAATCTGAGGGCCTCGCGGGCCCATGCGGAGAAGAGGTTCGGGGAGGCGGAGAGAAGTGCTGCTAAGCAGGTGTGGTGAGTGTGGCGCGCCTCTTGTTCTAAGGGCTTTCGGCTGCTGGAACCCCGATGGGACGATAACGGCAAAACCTTACGGTCACAGCCTCCGTGTATCGTTCATCGAACAGGGAGAGCTGACCGCTCTTGTCGACGGCATATCATCAAGCATCGGTTACCCGATCGATAAGCTCGTCGTTGAAGGAGAGCGCAAGGCGAACGGAGGCAGCGTCGACGAGATGCTCTCGAAGAAGCGCGGACTCATCAGGTCAGTCGCTCACAGCGCAATCGGCGTGCCGGTCGCTATAAAGATCATCACGGATGTGGCCATCGGACTCGGACACGGCCGGTCAGAGATCCTCGAGCACAAGCGGGGCAAGCTCATCCGGGTTCGAGTAAGCGAACCTTACAACGCGGCACTCGCGACTGGTGACCTTCTGGGCACGTACGAGGCCCACTTCCTCATGACGGCGGTAGCTTCGTGGCAGGTAGAAGGAGACTCGGTCGTTATAACCATCGAGAAAGACCACGACGGGATGACCTGGCAAGATCCCACCCGGCTCGCGCTGAAGAAGATGCCCACGTTCGAGGGGCACGTCGAGTTCGAAAGGTGCGGCCGGTGCGACGTGCCCCTCGAGATGACCCGCAAGGTCTCGTGGAACACGAGCAGGGGCATCATCACAAACAATGCTTCGGGCGTGAGGCAGGTCATGATAATAGTCGAGGCTATCAACGCGGTCATCCGCGAGCTGACATGGGAGCTCGGGGAGACCATCCCGGACATGGTCCGGGAAGCGGAGCAAGCATATGTCGCCAGCGAGATGGTTGGAACCGAGCTCGAGGGAACCGCGGAGACGTACGCGCAGCTCTTGAGCGACATGACGGTGTTCGGGCAGGGCAACCCCGTCGAGGTAACAAAGGATGGGGTCCTTCTGACCGTCAGGGTGGACAACCCGTTCTGCGAACCCCTGATCGCGGGAAGGATCGCCGGCTTCTACCAGGCGGTGGAAGGCGTAGAGACCAACGTCATATGGAGCCCCGGCACCAACGGTTACACAGTGATCCAGGCCTGGCCTGTGTGAGCCGCTCCTGAACCCCGGTAAGTAACTCCGACCGGCCAGTCTTGCGATTGTTCCCAAAACTGGATAATCTACCCACTTGTAGAGATGCCTTTTTGGATTTAAATGAACCCTTTGGATGGAGGCGAGTCGATTGGCGGAAAGATTTGACGCAATAGTCGTTGGAGCCGGCATTGCGGGGCTAGGCGTTGCCGGTATGCTGCAGCGCGGCGGCCTGAACACCGCATGCATCGAGAAAGACCCCATTGCCGGAGGCAGGATGCAGGGGTACGACCTCGAGGGTGGCTGGAGGCTCGACATAGGCCTTCACATGGCCGAGCTCGGGGACGCATCATCCGCTGACGAGCTGGTGAAGGCGGTAGGCAAAGAGGTCGAGTGGGCGTCGTTCTCCGAGACGGTCGAGATGTGGCGCAACGGCAAGTGGCAGACACTCCAGGAGATGATCATAGCGGCCCCCGAGGACATCGAGGACATCAAGCGTCTCATGAAGACGATCGCCAGGATGGACGACGTCACCCTCGAGGCGACCGACCTGATGAGCTGGGGCGACTGGCTCGCCGATAACGGCGCGGGCCCCGTGACCCGGGAACTCTTCGAGGTAAATGGGATGATCATGACCACGGTGCCGGATCCTTACGGCATGTCGGCCGGAGAGATCCTGTACATATCAAGGGACAACCTCAGGAAGAAGAAGAACGTCCTCACCGCCGCGTATCCAAAGGGCGGCATGCTCGGTATCATCAACCCGCAGCGTGAGGCATTCGAGGAGGCCGGCGGCACCCTGATGCTCAACACGACGGTCGATTCGGTGCTGTTCGACGGCAACAAGGCCAAGGGCGTCTCCCTGAGGAAGAAGAGCCTGTCGCCTTACACAAACTGGTTCTACATGGACGACCTATGGTCGATAGAGGCGCCGGTCGTCATCTGCGCCCTGCCGCTCTGGAGCCTCGACGCGGTGCTCGACACGAACGCCGAGTCTTCGCCGCTCCCCGAGTGGTGGATAAAGCGCTACAAAGACCTCAAGTACCAGACTACGGGCCTCATCGGCTACACGGTGGCCCTGAGCGAGCCCGTCTACGACAAGCCGAACTTCCTCGGCGCACTGACCCTCGACCACACGGGCATGCCTTTCCAGGCGTTCGTCCCGTCGGCGTATGACCCCGAGGTCGCACCCGAGGGCAAGTCGCTTCTCCAGACCGACTGCGTCGTCGAGCCCGAGCAGATATTCGACAAGTTCGAGCTCGAGCGCCTGCTCGGCTCGATGTGGCTGGACATCCAGGAGATGTTCCCGGGCATCGACGAGAAGGTCGAGTGGAAGTTCGCCTACAAGTGCATGGGATGCGACGGACTGGCCCGCAAGCCCGGGCAGGTCGGCGCTTTCAAGCCCGACGTAGTGGCGCCGGGTGTCCAGGGACTGTACTTCGCGGGCGACACGTACCGCGGACGCGGGCTCGCGCTCAACAGCGCGGCTCTTTCGGGCAAGAACTGCGCCGAGAAGATCCTCGAGAAGTACGGCCGCTAGCAACAGCCACGTTTACACTCGAGCGGGAATCAACCAGGAGATTCAAGCGCGCCCTGACGCGCGGGAAGTAAAGATCGAGGAGGAAGGATGGATTTTGACCTCAGCGAGGAACAAATAGCGTTCAAACAGCAGTGCAAGGAGTTCGCCACAAAAGAGATCAAGCCGTATCTCGAAGAGCACGACCGCGAAAGCACCTTCTTCTGGGAGGGCTGGAAAAAGATGGGCCAGTTCGGCCTGCTCGGCCTACCGTTTCCCGAGGAGTACGGCGGCTCGGACGCGGGCGCCCTTACAACCACTGTAGCAATGGAAGGTTTCGCTGCCGGCGGAGCCGACTGGGGAATATGCCTGTCGTGGGGCGCCAACACTATCATCGGTGGGATAGGCCTGTGGAAACTCGGCACCGAAGCGCAGAAGCAGAAGTACCTGGTCCCACTTGCGGCCGGCGAGATCATCAGCTGTTTCGGCCTTACCGAGCCGGACGCCGGCTCGGACGCGGCTTCCGTCCAGACGAGCGCCAAGAAAGTCGGCGATAAGTATCTCCTCAACGGTAGCAAGATCTTTATCACCAACGCGCCGATCGCGGACATCTGCATCGTCGTGGCCGTCACCGATAAGGAAAAAGGCCCCAAGGGTGGAATAAGCACGTTCATAGTCGAGAAAGACTTTCCCGGGTTCAGGGTAGGCAAGCACCTCGACAAGATGGGCTGCCGCACCTCGCCGACCAGCGAGCTCTTCTTCGAGGACTGCGAAGTCCCCGAGGAAAACCTCCTCGGCGAACTGGGCCATGGCTTCATCGCCGTCGCGAAGGAGTCCCTCGAGTGGGAGCGCTCGGTAATGGTAGCCCCGCACATCGGCCTGATGGAAGCGAACCTCGAGGACTGCGTCTCTTACGCTAAGGAGCGCAAACAGTTCGGCCAGCCGATCGCGAACTTCCAGGCGATCCAGCACAAGCTCGCCGACATCAAGATTGCGATGGACGCTTCACGCATGATGATATATCGAGCCGCGTGGCTTAAAGACCAGGGGCGTCCGGCCGAGATGGAATCCGCGATAGCGAAGCTGTTCAGCTCCGAGGTCGCGAGCAAGGCCGCGAGCGAAGCCGTCCAGATATTCGGCGGTTACGGTTACACGCGAGAGAACCGCGTGGAGCGCGTCTTCCGTGATTCGAAGCTGGGCGAGATCGGCGGCGGCACCTCCGAGATCCAGAGGATGATCATCAGCCGCATGCTCCTCAAGGGCTCCCGCTAGATTACATAAGCCCGCAAGGGATTCGAGGGCCATCTTCCGAAATGGAATGTGGCCCTCTTTTTTATGGGGGAGGATACTGGCATCGACACAGTTCGAAGCCCGAGAGCGCAAGGAGGACTGGATGCTCGGGGCGAAGGTGATGGCTCGAGCCAAGATAAACCTGTTTCTCGAGGTCGGCGCGCGACGCGCCGACGGCTACCACGATATCCGCTCCGTGATGCAGGCGCTCGATCTCTCGGACGAGCTCTACTTCCGCCGTACTGACGGATCGGCCGGGCGAATCGTCATAAGGTGCAACGATACGTGCGTGCCCTCAACCGCGGAGAACCTGGTCTGGAAATCGATCGAAGAATTCGATTCGAGGACAAGTGTGATCGCGGGTGGGGGAATCGACGTGCTCATCAACAAGAGAATACCGGTCGGCGCCGGGCTCGCCGGGGGGAGCGCCGACGCAGCCGCGACGTTCCTGGCGCTGGACCATATGTTCGAGCTCGACATCCCCCCGGATGAGCTCGCGGACATGGGAGCCGCCGTCGGCTCGGACGTGCCTTTCTGCCTGCTTGGCGGCACGGCACTCGTCTCCGGAAGGGGGGAGAGAGTCGAGCGCCTCGAGCCCATGCCGCGGGTCCAGGTAGTCCTGGCCTCGCCAGGTGAGGAAGCCTCCACAAAGGTGGTCTACGACAGGTTCGACGCGCTTGAGCCGGCGGCCGGCAGCCCCGCGGAGATGGAAGTGGCGTTCAACAAGCTGATCGCAGGCATAAGTACCCACGACTTCGACAGCATCTGCTCCAGCTTGCGGAACAGTCTCGAGCCGGCGACCACCGCACCCGAGCAGGTAGAGCGATACAAAGAGATCGCCCGGCAGGCAGGGGCGCTAGTGGCCATGATGGCGGGAAGCGGGCCTACCGTCTTCGCCCTTGTCTCCGGAATGGAGGAAGCAGCCGAAGTCGCATGGGAGCTCGAGAAGGCGGCGCCGATTACCATAGTGACCAGCTTCACCGGCCGGGGCGCCGAGCTCTCTAAGGTATGATATACCCGGATGGGGTGTAGCCAAGTGGTAAGGCAGCGGCCTTTGGAGCCGCCATCGCAGGTTCGAATCCTGCCACCCCAGCCAGCTGATAATAGAATATGCAGGATTCGAACCAAAGCAATCAGACCAGATTCTGTAATTCCGGTACAATTGACTAGCGCTGGCTTCGGTGCACTTTCGAAGGGCTCGTGGTCATGAACGACAACGCCAGAAACAAGAAGACTGCGGTCGTGATTCTTGCTGCAGGTCTCGGCAAGCGGATGAAATCCGATATTCCCAAGGTCCTGCACCGTATTTGCGGGGGGACGCTCCTGGGCTTCGTCCTCGACGAGGTAGCGTGCCTGGAGGCGGGTGAAGTGGTCGTAGTCGTAGGCCACGGAGCCGACGACGTGTGTTCCGAGGTGGGCGCCAGAGCGCTCAGCTGCGAGCAAAGCGAGCCAAAAGGGACCGGGCACGCGGTCATGGTCGCGCTCGAGGACCTTGACCCGCGCTTTGAGGAGGTCCTTGTGCTGCCGGGTGACAGCCCGCTGATCAAGGCATCAACGTTGCAGGGGCTGCTCAACGAGCGGGAAGACGCGGCTGCCGCGGCGTCGCTCCTGACGGCGGAGGTCGATGACCCGTCGGGGTACGGACGCGTCATCACTGACGGTTCGGGGCACGCCCTTGGGATAGTCGAGGACGCCGATGCTTCTCCTGAGGAGCTCGCGATTAACGAGATAAACAGCAGCATGTACGCTTTCGACCGCGCGCTTCTCGACGAGGCTCTCAGGGCATTGAAGCGGGATAACGCGCAGGGCGAGTACTACCTGACGGACGTCGTTGAACAGTTCATGTCAGCGGGCCGGATGGTCGTTGCCATCAGAGGCACCGCCGAAGAAGCCATGGGCATAAACGACCGTGAACAGCTCGCCGAGGCCGGCGCCTTGATGAGGAAGAGGATCAACTCGACACTCATGGCGGAGGGGGTCACGCTGGTCGATCCCGACCGGACGTACATCGACCGCGGTGTCGAAGTGGGCCGGGATACCGTTATAATGCCGCTGGTATTCGCAACCGGCGCTACAAGGATAGGGAGCGGCTGCAAGGTCGGTCCGTGCTCGGAGATCAATGACTCCGTGGTCGGCGACGACTGCGACCTGGGATTCTGCTGGCTGGACGCGGTGGAGGTCGCCGACAGGGTCACGATCGGGCCATACTCGAAGTTGAGGCCCGGGTGCAAGATCGGCCCGGGGTGCAAGATCGGCAGCTTCGTCGAGATGAAGAACACGGTCGTCGGTGAAGGAAGTAAAGTGCCCCATCTTTCGTATATTGGAGATGCGGACATAGGAAGGGAAGCCAATGTCGGCGCCGGGAGCATAACCTGTAACTACGACGGGGAGTCGAAGCACCGCACCGTTATCGGTGACAACGCTTTCATCGGCAGCGACACTATGATGGTCGCACCTGTCGAGATAGGCGAAAGTGCGACGACCGGGGCCGGCTCGACCATATACAGGGACGTTCCGGCCAACGCACTTGGGATCGAGCGGACCGAGCAGAAGAACGTTACGGACTGGCGCGAGAAGAAAAAGAGGACGCCGGGTCGCCGGCCGTAGCCGGCAGGTACGATAGACTGGCCGCTGATACGGATAGGGAGAGGGAGGTTTGCGATTTGAGGGAAGTCACCCGAAAGAGTTTGATGGTGTTCACGGGGACGTCTTACCGAGAGCTGGGCGAGGAGATAGCAACCGGGATCGGAGTCACCCTGGGCAGTGTGGACATCTCGAGGTTTTCCAACGGGGAGATATACGTGCGCTTTCTGGAGAACGTCAGGGGTGGAGACGTCTTCATAGTCCAGACGTGCGCGGAGCCTATCAACGATAACATAATGGAGCTCCTGATCATGATAGACGCCCTCAAGAGGGCGTCGGCCAAAAGGATCACGGCGGTAATGCCGTATTATGGCTACTCGAGACAGGACAAGAAGACCCTCGCCCGCGAGCCGATCACCGCGCACCTGGTCGCCGACATCGTTACCGCGGCGGGGGCGGACAGGGTGGTCTCGGTCGACCTTCACGCCGGCCAGATCCAGGGATTCTTCGATTATCCACTGGATCACGTCACGGCTCTCCCTCTCCTGGCGAGCTATATCTCAAAGAAGAACATCAAGAACATGGTCGTTGTCTCGCCGGACGCGGGCCGGGTCAAGGTCGCAAAGAAGCTTTCCGACCGGCTGCACCTGCCTATGGCTATCATGCACAAGAGGCGTCCAGAGAAGAACGTTGCCGAGATAGCGCACGTCATAGGTGAAGTGGAAGGAATGAACTGTGTGCTGATCGACGACATGGTGGATACCGCCGGCACGATGGTCGAGGCTGCGGACGCCCTCAAGAAGCGGGGCGCAAAAGATATCTATGCGTGTGCCACCCACCCGATACTCTCAGGCTCCGCGGTTGAGCGGATAGACCTGTCCGCGATCAAGGAACTTGTGGTGACCAATAGCCTCCCGGTGCCACCGGAGCGTAAGATTGATAAAATAACTGTACTTTCGATAGCCCCGTTGCTCGCCAACACAATCACGGCAGTTTTCAAGGAAGAGTCGGTGAGCGAGATAGTGGGCGGGGACAACCAGACGTAAACTGGAGAGTGGTTCAAGTTGGAACTCAAGCTGAAGGCCAGGCAGAGAAGCGAAACGGGGAAAGGCGCCGCGCGCCAGATAAGAAACGAGGGCGAGGTCCCCGCGGTCATGTATGGTCACGGGATTGACCCTCGGTCGCTTGCCGTCAAGAAAGAAGAGCTGGGCGA
This sequence comes from Candidatus Anoxymicrobiaceae bacterium, assembly GCA_036508635.1. Lineage (GTDB taxonomy): Bacteria > Actinomycetota > Geothermincolia > Fen-727 > Anoxymicrobiaceae > FEN-727. The sequence goes on from DATCGY010000120.1 coordinate 10,129, forward strand.
GGTGATTCATGGACGGGCGGGCACCAACGTCCTGATCGACCTCCAGGTCGTCGATGGCAAGGACAAGACGGACCACCTCGTCATGATAAAGGAGCTCCAACGCCATCCTTTCAAAGAGAAGGTGCTTCACGTCGACTTCCTGAAAGTCGCGCGCGACGAGAAGGTCACTATGAGGGTCCCGATCTCTATTAACGGTGAGGAAGACTCCGTGGGGCTGAGGGCCGGTGGCACACTCCAGCACAACCTCTGGGAAGTGGAATTGGAGTGCCTTCCCACCGAGGTCCCGGACCACCTCTTCGCCGACATCAGCCAGGTGAAGGTGGGCGATCACCTGGTCATCGGCGACCTCGAGCTGCCTGCCAGTGTGCACATCCTTGCGGACCCCGATGACGTTATCCTCACTATTCTGGCCCCGCGTCTTGCCGTCGAAGGTGAGCCTACCGAGGAAGAAGCCGCGCAAGCCAAGGAGGAGGCAGCCGCCGCGGAGGCAGCCGCCGCGGCCGAAAGTGGCGAGGAAGAGTAAGCCGGGCCGCGCTTCGCGCAAGTCGCGGCTCCCGGCCATGGGAAACGTCGAGCAGGGAGACCTGCCCGCGCTCGTTGTCGGACTGGGCAACCCGGGCCGCAAATACCGGGCAACGCGACATAACGCCGGGTTTATGGCAGCCGACAGGATCATCGAAGGCGGTCGGCTCTTGAACCGGGCCACGTGGCCTGATGGAGAATTGTGGCTGGTCGAAGCCGCCGGCAGGCGATTCCTCGTGCTGAAGCCTGCGACCTACATGAACCTGAGCGGGCGTGCTGTCGCACCGCTTTTGAAGAGCTACGGGCTCGTGCCCGAGCGCATGATAGTGATTCATGACGATATAGACGTCCCTCTCGGGGATGTGCGGACGAAGAAAGGTGGCGGCACAGGAGGCCACAGGGGCCTAGCGTCACTCGTTGAGTTTCTGGGCGATGCGGGATTTACCCGGATAAGGGTCGGGGTCGGAAGGCCCCCGGAGGGACTGGATCCCGCGGAGTACGTGCTGACACGGTTCCTCGATGGCGAGGCGGAGCAAGCCGGCGTGTCTGTTGAGAAAGCCGCTGCGGCCGCACTCGACCTGTTGACTGGAGCCGAAATTGGCTGAGCGCCGATACGCGGCGGTGCTGGTGTTCGCCGCGGTCTTGCTCGCAGTAGTGTCGACGGTGCTCGGAGGATGCGGTGGCGCCGGCGCGAGTGACCCCGTTGTGCGAGGCCACCTGGAGCAGGCGAACGCTCATCTGCAGAAAGCCTCCGGATACACCAGGGAGCTTGCAAGCTTCAAGCAGAAGTGGACGGCGCTGCTCAACGGGCAGCTGACGACGGACGTGCTGTCGCAACTGAGGGCGCTCCTCGTAGATGCTCGCAAGAGCGAAGAGGCTGCTCTTGGCGAGGTCAAGCGGGCATACGATGAGCTATCGTCGATAAAGGCCCTGAACATAAACAGCACTATGAAAACGTATATAGACATGAAGCTCAAGGCCCTGAGCGAGCAGGAGAAAAACCTCTCGGCAGAGACAGAGGCGATAGACCTGCGGATCAAGACCGTCGAGTCCATGGTCCCAGGGGCTCCGCTCGACCAGGCGTCGATCGTTCGCGAACAGCAGATAGACAAGCTCGACAAAGAGTCAAAGGCACACGCGCAGCGAGCGGTCGAGCTCAACAAGAAGGCCAATGCCTACTATGAGAAAACGAAGATGGGCAAGTAGAGACAGGGGACGACCCGGGCACCCGGCCCTGGCGCGCGCGCTGATGCCGGTCGTGGTCGCGCTGCTTGCGGCGCTGTTCGTAGCAGGGTGCGGCCTGCAGACGGAACAAGCCAACAAGGAACTCGCACAGGGGACAAAGCACCAGGAGGAGGCCGAGGCAGTCCTCGCCCGCTTTAAGTCTTTTTCATCGGACTGGCAGACCATATTTCAGACTTCTGGAATAACCCAGGCCCAGATAGACAAGGCCAGGGCCTTGATCGCGGCCCGGGAAAAAGACCTCGAAGCCCTCGACCTGGCGCTCAAGAACTGGGCTGCCGACCTGACGCTGATACGCAAGCTCGACGTCGACGATAAGATAAAAGAGTATGTCGACCTGAAGCTCCGCGCCATCAGGCTGTGGCAGGATTATTCCAGCATGTACCTGAGCCCGCTAGTCAAGGCCTATGGTGGGATGGTAGAGACCATCGCCTACGGAAGGCCGGCGAGCGAGCAGACTGCCAAGGCACAGGAGATAACAGGCCTCGTCACCGAGTCTGTGCAGAAGCTCGAAGAGTGCCGCAGCGCTGAGAAGCAGGCCGAGGACTACTTCACGGAAAACAAGCTCGGCAAGTAGACAAGAGCCGTTCAGCGATATTACGGACAGGGAGGCCGGGTTGCCGGACGAAACCGGGGAACTGGAACACATCGAGCTCCGCGAGAAGCTCGAGCAGGCGTTCGAGAAAGCGTACCCCGATATCCCAGTCGATGATGCCAGGCACATGGCGAGAAACCTTACGCAGGTCATCACAGGGACAATCGATATCGGCGAAAAGGTGGGCGCAAGCGGCGATGTCTCCCATATGGACGTCGCAAACGCGTTCGTCTACTGGTCGATGTGCAACACCTACCTCGAGGATATCCACAAGGGCAAACGGAACGCCGAGCTCACGGACGTCGAATCACCCTCCCTGAGCGACGGTGAGATGTACGCTCTTACCAACGAGTTCGTAGCCAGGACCGCCGACCTTCTGCTCGGCCTTGAAGTCCTGGCCGAATACCCCGAGATGTACAGGGCTTTCATCAGGGGGTCCGTTGCGCTCGGAGCGTCTCACTGGGAGCGTAGCAGGGGCAAGCTCGCCTACTGAGCCCGTGTCCCCGCGCGGAAAGCCCCGCGCCGCGGCTCCGGATACCAACGCAGGTCAATCATGCCCACCTCATCGTCTGTTACCATTGGATAAATGAAGCCACGGGGCCTGGGTGCTTTTCGCCGAGGTCCAATCGGTGTTTCAACGAAAGTCGTCCGGAAGGTGTCCAGAACCATGCTGACAGAGCTCGTGCTGAAGAAGGTGCTGGGTTCGCGGTACGCCGAAGAGGTTGAGCTCCAATCCCGCAAGCCGGAGGGGCGCGTCTTTGCCTCGGAGGCGGTGCTCCCGCTGCTCGCGTCAACACTATACAGTTTGAGAGGCGGCCCGCTGATAGTCGCCGTTCCCGGTGAAGCCGCGGCGCTCGCGGACGACATCGACAGGTTTATCCCCGGTGAAGCATTCCACATGGCAGCAGCCGGTCCCGCCGGGGACTGGTTCAAGCCTTACCAGGAGTCGGTCGGCCGAAGACTCAAGGCGGCGAGAGCCCTCAGGGATGGAAAGGTGGCGGTACTCGGTATCGAAGCGTTGCTCGGTTGCATGCCCGCCGACCTCCCCGATGGATGGCCGCTGGAGATCAGGGCCGGTGCCGGGCTGGACCTCGAGGACATGCTCCTCCGTCTGGTCGAAGGAGGTTACGAGAGGGAATACACGGTCGAGGGCTGGGGGAAGTTCGCCGTCAGAGGTGGCATACTGGACATATTCCCATCTACGGCTGAGCGCCCCGTCAGAGTCGAGTTCGAGGGTGACACCGTGGAATCCCTTCGCGAGTTCAACGTAGTGACACAGCGTTCGTCCAGTCGCCTCGACAACCTGGAGGTCTTTCCCGCGAGTGACCCGGGGGGAGGGAACGCAGCCCTGCCGGACGCCCTTGTGGTGGCAGTGAACCCCGGCTTGATAGAGGCTCGCATAGTAGAGTTCTGCAAGGATACCGGCATCGAGCCGCCCGCTGGCTCGGCCTTCGACCAATGGGGCACCGCGCTTTCTGTCGACACCATCGGGGGCCCCGGTGCGGGCGAAGTCGCGGGTGGAGCCGTGTTTCCCGGAGAGCCGGTGCGTGAGTTCAGGGGTGATCTGGAGGCGGCGGTCTCAACGTGGAAGAAGCTTTCGCGCGCCGGGACCGAGGTGCTCGTCATGCTCGACGCTGTGGGGCAGGTGGACAGGGCGAGGGAGCTATGGCAGGAATCGGGCGAGCGTGTCCGGGAGCCGAGGATGGAGGTCGGTTCCATCCGGCGAGGCTTCAACATCCCGCAGCTCAAGGTCACGCTCTTTTCCTCATCCGACCTGTTGGGCAGAAAGGCCAGGCCTCGAGCACCGAGGAAGGTCTCCAGCGGGACGCCGGTCTCGAGCTACGCCGAGCTCGAGGTGGGCGGACACGTAGTGCACGAGGACCAGGGAATAGGGGTCTATAGGGGCCTTTTGCCGCGCGAAGCTCTCGGTGTCACACGCGAGTACCTCCTTATCGAGTATGCGGGAGGCGACCGGCTATATGTACCGACCGCGCAGCTCTCAAAGGTCCAGCGATACATCGGCGCGGAGAACCCGACGGTCCACAAGCTGAGGGGCAAAGAGTGGGCCCGCTCCCGCAAGGCGGCACGGCGGTCCGCCGAGAGGACGGCGCGCGACCTGTTGCAGCTTTACTTCGAGCGAAAGAGCCGGCCCGGGCACGCGTTCTCTCCCGACGGGCTCTGGCAGATGGAACTGGAGAGCTCTTTCCCATACGAGGAAACCCCGGATCAGGCCAGGGCCGTCGCGGAGGTCAAAGCGGACATGGAGTCCGCGGCCGTGATGGACCGGCTGGTGTGCGGAGACGTCGGATACGGCAAGACCGAGGTGGCGGTCCGGGCCGCGATGAAGGCAGTCCTCGACTCGAAGCAGGTAGCTATCCTCGTGCCGACGACCGTGCTCGCCAAGCAGCACCACGAGACTTTTTCGGAGCGCATGGCACCGTTCCCGCTCAAGGTCAAGGTACTGTCGCGCTTCCTGAGGAAGGCGGAGCAGGCGAAGGTGGCTGACGACATAAGGAGAGGCGAAGCTGACGTCATAATAGGCACGCACCGTATCCTCCAGGACGACATAGCTTTCAAGGACCTGGGCCTGCTGGTTGTCGACGAAGAACAGAGATTTGGGGTGGAACAGAAGGAGAAGCTGCGGCGGCTGAGGCGCAACGTCGATACGCTCACGCTGACGGCGACACCGATCCCGCGCACACTCCAGATGTCGGTATCCGGCGTCAGGGACGTAAGCATCATCGACACGCCGCCGGAAGACAGGCACCCCGTCGCGACTTACGTCGGGGAGTTCGACATGGAGCTCGTGAGGAGCGCGGTGGGTTACGAGGTCGCCAGGGACGGCCAGGTGTTCTACGTGCACAACAGGATACAGAGTATCGGGCGTGTGGCGGAGAAGTTGAGGGTGGAGTTCCCCGGGGTTTCCATAGCGGTCGCCCACGGCCGTATGGACGAGGACGAGCTAGAGAGCGTGATGCTGGAGTTCGCGGACGGTAAGCACGGAGTCCTCGTGTGCACGACGATCATAGAGTCCGGACTCGACCTGCCCAACGTGAACACACTCATCGTGGACCGGGCCGACAGGCTCGGTCTCGCGCAGCTCTACCAGATACGGGGCCGTGTCGGCCGCGCGGGGAAGCGCGCGTACGCCTACCTTTTCTACCCTGGCAGGGAGGTCCTCACAGAGACGGCGGTCGCCCGCCTTTCCACTATCAGCGAGATGACCCCGCTCGGTTCCGGGATGCGGGTCGCGTTGCGCGACCTCGAGATACGAGGCGCCGGGAACCTGCTCGGGGCCGAGCAGAGCGGGCAGATCGAAGCCGTCGGGTTTGAGATGTACTGCGAGTTGCTGAAAGAGGCGGTCGAGATACTCAAGGGCGAGTCACCGCCTCCGGAGCGCGAAGCCGTGGTGGAACTGCCCGTGGACGCCTATCTCCCCGAATACTATATTACCGACCAGGAGACAAGGGTCGAGGAGTATAGACGCCTCATCGTGGCGGGCAGGACTGGGTCGATCGCGGAGTTTGCCTCGGAGCTGGAGGACAGGTTCGGCGAGCCGCCCCGGCCGGTCAGGCAACTGCTCGAGATGGAGCGCCTGAGGCTCCGGGCGGCGAGGGCGGGGCTCGAGTCGGTAACGGCCAGGGGCAACGAAATGCAGCTCAAAGCGTACAAAAATGAAGAGGGCGCTCTTGCCGGCGCCGCCGCCCGAGCGGGCCGGTTCTGTGAAGACAAGGGAATCTATGCTGACGCGGAGTCCAGGACGTTATACTTGAAGTTGAGATTCGAAGAAGTAAACAACAGGCAAGAACTGTTGTTAAAGTGGTTAAATTCAATTATTGATGATATACTCGAATCAGGGCAGTCCGCCTAGCGCTCCGCTTCCGACGGAGAAACCCTGTTTTCAGGCATGGATGGCCCCCATATGAGACAAGGCAAACAACTCAGGCATAAGATTCTGGCAGCATACGTTGCCTGGCTGGTGACGGCTTTGACTGTCGCACTCGTCGCGGCAGGTTGCGGCACGGGGTCGAGCATAGAGGTCAACGGTGTGACCATACCTTCATCGGTAGTCAACCTCGAGGTCAACCGCAGGCTGGAGGTCGCCAGGCGGAAGAGTCCCTCCGAGCTCAAAGGATCCAGGGGAGCGAGGCTGGAGGCAGAGACCCGGAAGCAGGTCGCGACTGACTTCATCAAGGCTGAGCTCACGACGCAGCAGGCAAAGAAGCTGGGAGTAAAGCTCGCTTCCGACGAGGTGAACCGCAGGATCGAAGAGGAGAGCAAAACGCTGGGATCCGTCCAGTTCAATAGGAACCTCGCGAGCCAGGGCCTGACGCTAGACCAGTACAAGACGCAGGTCGAGAACCAGGCGCTCGTTGAAGCGCTCGGAAACAAGGTGAGCGAGAGCGTCACCGTAACGGTGGACCAGGCCGAATCTTTCTACTTGACCCACAAGAACCTCTTCAGCCAGGCCCTCATGGTGCACGCCGCCCACGTTCTTCTGGACACGCAGGGCCAGGCGGAAATGGTCGCCACGGAGGCCAAGGGCGGGGCGGACTTCGGAACGCTTGCCAAGACGTTCTCCACGGACGCGGCGACGCGACCGAACGGCGGAGACCTCGGGTGGATCCAGCAGGGGACGGGCGAACCGGCCCTCGACCAGGTGATGTTCACGATGCAGCCCGGGCAGGTCAGCGGGGTGGTCCAGGCCAGCGACGGGTTCCACATCGTAAAGGTTCTCGAGCGGAGAGAGGCGAGCACGCCGCCGTTTTCCGAAGTGGCTGGCAAAGCCGTGACCACACTGACCAACCGCAAGAAGGAAGAGGTTTTCTCTGACTGGCTTCGAACGGTATATGCCAACGCGGTGGTCAACGCCGGAAGCGCGGGCAAGTGGGATCCGCGGCTGGGTGCGATCGTAAGCCCTTAGCGGAAGCGCACCGGCAAGTCATTTGAGGCTGGAGCAAAGGAATTAGCACAGTTGAGTGCAGAAGAAGTAAACGTTGGAAGAGCCGACGACCTGGTTTCTCCGGGGCTGGGAGAGAAGTTCGAAAAGCTTGCAGAGGTAATGGCGCGCCTGCGGTCGCCGGACGGTTGTCCATGGGACCTCGAGCAGACGCCGAGTACGCTTGCCAAACATATTCTCGAGGAAGCGTACGAGTCGGTGGACGCCATCGGCAGGGGCGACTGGGAGCACCTGGCCGAGGAGATGGGAGACCTCCTCCTGCAGGTTGTCTTCCAGTCGCAGATAGCCCGGGAGCACGGGAGGTTCGATCTGGCCGACGTCGTGGACGGGATAACCGAGAAGCTCGAGCGTCGTCACCCGCACATCTTCGGCTCGGAGACGGCCGAGACGGCGGAGCAGGTCACTGTCAACTGGGAGCGCATTAAGGCTGAGCAGGAGGGGAAGGACGTCGGTGTGACGATGCCCGCGGGGCTTCCTGCCCTGCTTGCATCCAGAAAGTTACAGAGCAAGGCGGCGCGCGCCGGTTTCGATTGGGAAGACGTCAAGGGCGTCATCGACAAACTGGACGAAGAAGTCGACGAGCTCAAGGATGCGCTCGGTGGCCCCCTGGAGCAGATAGAGCACGAGGTAGGAGACCTCCTGTTCACGATGGTCAACCTCTCGAGGCACCTTGGCGTTGACCCGGAGCTTGCGCTCAGGGGTACCGCCCGCGAGTTCGTACGGCGTTACGCGCTCATGGAAGACGAAGCCGAACGCAGGGGCGAGGACCTTGCGTCTTTGACGATCGACGAGAAAGAGGAGCTCTGGCAGTCGGCCAAACGCCTTGGTGGTTAAACAGCTGTTGTAATCCGAGGGAGGAGCAATGAGTTCGATATCAGACATATTCGCACGAGAGATACTGGACTCGCGGGGAAACCCGACGATCGAGGTGGATATTCTACTGTCGTCCGGCGCGTTCGGCCGGGCCGCGGTGCCTTCAGGCGCTTCGACAGGGACACGCGAAGCGCTGGAACTGAGAGACGGTGACACCGAGAGATACCTTGGCAAAGGCGTCAGGACAGCGGTCAAGAACGTCAACGAGGTCATAGGTCCAGAGCTGCTCGGCATGGATGCCGACGAGCAGGGCGAGGTTGACCGCGCAATGATAGCCCTCGACGGAACGCCCAACAAGGGCAAGCTCGGGGCAAACGCCATCCTGGGCGTCTCGCTTGCGAACGCCCGCGCGGCCGCGGTTGACCACAGTCTCCCGCTTTACCAGTACCTCGGTGGAATAGAGGCGAACGTCCTCCCGGCCCCGATGATGAACGTCATCAACGGCGGCGCGCACGCCGCGAACAATATCGACCTGCAGGAGTTCATGATCTTCCCGCTTGGCGCGGAGAGCTTCACCGAAGCTCTCCGCATGTGCGCCGAGACGTACCACACTCTCAAGAAGGTGCTCCATGACGCGGGGTACGCGACGGGAGTCGGGGACGAGGGCGGATTCGCCCCCAACCTGTCCGGCAGCGAGGAAGCACTGCAGGTCATGGTCGACGCGATCGAGAAGGCCGGGTACGAGCCGGGCAAAGACATCTACCTCGCTCTCGACCCCGCGGCGAGCGAAGTGTTCAAAGATGGCGTCTACGTGCTGGAGGGCGAGGGCAAGCGCCTCTCACCCGCGCAGATGGTCGACTACTATGCCGACCTTGTCGCACGCTTCCCGATAGTGAGCATCGAGGACGGGATGGCCGAACAGGACTGGGACGGCTGGAAGCTCCAGACCGAACAACTTGGCGACAGGATACAGCTAGTCGGGGACGACGTCTTCGTGACCAACAAAGAGATACTCGCGAAGGGAATCGAGATGGGCATCGCAAACTCCGTGCTCATCAAGCTCAACCAGATAGGCACGCTCACCGAGACGCTCGAGACGATATCGCTTGCGCGCGAGGCGGGCTATACGGCGGTCGTCTCGCACAGGTCCGGAGAGACGGAAGATAGCACCATCGCCGACCTCGCGGTGGCGACGAGACTCGGCCAGATAAAGACGGGCGCTCCATGCAGGAGCGAGCGCGTGGCAAAGTACAACCAGCTCCTCCGCATCGAAGAGAACCTGTGCGAGGATGCAAAGTTCCTCGGGCTTGCCGCGCTGAGGAGGAGCTGAAAGAGCGCGAATGGAGCGACGATGACGGAAGCCGACCGGGCGCCGGGCAAAGAGACGCTGAAGACGAAGATCGTCTGCACGCTGGGACCTGCTTGCCGTAATGTCGAGACGCTCAAGAAGATGGCTCTCGCCGGCATGGACCTGGCCAGGATCAACTGCGGCCACTGCAAGGTGGAGGAAGTGGACGAGTACATCGAGCTGGTCCGCCAGGCGAGCGTTGCCGTAAACAAGCGCATCGGCATAATGCTCGACCTCCAGGGGCCAAGGCTTAGGGTCGGTCCCATCAAGGGCGGGGGCGCCGAGCTCGAGACCGGCAAGGAATTCATCATAACAACAGTACAGAAGCGTGGCGACTCGACGTTCGCCTCGGTGCCGTACGAGGGGCTGCCGAAAGACCTCAAGGCAGGCGACATGGTCCTCATGGACGATGGCCTGTTGCGCCTCGTGGTAAAGGAGATCCAGGGCACCGAGATCAAGTGCGAGGTGCTGGAGGGTGGTTCGCTGACGCAGGGAAAAGGGATGAACTTCCCCGGGACCACACTCAAGCTCGCCGCGTTCACGGATCGTGACCGCTACTACCTCGAAGCGGGTCTCAAGTCGGGAGTGGATTGGATCGCCCAGTCGTTCGTCAGGACCGCAGAGGACGTTCGGGGCCTGACGGTGGCGATGGAGGAGATGGGTGCTCACGTGCCGGTTATGGCAAAGATCGAAAAGCCTGAGGCCGTGAAGAACATCGACGAGATACTCGAATCGGCGGACGGCATAATGGTGGCGCGGGGCGACCTTGGAGTGGAGATGGAGGCTGAGGACGTCCCTCTCGTGCAGAAGGAGCTGATAAACAAGGCGATTCGGGCGGCATTGCCCGTCTTGACCGCGACCCAGATGCTCGAATCAATGATATACAACCCCCGCCCGACGAGGGCGGAGGCAAGCGATGTCGCAAACGCCATACTCGATGGGACCGATGCGGTCATGCTGTCGGCCGAAACTTCCATCGGAAGCTTTCCCGTGCGGGTAGTGGAGATTATGGCGAGAATAGCAGCCAAGACCGAACAGGCGATCGACTACGATGCCATCCTCGAGCAGCGGGGCAAGTGGGCGCACCGCGACTCCGCCGACGCTATCGGTTACGCGGCGTGTAAGGTCGCCGCCGACGTGGGGGCGAGGGCGATTATCACTCTCAGCCGCTCGGGATATACCGCACGGCTGATCGCGCGATACAGGCCGCGCGAATTGATACTTGCAATGAGCCCGAACGAAGAGGTAGTGGATTCGATGTCCATCCTCTGGGGTACAAAGGCTTTGCTCATTCCCGAGCACGAGGAGTTCGACGACCTGATCAAAGACGCTTCAACGGTCTGTATCAGCGCTGAGTGCATTGCGCCCGGCGACGTGGTGGTCGTAACAGGCGGGTTCCTTGACGAGGAGAGCAGTGAGACGAACGTCGTGCACGTTCATACCGTGAGGTAACAGTGGTGCGCATGAAGCGAGAAGACAACAGAGCGCCTGCGAACAACACAAGACGTAGAGGTGCGACTTCGGCGACGCGACGCTCCCGGGGACGTGAAGAAACTCCCCGGCGGGCTGCCGCGAGCAGCCGGCGCGATCCACGACGCGGAAGCACCGCGCCCACACGCAAGGACTCGGGGAAGGATCGAGAACAATCCAAAGCCGTCCCTCGGAACGACGCGGGAAAGCAAGCGAGAGAGCGGCGCAACCAGGGACAGGACAGGCGGAAACATGGCGTCCTGCCCGCGACCGTAGTCGCTGGTATAAGGAAGGTCTCGGCGCGAACCATTATCCTGCTCGTGCTTCTCGTTTTCTTCGTGGTGCTTTCATTAAGCCCGGTGACTCGAAACCTCCAGGCGACGAACAACCTCGAAAAGGCCAAGGGCCAGCTTAAGAAAGAGAAGGCTGTTACCGAATCTCTGGAAAGAGAGGTGGCGGAAGCGCGCTCGCTCGACTATGTTGAGCGTGAAGCGCGCAAGCAGCGGAAGGTGGCGCCCGGCGAGATACTCTACATCGTTACGACGGACAGCACCGAGAACGAGGTGAAGTATCGCGTGAAAGCCCTCCAGTCGATGGACGAGGCATGGCAGCGTGTGAGGCAGATGCTTCACAGCGTCCCCCGGGCGGGAGAAGGAGAACCCACCTCGAAATAGCCAGTGGACATGAAAGGGGCGCAGGCCGTGGCCATGGCGCCATTGCGAGAAACGCCGGCAAGCGCAGTCGAGCGAAATGTAGTTGACCCCGATGAATAGGAGTAGAGGCTCAGCAAAGACGATATAATTGTTGATAGACAGGGAGGCATCCACAGAAGGGTGTTCGATGGAACGCTCAAGTTTTCCCAGGGAGTGACAGTATTGGATTGTGAACGGCATCCAGGCCAGGTGGCAATCGGGAAGTGCCTCGAATGTGGGGCTGGAATCTGCTCCCAGTGCGTCCAAGAAACAGGTGATGTGCTGAGGTGCCCTGCGTGCCACGAAAAAGAAGTTGCATCCATAGCCGGAAAACTCGGAACGGCAGTGGGGAAAGAACCAAGGGCGCCAAGGCCCGCGAAACCACCGAAGGAGCCGCGTGCCCCGAAATCAAAGAAGGGTCGGAAGGGCGCCGAAGAGTTGCCCCCCGGGATCGCCCCGCCCGTTGCGCCACCCGGTGTCGTGGCCCCTGCGGGCCCCCCCACCGTGGCGGCACCGCCGCCCGTGCAACAGGTGCCCCAGGAGGTGCCTGCCTACCCTCTCGAGACGGTGCCCCAGATCCAGCCGGCCGAATACATGCCACCTCAGCAGCCGCAGGCGCCCGCTGGAGTCGAAGCGCCTCCAGCATACGTCCCTCCACCGCAGGTTTTTGAGGAACCGGCGGCATTTGAAGGCGTTACCGCGGCAATGTTGCCGGGGGTAGAGTCTGAAGCGCCGGCAAAGAGGTCGCGGTCCACCAGAGAAAAGCCCCCAAAGCCCCCGAAAGAAAAGCCGGTTAATGCAAAGAAAGAAAAGCCGGTTAATGCAAAGAAAGAAAAGCCGGTCAGGGCAAAGAAAGAAAAGCCACCGCGCAAGCCGCGAAGGGGCGAGGTCCCGATACCTCCGGTCGTTCCAGAAGTGGGAACGCCACCCGGCGTACCGATGCCACCACCGATAGCACAGCCTCCCGCGATGGAAGCTCAACCCGCATACCAGCAGCCACAGGAATACCAGGCACCAATAGCTTACGAAGCGCCACAGGCTTACGCGCAGCC
>DATCGY010000121.1:0-7389 GCA_036508635.1 Candidatus Anoxymicrobiaceae bacterium
TCAGGCTCAACCGCAGGGCAATGGGCCCAGTGCAGGGATGCCACCGGACCAGCCGTATTTCGCTCCAGGTGACGCGTTTGCTCAAAGACCCGGCGGCGCTGTCGCTCCACCGCCACCGCTCGCCGACTACCAGCAGCATCACAGCCAATCCGGCTACCAGTATCCGCGCTCCGCGCCTGTAGGCCAGAGCGCGTACAGGCGGACTCTCGCGAACCGCCAGGCGTTAATCGCACTGGCGATCAGTGGGGCGTGCGGCCTGGTAATATTCATATCGACGTTCTTGCCGTGGATATCTTTTGGAGGCCTCTTCAACGCGAGCGGTTGGTCGTACATGGTGAACTCCGGGCAGATGGGTGGAAACTTCGTCTGGTTCAGCGGGGGAGGGGTTCTCTTCTTCACGGGGGTGTTCTCGATACTGGTAGGCCTGGTCGTCGCCGCCGGTGTCGCGCTCTTCTTTTTCAAAGGCCTGTTCATCGGCGCCCGGACGGCACAGGTTGCGGGAGGCATAGGCGCGGTTCTCGCCCTGATAAACATGATTACGCTCTACACCCGCCTCGGAGGCTCAGGCTTCGGGATGTGGGTCTGCCTGGTCTTCTGTATCGCCGCGGCTATCTCGGCCGAACTCGGAATAAAAGCGCTCAGCTAAGCTTAATGATCGATTGGAAGTTCTCGAAGAAGACCTGGTCGTGCCCGCCGCGCAGAGGAGCGTTTTCGACCCAGCCCTTGATGAGGCCGTAGTCATAATCCTTGCCAAGGGGTTGCGCTCCATACGGACCGTCAGTACCGTACAGGCATTTACCCGGGCCCAGGAAATCCACGGTCTTCGCGACGAGCGTCGAATTGAGATAAGGGCTCGAGAGGTCCACGTAGACGCCGTCTTTGTCCTTGATATAGGACCAGAGCTCCTGGAAATACGGTATACCGGCATGGGCGTAGACCAGCTTGAGCCCCGGGAACTTGTCTGGAAGCCTCCGGTAGTCCCCGCTGCCGCCCCTGGCCCCGAGGTGGATCAGGAGGGGATAGCGGTTATCACGGCACCACGCCGCTGCCGGGTCGAGTTTCTCGACGGGATACCTGTGCCAGAACGGGTGCGCCTTTACGCCGATCATTCCCGGGCTGGAGCTCCACTTCTCGATCTCCGCGACGGTGTCGCCACCGGTAGCGGGATTGATGAATATCCATCCCATGAACCTATCGGGGTACCTGCTGATCGCGTCGGCCACCTGGGCATTGTCGGGATTGTCGTAAATACGGTACTTTTTGCCGAGGACGACGAAGTACCCCTTGCTGCTGAGGGTCGACTGGTAAAGAAGCTGCCCCAGCTTGTTGGCGCGGAACAGGGTCGCTCTCATCATGTCGCCGCTTGCCTGCCTCGCCTTGCTCTGGATCGAGAATGGCTCGACCATGGTCGCAATAAGCGCCGTTTTATCGATACCGTGGTTGTCCATGCCCGCTATTGTCCGCTCGAGGGTCATGATCTCGGGCTCGTAGTGCATGTGGCAGTCAATGATCATAGCGTCACCCTCCGAGGCTCGAGGCCCGGAACGGCGTAGCGCCCGGACCAGACGATCAGGAAATACCCGCCAGCTTCTTCGCTATCTCTTTCTTGGACTCAATATCATACGTTCCCAGGATTGCAATATCCTCCATGATGGGGGAGCCACCGCCGTGCAGACCCGCGTACTGGAGGATGCCGGCCATGCTCGAGCAAGTGAAGTCCGCGATCCATGCGTAGCACTTGTAGATGTCTTCGACGCTGACACCGTCTTTTCGCTTGAGGTATTTCTGGACCAGCTCGCCGACCTCAGGGCTGGTAAACTCCGTGTCGTACGGCAGCGTTGCGGGAAGGCCACCGGCGATATCCGCAAGCAGGTTGTACTCATGGAAAATGCATTCGCCCGCGTGCTTGCGAGCCACGTTGCAGTAGACCATATCCGGCATCATCGTTCCCGACGGGGTCTTGATCGATTTGTACGCGGCGGCCTGGCCGCACCCGTAGACGAGCTCGGCCGTGGTGATGAACTCGGCGAGCTTGCTTCGGACATGGTCCTCGCGCTCGATGCCGCTGTACTCCGCCACCAGCGCGGCGCTGCCCATCAGCACGTCCGTGACCGCCGGCTTACAACCGGTGTAGCTGTGCCTGTGGAAGAGCGCGAAGAGGAGAGCGAGCTGTCCGCCGAACTCGTTCTCGCCACAGAGGAAGACGCGCTCCCACGGGACGAATACATCGTCGAATATGGTGAGCGACTCGCACTCTCCCTTGCCCGACACGAGAGCGGCCAGCTCTGGCATGCGGTCGCGATGTTTGGCGGCCCTCACCACGAGTTTTACGCCTTTGGCGTCGCCTGGAATCGCGAACGCCACCGCCCAATCCTTCTCGTTTTCACGCAGGAACCTCGTCGGCGTGACTATTATCTCTTCGGCGAGCGGAGCGAACGAGTTATGTGCCTTGGCTCCCCGAACGACAATGCCGTCGCTGCGCTTTTCAACGACCCTCAGGTAGAGGTCCGGGTCCACCTGGTCAGCGGGCCGTAGAGAGCGGTCGCCCTTGACGTCGGTCTGGGCGCAGCACCCGACCGTGTCGTTCTTCTGGAAATTCTCGATATAGGCTAGAAAGCGGTCGTGGTACTCGGTGTTGTGCGCCATGTCACACTGCTTTGTGATGACGGACAACGCGTTGAGAGCGTCGATGCCCATGCAGCGCGCTATGCACCCTCCCACGGTGCGGGCTCCGATGCGGGTCATCTCCTGTTTATTGAGAAGGTCATCGACGCTCTGGTGGATGTTGCAGAAGCGGTTTATCTTTTCGCCACTGAGGTGCGAGGTCGCGGTGAAGATGCCATCGTATTCCGGGAGATGCGCCAGTTCGAACGTCGCGCAGAGGATATCGTTTCCCGGGACCTGAGAGCGGTTAAGGACTTCGCCCCCCATGTACACGTTCGGTTCCATTCCCTTGAGGCTTTCCATGTACTCGTCGGCGTGTCTCATCGTCAGTTCCCCCCCAAAGTTTAGAAGTACTTCGATTATCGGCATTATAATATAGTCAACATCAAGGATACAATGTATATTTACAATAGAAACTATGAAATAGGGGGGCATTGGTGGAGAAGAAGCCCAAGTCCGGAGCCAAAGTCCAGGCAATAATCGACGCCGCGCTTAAAGTGTTCGGCGAGAAAGGGTATTATGACGCGACCATTTCCGACGTGGCGCGCAGGGCAAAGGTTTCCGAGGCTACAATCTACGAGTACTTTGGCAGTAAAGAGGACCTGCTCTTTGCCATTCCACGCGAGATCACTCAGACCTCGGTAAATTTCCTCCATGCGGTGCTGCCGTTCATAAGCGGCTCAAAGAACAAGATCCGCGCAATCCTGTACGGGTACTACAACCTCTATAAGGAGAACCCGGAATACTCGGCCCTCGTGCTCCTCAACCTCAAGCACAACAGGAAATTCATGGAAACCGAGGGATACGCGGTAGTGCGCCAGGCCGGCGGAGTCCTTCTCGGGGCCATCGATGAGGGCATAAGGAACGGGGAGTTCAGGAGCGGGATAGACCCGAGGCTCGTCCGCTCCATCCTGCTGGGCACGCTCGAGCATATATTTTTCCGCTGGCACCTGCTCGAGAGAAAAGAGGAGCTGCCCGACTTTGTTGACCAGATGATGGACATCCTCATGAACGGGGCCGAGAAAGACGGCATCGGCAGGTCCCTTCAGATAAACATCAACCTCGGCGAGGGCGGCACGACCATGGTCGAGACCGGCAAGCCACAGGCCATCGTGACCTCTCCCTCGACTCCCGCCTCAAAACCCGAGGAAGCTCCGCCCGGAAAACGCTCCGCCGGGTAAAAAGGTGTCCGACCGCTGTTTGCGAAGAGTAGGGTCATGACACAGCAACTTGCGAAATCAACGAACTTGGAGACGCGCATAGAGGCGCCATTTGATTTTGCGTTGACCGTGGCAAAGCCCGCTGGATGGTACTGGTCGACGCCCGGAGAGATGTTCGAAGACGGCACCTTATGGGCCGCGCTCAATCTCGGCGCCACACCGGTGGGGCTTAAGCTGTCCTCAGATGGTGACGGTTTCGTAAGGGCGGTCGCGTACACCGCGTCGGCTCTATCGCGCAGCAAGCGGGAGCGACTCCTGGCCGCCATAGAAAACGGTCTTGGCAAAGATACGGATATTGGTGCCTTCTACACCTTCGCCGAGAAAGACCCGATCCTCACCCGGGTTGTCCGTGACCTGCATGGCATGCGCGTCGGCAGGTTGGATGATCTGTTCGGGCGAGTCATCCTGACCATCACGCTGCAGATGGCTCAACTGCCGAGGAGTCAACGGATGATGGGGGACGTGCTGGAACATTACGGTACCGTTCTCGAGTTCGACGGCAGGCAAGTCGTGATATGGCCTACCCCGGCCAAGATCGCCCGGCTTGACCAGGCCGAGCTCAGAAGCCGGGCGAACCTGGGATACAGGGCGAAGCTGCTCTCGGGAGCCGCGCGATACCTCGTCGAAAACCCAATGAGCATACTCGAGCTCGACGAGCTACCCGATGAAGAAGCATTGAAGCAAGTCAGGGCGATACCGGGTGTAGGTCAGTACTCCGCTGGAATCGTGCTCGGGCGCTACGCTCCCATAGACGCGTGGAGCGTCATCGTAATGAGCGAGCTACTCCTCGGGCGCACTCCAGTGAAGCCCAGGGAAGAGATCGGCAAGATCAACAAGCTCATCGACAGGCGATGGGGCAGGTTCAGCTGGCTCGCGTTCGCATATATCCTGAACGACCTCGAGAACCTCCAGGCCGACTACAACCTCACCCGGCTGTCCTGAATGATTCGCTCGGGTCAGGAAGCGTCGCTCATCTCGAATTCGAAGCAGGCGCCGTTGTCGTTGTGGACGGTGATGGTGCCGTCGTACGCTTCGACTATTCTCTTCACTATGGAAAGCCCTATCCCGGCATCAGAGCCCGTTCCCCATTTGCTGAACGCTCTGAAGACATCCTCCAAACGATCCTCCGGGATACCCGGGCCGTTGTCTCTAACAACGAATCTGTGCCGATCTGCCCCGGACGCGTCGACCTTGTGGACTTCTATCACCGGGTTGTCGCGGTCGTTGTGGAGCAGCGCGTTGACAACGAGGTTGGAAAAGAGCTGGTAGACCTGGGTCTCGTTAGCGCGCAAGGTCCCCAGGTCTTCGTCGGTTATCACCCGGAAACGCTTGTCCCTGAAAGTGTCTTTCTGCACGGCTACAATCTCACGAATCAGCGATGTTACGTCAATGTCTGACACCTGGATGGGCTTATTGCCGGCTTCGGCCAGGGTCAGCAGCTCGTTGATGAGGCCATGGCATTTGTTGATGTTTCTCTGGACTACCGATGTCGCATCTTCGACCTCGGCGCGCAGACCCTCGACGTCATCTTCTCTGGCTGCTTCCTTGAGCAGGTCGGTTGCGATGGAAGCCGCCGCCAGTGGGCTTCTCAGGTCGTGAGACATGTTGCGCGCGTAGCTTTCGAGTTCCCGGTTCGCCACGATAAGCTCATATGATAGTTCCTGCAACGATTTCTCTGCTTCCTGGAGCGCACGGCGCGCCTTCCTGCGCTCTGAGCTCTCGATCAGGCTCCATTCGCCCTCCCGCTTGATCAAAGTGTGCTGGTGGTTCGCGACGACATCGATCACCTCGGAGACCCCGCACCGGTCGAGAGAGTAAGTGCAGATGGCCATCATGTTGTAGTCGCCGATGATATCGTTGAGCTTCTCTTCGTACTCGGTGAAGCTGTCCCAATCCTCGACTTCGAGCCAGGCTATATTGCCTGTGTCTCTCATGCCTTCGAACCCTTTATCCAGGGCTGTCTCGAGCTTCGCTGTCCAATCGTTGAGAACCCTTTGCATGTCGAAGTAGCCGTCGCGCATATACAAATCGGTGTAAGGAACTATAAGCATCTGTTCGTTCTCGAGCCTCTCGTCCAGGTCGGGCACCGAACGCCTCAAAGCCTTTTCAGCATCCTCGACCGCGAGGGGTTCGGAGGTGACCCACATGCAGAACTCGTTGTCCTCGAGGCCGGCTTTGAAATATGGGACTAGGAGGTTAAGCAGGTCGTCCTTTGTCTTGTAGAACTGACACAGGTGTGTTCCCCACGGCACTTCGCCCACTACGTCGATGCCGCTTTTCCGGATACTATCCATCACAGACTCCAAACCGGGCTTAAGAGCCCCTTCCTGTTTCCATCTTGCGACTCCTGGAAGACAAGATGCACTAGTTAGTTCGTTCGACGCGATAGACGCCGTTCCTGTGGTTTGAAACTTTACCGGACGTGCTTCTCGCGATAGCGCCGTCCGGTGTGATCACACCTTTGTCACGGCGAACTGGCGCGGGGCGCGGGACGGCTACGTGCCTTATAATGCACGTACCGGTTTTTCGCGGAAACGTTCTCGGACGGTGGACCTGCGGTCCCGTTCGATGGAGATGGTTATATGTGGAAAGCGCTCCTCTACGGTTTCATAGCGAGCAGCTCGCTCGTGATCGGTGCGATTATCGCCGTCGTGCTGGGTGACCTGCCGGAGCGGCGCCAGAGGACTGTCACAAAGATAAACAAGAGCGTTCTGGCATTCGGCGCGGGTATACTTCTCTGCACGCTATCCTTCAACCTGATGGAAGACGCTTTTCGCAAAGGCGGCTACGACCACGCTATACTCGGGTTCCTCGCGGGCGCTCTGCTGTTCGTTGTGTGTGACTTCTTCATCGACCGTCTCGGCTCCGGCTGGGAGCTCCTGCTGGGAGCGCTGCTCGACGGCGTCCCGGAGTCGGCGGTCATCGGCATCGGGCTCGTTGCGACCAAGGGTCTGGGATTCCTGATGATGATCGCGGTATTCCTGAGCAACCTCCCTGAATCCCTGTCCGGCGCGAGGGACATGCTCGACCCGCCCATGAAAAACCAGAGACACTATCCGGCGCGAGAGACGCTTGGCCTCTGGACAGCCGTTGCTGCCATCTGCTTCGTTTCGACGATCGTCGGGTATACCGTCTTCGGAAAGAGCTCGCCAAGCTTCGTCGCTTTCATGCTCGCGGTCGCCGCCGGCGCGATACTCGCCATGGTGACACACACCATGATACCCGAGGCGTTCAGCGGGCTTCCAAAGTCGGCGGAGAAAAGCAGGCTTCCCGGCAAGCGCGCACTGAGGGTATATGACAAGATCGAAGCGATGGCAGTAGTAGGAGGCTTCCTTGTAGCTTTCATCCTTTCCAAGGTCACCGGCTAGCCGTCGGTTGGAGGCGGCCGCGACAGAGGGGGTCACTTTGGAGATAGAAAAGGTCTTCGTTGTAGGCGCCGGGTATATGGGAAACGGAATCGCGCAGATGGCCGCCCTCGCGGGGTACGCCGTAGTAATGTGCGACA
>DATCGY010000122.1:0-6785 GCA_036508635.1 Candidatus Anoxymicrobiaceae bacterium
CACGAACGGCTTCGGAGATGCCAATAACAAGGAAATAACCTCGTCGGAGAGACAGATTGGTACTACCTCACTGTTCTTCGGTACGGAAAACAAGACGAACGGGTGCGAGGTATGGAAAACCAACGAGACCACCGTAGAACCTTTCACCGACTGGGCGAAATTAAATACAGATGGATTTGGCGATGACAATAACTCCGCGGCCTCTTCGATCTCCAATGTCAAGAGCTCGACGACCAATACCGACATGGTTGTCGGCACTTACAACGATTCATCCGGTTGTGAGATATGGCTGCTCAATAACAACAACTGGAGCAAGATAGGAAACCACGGCTTCGGGAGCGCCTCCAACTTTAACGCGTACGGAATATATATGACCATCAGTTCTGGTTCACGAAAGATCAGGGTGGCAACCGGCGGCGGGGTCGCCGGGGGCGCGAGGGTGTGGAACAACTACGGCGAAGGGCCGCCTCCCCCGCAGAATCCTGTGACCTGGTACCTTGCCGAAGGCTCGACCGCCTGGGGATTCTCCGACTATATGACCATCGAGAACCCGAACACCACGGCGACGACGGCGAAGGTAACTTACCAGACGACCGACGGGGCTGTCGACGGGGGTACGATAAGCCTGCCCGCGAAGAGCCAGACGACGGTAAACCCGGCGGACACACTCGGAGCGAAGGACTTCTCGACCAAGGTGGTATCAAACCAGGGCAAGGATATCGCGGTGGACCGGACTATGACCTGGACCGGGACCGGAGCTCCTTCACCGGAAGGCCACTCATCGATCGGTGTCACGAATCCGGCCAAGACCTGGTATCTGCCCGAGGGCGCGTCGGCCTGGGGGTTCGAGTGCTGGCTCCTTATCCAGAACCCGGGCAACACCGATGCGACCTGCACGGTGACCTACATGATCGAGAATCAGGCACCACAGACAAAGACCAAGACGGTGCCCGCAAACTCAAGGGCATCCTTCAACATGAAAGACGACATCGGTGAGCAGAACGCGTCGATAAAGGTTGTGGGAACCGTACCGGTGATCGCCGAGCGCGCCATGTACCGAAACTCGCGGCGTGAAGGCCACGAGTCAATAGGCACGACCACCCCCGCCACCGACTACTACCTCGCCGAAGGAACGACCGGATGGGGATTCGTGACCTGGCTGCTTATCCAGAACCCGAACTCCACGGCGGCGAATGTGACCGTAACCTACATGACATCATCCGGGCCGCAGCCTCAACCTTCATTCTCGCTGCCCGCGAACTCGAGAAAGACGATAAGGGTAAACGACGTGCTACCCCAGATTGACTTCTCGACGAAGGTCCACGGCGATAAACCTATCATCGCTGAAAGGTCGATGTTCTGGGGCGACCCCACACCGTCGACCGAAGTCTGCCACGACTCTATCGGTACCCCTAACTCGCACACGTCCTACTACCTGCCGGATGGGCAGACTTCCAACGGAAGGGAGACCTGGACGCTCGTACAGAACCCGAACTCAACGGCTGTGAGCGTTGAGATCACATACCTGACTCCAACCGGGACGGGCAACGCCATCTTCACGGACACCGTCCCCGCGAACTCGCGCAAGACCTACAACATGGCGGACAAGCTTCCCAACTCCAGGGCGGCCATCAAGGTCGTATCCAAGACCTCAGGGAAGAAGATCATCGTGGAGCGCGCCATGTACTGGAACAACCGCGGCGCGGGAACCGAAACACTTGGCGCGTATTTTGACTGAGTCGAGATAGCGGCCGGAAGATAGAAAAGAGAATATCCGGTGCCACCCGGCACCGGATATTTTTGTCTGTGGACGAGAGAAACTCGCTCAGCGTCTTGAGCAAGGCGAGTTAATTCCTGGCGTCGCTGTTATCCATACGCCCTCTGGTTAGCATTTATGTTATCGATATTGATATACCCGGGATCATGATCAGCGACGGGGCCGCGTTGGGGTTCTGCACCAGCACCCACGTCGTGAAGCCCCAGGCCGTGGAACCCTCGGCAAGGTAGAAATCGCTGGCCGGCGTCGTGGTGCCGACCGAATCCTGGCCCTCACGGCGGTTGTTCCTGTACATGGCCCGCTCGGGGATGACCGGCACGTCGCTACTGACCTCGATGGACGCGTTCTTCTGGCCGATATCGTCAGCCATGTTGAACGTCGACCTCGAGCTCCCGGGCACGGTCTTCGTCACCTTCACGGGCCCCTGCCCTTCGACCATGTACGTTATGTCGCATTTTGCAGCCGTAACGCCCGGGTTCTGGACCAGCAGCCATGTCTCGAAGCCGAAAGCCGAGGAGCCTTCGGCCAGGTACCATGTCCGGGCCGCGCCAGGCACCCCGATGGAACTGTGGCCCTCGATGCCGCCGCCCCACGACATCGTCCTGTCCACCGCGATGTCGAAGCCTTCTCGGCATACCACCCGGGTGGAAAAGTCGCTGGCCGGCATGACCGTGGAAGGGTCGATGGTCAACCGGCGCGGGATCAAATACCGACGTACCTCGAGTAGCGAGCGCGACCTGGGTTTCGGTAGTCCCTTTCATCATCGCACGGCCGTTTGGCGAGACGGTGATCTCAAAGCCGCCCTTTGCGTCTCGCTATGCCTCCCGCGACAACCGTATCACCGACATATGAGACTACCGACTGCCCGGGGGCCGTTGGCTCCTGCGGGGAATCAAACCTTACGGTTGCGCCGTGAGCGCCGGTGGGCAAGAACGAGGCTTGCTGCGCGGGCTTTCCGTATCTCGTCTTGACACTGACCTCCAGCGGCCCGGAAGGAGGCTCGATCGAGATGTAGTTGACATCGTCGACGAGCACCTCGCTCTCACGGAACAGCCGCGCTCGAGGCGCGACGGTTATGCTGTTGCTGTCCGGGTCGATATCAACGACGTAGACGGGCTCGGCGTGTGAAATACCCAGGCCGTGCCGCTGGCCGACTGTGTAATAGGGGAGGCCCCTGTGCGTTCCGATCACGCCCCCAGACTCGTCGAGTATGGCCCCGCTCTCGGAGCCCTGACTGGTGAAAGCCGTAACAAAAGCTCCACAGCCCTCTGCCCCAATGAAACAGGTATCCTGGCTCTCCGGCTTGTCGCTTACCTTGAGGCCGAAACGCCGGGCCTCACGGCGCGTGTCGTTCTTGTCCAGTTCTCCTACCGGGAACATCGCACGCGAAAGCTGGTACTGCGTGAGGGAGTGCAGGAAGTACGACTGGTCTTTGGAGTCGTCGAGCCCGGTACGGAGAACGTACCTGCCTGAACCTTCATCGAAGGCAACGCGGGCGTAGTGGCCGGTCGCCAGGCAGGTCGCCTCGAGCCCCAGCGCGACACGCATCAATCCATCGAACTTTATGATCCCGTTGCACGGTACGCACGGGTTCGGCGTCTCTCCACGCACGTAAGACGTGGTGAAGTACTCAATAACGGACGAGCGAAAATCATCCCTGAAGTTCAAGACGTAGAACGGGATCGAAAGCTTCTCGGCCACACGGCGCGCGTCATCCATCGAGGCAATGCCGCAACAGGATCTTTCGCCGGCGTTTTCTCCCGGTTCGACAAGCGAAAGGCCTATGCCAATGACGTCAAAGCCCTTCTCCTTCAGGAGCGCCGCGGCGACCGAGGAGTCTACGCCGCCGGACATCGCCACTACCACCCTGTCAGGCATCTGGTGTACCGTCCACCTATATCATCCCCGAGATATCACTCACTTATTCTTATCGTGCTGAGCTCCCGCAATCGCGCTACCACGTCTGGTAATACCTCGAGCACCCGGTCGACTTCATCACTCGTGTTTTCGCGGCTGAACGAGAACCGGAGGCTCCCCTGTGCCAGGAGCGGTGAAAGCCCCATGGCGGTAAGCACGTGCGATGGCTCTGTCGCGCCTGATGTGCACGCCGAGCCGGTGGAGACGGCGATGCCCAGGAGGTCGAGGTTGAGCAGCAGGGACTCGCCGTCCACGCCCTCGAAGCTCATGTTCAGTATGTTTGGAAGAGAGCTCTCGGGGTTGCCGTTACGGTGCACACCCCGGATGCCCTCCTCGATGCCTGAGGCGAGCTTCTCCCTGAGACTGCGGATGTGGCCCTCGGATGCCTCGAGCTCCGAGACCGCGAGCTCGGCCGCGGTGGCGAACGCCGCGATGCCTGGAACGTTCTCGGTTCCGGGCCTCAAGCCCCTTTCGTGGCTGCCGCCGAACACTATCGGCTTGATCGGCGTTCCCTTGCGGATGTACAGGGCACCTATACCCTTAGGTCCGTATATTTTGTGCGCGGACATGGATAGGAGGTCTACCCCGAGCCGATCGACGTCAATCGGGACTTTTCCGAGTGCCTGTACGGCGTCGGTGTGGAACACGATGCCTTTCTCTCTGGTTATTCGCCCGACGTCCTCCAGGGGCTGCAGAGATCCGGTCTCGTTGTTCGCGAACATCACCGAGACCAGAGTCGTTTCGGGCTTTATCAGTTCGACGAGCCACTGAGGGTCGAGCCGGCACTCCCGGTTTACGGGAAGATAGGTTACGTCGAAACCTTCACCCTCGAGGTCCTTACAGCAGTTCAGCACCGCGTGGTGCTCGATGCCGGTGGTGATGATATGGCTGCCTTTGTCCCGGAGCGCGTAAGCCGCCCCCCTCAGCGCAAGGTTGTCGCTCTCGGTCCCCCCGCCAGTGAATATGACTTCCTCGGACGAAGCGCCGATGCAGGTGCCAAGACGCTTCCTCGACTCCTCGAGCAACCTCTTGGCATCCTGCCCGAACGAGTGGATGCTCGAGGCGTTCCCGAAAGTCTTCGGCAGAGTCTCGAGTAGCGTTTCGATCACTTCCTGCCTGACGGGCGTTGTCGCGGCGTTGTCCAGATATATGTCGGCTCCCATATTTATCCTCCAGTCGAAACCCGTGCGGCCAACCGCTCGTGATACTCGCAGAAATCATATCCGGCGTGCAACTGCGCCCGCAGCATCTCCTCCTGTCTGTGCGCGTTGAAAAGCCGGCAATCCTTATTGTCGCAGAAAGGCTCGCCGGTAGCGTAGAAAAAGAGCGCTCGCGCCAAGTACCCTTCTTGTGTATGGTCCATATGCTTGCTCCTTCTACTGGTTGATTATCAGAGCGAGGCACCCTCCAATGACTGGATCGCGCTCTCGAATAGCCACGTCGAGAGGTAGCGCTCTCCCGTGTCGGGCAGCACTACGACTATCAGTTTGCCCTCGTTCTCGGGCCGCTTCGCGACTTCGAGCGCGGCCCAGGCGGCGGCTCCCGAGGATATCCCCGCGAGGATGCCTTCTTTGGTGGCAAGGTCTCGAACGGTCCTGCCGGCATCCTCCTCGTCGACCTTGATGATCTCGTCGATAAGGTCGGTCCGCAGTACGTCGGGCACGAAACCCGCCCCTATCCCCTGGATCTTGTGCGGGCCGGGGCTTCCACCGGAGAGGACTGGCGACTTGATCGGCTCGACCGCTACGGCTTTGAAGCCCGGCTTCTTCTCCTTGAGCACCTCGGCAACGCCAGTAAGAGTGCCGCCGGTCCCGACGCCGCTGACGAGGATATCGACCCTGCCGTCGGTATCGTTCCAGATCTCCAGAGCCGTAGTCTCGCGGTGGATCTTCGGATTGGCCGGGTTCTTGAACTGCTGTGGGACGAAGCTGTTAGGGATGGTCGCGGCCAGCTCATCGGTCTTACGTATAGCTCCACCCATACCCTCGGGACCCGGCGTAAGCACAAGGCTCGCACCGAATATGGCCATCAGCTTCCTTCGCTCGATACTCATGGTCTCGGGCATCGTCAGGATCAACTTGTAGCCGCGTGCAGCCGCAACGAAAGCCAGCGCTATCCCCGTATTGCCGCTTGTCGGCTCAATGATCGTCGTGGTTTCGTTGATGAGGCCCTGACGCTCGGCTTCATCTATCATGCTTACACCGATGCGGTCTTTCACGCTCGAGAGTGGATTGAACGATTCGAGCTTGGCGTACACATCGGCTTTTGCGCCGTCCGACACCCTCCTCAGCCTCACGAGGGGAGTGTTACCCACAGTCTGTGTTATATCTTCAAATAACCTGGTCATCGCCATCCTCCAGTGTGGATCATCGCTCTGTCTGCGATCTTTAAATACTCTATCAATATGGTAGGATTTAGTTGAATATATCGTTCGTCTTTTGGCCTGTCAATGCAATCAATCGGTCCGGGCCCGCATGAAATATGAATCGTCTCATAGAAGAAAAAACCGCTGCAAAGCGCCTGCTTCCCGGGAATGAATGAACGCCGTACTCGATTAGGTTCAGCCGTTCTTCACGCATCTTCGCCTCCTGTGCTACGAACGTTTTCAGCGGAGGTGATCAGGAAGATGCTCGTTAGCGCCCTGAGGTTCGGAAGGGCGCGTATCGCGCCCCGTTCCCCAAAGAACGAGGATCCCTCGATGGCTATGCCGTTGGAGTGGCAGTACGCAACGAAATCCGTGATGCTCAGGAAGTGGAGGTTGGGCGTGTCGTACCACTCGTAGGGGAGGGACCGAGTCACCGGCGTCCGGCCCCTGGCCAGTATCTGCCAGCGCGCCCTGTAATGTGCGAAGTTGGAGAAGACCACGATAACCTTGTCGCTGACCCTTAAGGCTTCCCTCAAGACGGTATCCGGCTTCTTTGCCGCCCGCTGGAGGCTATCGTTGAACACGGCGTAGTCGAACGCATTGTCGCCGTAATCGAGGAGTGCGTCGTCTATCGGCTCGTGGAGCGCGTTCAGCCCCTTGCGAACGCACTGCTGAATAAACCCATCGTCGACATCGATGCCCTGTGCCCTGACCTCTTTATCGGAG
>DATCGY010000123.1:0-5279 GCA_036508635.1 Candidatus Anoxymicrobiaceae bacterium
TCGAGCGCCTCATCGAGGCACTGGCATTGGCGAGAGACACCACCGGTACGGACCCCTTTCTCTTGATTATGGGGACTCCCGCCGAGTTCAGCCCCCCCGTCGACATAAATGGCACCGCTGCGAGGTGCGGACTCTCCGAGAGGGTCAGGCACGTGGAGTACGTCACGGAGGAAGACCTGCTCCTGCTCTACAACGCTTGCGGCCTGTTCGCGTATCCGTCACTCTACGAAGGGTTCGGGTTGCCGGTGATAGAAGCGATGGCGTGCGGCGCCCCTGTCGTCTGCTCCAACGTGACATCCATACCCGAGGTTGCGGGCGACGCGGCGCTTTACTTCAACCCGGAAATAACCGAAGAGATTGGCGAGGTGATTGCCTCGGCTCTCTCCGATGCATCACTGAGGGACAGGCTCGGCAAGGCAGGCATCGAGCGCGCTGCGGGGTTCTCGTGGAGACGCACCGCTATTGAGACGCTCGGAGTCTTCAACAAGGTCCTGGGGTGACAAAGAGATGAAGAAACTGCCGTGGGCGGGACGCGACCCCGTGGTAAGCGCGGTGATACCGAACTGGAAGCGCAAAGACGACCTCATCGACGCACTTGAGGCCATAAAGGCGCAGACGTACCCTATCTCCGAGATCATCGTCGTGGACAACAACTCCGACGACGGCACGCGAGAAACGATCGAGGAGCGCTTCCCCGAGGTCAACTTCATCGTCAGCCCTCATAACATCGTCATCCAGGCGCTCAACATCGGCGCCAAGACGGCACACGGCGACATCATTCTGCACCAGGATAACGACGGCGTGCTCGAGCCTGGGGCAGTTGAAAAGATGATCCAGGTTTTCGACACAGACCCCAGCATCGCGGTCGTCCACTGCAGGAACCTGTACTACGATTCCGGGGAAGTGTTCGACCCGTTCCGCTGGTTCACACCCGCCGAGCACGAATCAGACGGTGTGTTCGACGTGCCGAGCTTCCACGGCAACGGCGCTCTGATAAGGCGCGACGTCCTCGAGGAAACGGAATATATCGAGCCCGAGATCTTACTGTACCAGTTCGAGCGCAACATCTCCGCCAAGGCTATCGACCTGGGCTATCGAATTGTCTACTACCCTTCGGCGACCATCCGGCACAAGATCTCGCCCGTGAGAAACCGGGGCTGGACGCTCTACATGACCATGACCGGTGGGGTCTGGTTCCTGGCGCGTTTCTATCCTGTGGGCACCGCGCTAAAGAAAACGTTCTTCTACACGATCTTCTTTGTGCTATACACGATAAAGCACCGCACGTTCAAAGAATTCTACAGGGGGATGGAGGACACGCTGCTCGGCCTGCCGAAGGTGTTGCGAGGCAGGAGCGTTGTCTCCCCGCGCACGGTGAAGATACTCGAGAGCAAGCCATACGAGACGTCTCTGATAATGTACGGATCGTACGACACGGTCAGGAAGTGGCTGGCCGCGCGCGCGTCGAGGCGACGCGGCACGACGGGAAGGAGATGAAATGGAGGAGCCGGCGGCGTCCCATTTGCTGTCAGACCTGAGACTGGCCATCAAGCGCAAGGGCATCGGCGGGTTGTCACGCGACATACTGCTGCACCCGGGAAACCAGGCAATAGCGTTTTACAGGCTCTACCGATGGTTGTACCTGCATGGCCATACGTTCCTTGCGTATCTCGGCTACCGGCTCAACTTCTTTCTCTGCGACGTTGAGATCAACCCCGAAGCGGACATCGGTCCCGACTTTCATCTCGACCATGCGCTCGCCGTTCTGATCGGCCGGGGGACCCGCCTTGGCAGGGGTGTCCGCATATACTCGCACGTCGCGGTGGGCGCCCTCGGTGTACCCGGTACGGACCCTTTCATGGACGTCAGGGAATACGTCCAGATCTACCACGGGGCGATGGTCGGCGGCAACTGTGTCATCGGCGAGTTCGCCCAGATCGGCCTGAACGCGGTCGTTCTCGACCGGGACATCCCTCCATACGCGGTGGTGGTTGGCAACCCAGGGCTCATCGTCAAGGTCGGGGACAAGCGAGTGAATCCCAACGACTACAAGGACTACAAGTACGACCCCGCAGACTACCACGGTCCGCCATTCGACATAAGCACGTATGAATGAGCAGGGACCTCTGGTGACAGTCCCGGCGCTCTTTGCCCATCACATGAATGACACTAGTGTCATTTAAGCAGTCCAACCTCAGCATGATCTTTCACAGATATGTTGCTTGACTTGCTTTTGTGGAAAACATCCTTGCGTCCCATTATCAAAGCATTTTAGCAGATCAACCATAATGGCGGGTCAATAAGACCAAACGGGTTATTCGTTGACTGGCAACACCTTCCGCGCTAGAATAGCTCCACAGTTTGGGGTTACTAATGGGTGCGAACTCTGGTGTCGCGCATTTTTTATCTGGCGACGCCGGTGTCGCGCGTCTTTTATCTCGCGACGCTGGTTTCGCACTTTGTAATCTCGGGGGGAGATGTGAGGGTAGCCCTCGTACATGACTGGCTCACTAATGTGGCCGGTGCCGAACGCGTAATCATTGCGCTTCATGAGACGTTTCCGGATGCTCCGATCTACACTTCTGTCTACGTGCCGGAGGAGTTCCCCGCGCTGGCCGATGCCGACGTGAGGACCTCCTTCCTTCAAAAGGTGCCTCTGGCCAGGAAAAAGCACCAGGCGTTCCCGATGCTTAGGACGGTAGCGTTCGAAAACTTCGACCTGTCCGAATACGACGTGGTCATCTCCAGTTGCCACGCCGAATCGAAGGGCGTGATAACGCAACCCGAGACGCTGCATATCTGCTATTGCTATACCCCGATCCGTTACTGGTGGAGCGGGTACAACGACTACCTGAACAGGCCGCTTTTTGGACCCCTCAATCCCCTGGTCAAGGTGGTCATGCCCTTCATGGCGAGTTACCTGCGCGTTTGGGACAGGTGCGCGGCGGATCGCGTAGACGTGTTCGTCGCCACCTGTAACAACGTTGCCACCCGGATACGGAAATACTACCGCAGGGAGCCGCTGGTGCTCTACCCGCCCGTGGATACCGAGTGGATACAACCCGCACAGAGCGTAGACGACTACTTCCTTATCGTGGGACGCCAGATACCCTACAAGCGAACGGACCTTGCTGTAAAAGCTTTCAATAAACTCGGGCTTCCGCTGAAAATAGCAGGAAACGGCACCGAAATCGAGTATTTAAAGAGCATTGCAGGACCCAATATCGAGTTCCTTGGGCGGATACCCGACAAAGAGCTCGCGGAGGTGTATTCGCGATGCCTCGGCTTCGTGTTCCCTCAGAACGAGGATTTCGGGATCACCCCGCTCGAGGCGATGGCGGCCGGCAGGCCGGTGATAGCCTACCGTGGAGGAGGGGCGCTCGAGACCGTGCTGGAAGGGCAGACCGGCACGTTCTTCGATGTCCAGGACCCGGACGCCCTCATCGAAGCGATAAAAAAGTTCAAGCCCGAGGATTTCCAGCCCGACATATTAAGAGAGCATGCAAAGAAATTCGAAGTTAGCGCTTTCAAGCGAAACTTCGAGGAGATGGTCGCCGCGGAGTGGCGGAGATTCTGCCAGGGAGAAGGCAAGGCCAGCTTTCCCCGGTAACCGGGGAACGGCTGACCTGGAGGTGAAACCGTGACGGTTGAACGGGAAACGAACAGACTGGCAACGCGCGCCTCGGCCGTGGGCGCAGAGGTCCAGGAAGCCCTGTTCGAAAATATCATGGACCCAGCTATCCAGCGCACGGGTATGCCCTGGCAGGCTGAAGAGATCGGTATACCGATTGCACACGTCAAGAGCAAGCAATACAGCATCATCGCCCTCAGGTTGATCGTCGACTCAATGATGTACGTCTGCGCGACGCGTGTGGCGTTCTGGATGCGCTTCGAAAGCCAGTTGATCACCAGGCACTTCCCGCCGGAGAACACGGTGCCTTACAACAACGTATTACTCGGGATGTTGGTAGGGCTTCCCTTCCTCCTTCTGTTCCTGAAGATGTGCGGGCTCTACGAGACGCGCGCGAGGATGCGGACGCTGGACAGGCTGCCCAAGATAATAGGTGCCGTCAACGGCTTTGTCATCACGCTGTTGCTGGCCATGTTCCTGCTGAACTCTTCGAGCGGCTACCGCGGCTATATTATCTTTTTCTGGTTCGCCTGCATCGTCTTCCTGTTCTTTGGGAGGGTATTGCTGCAGACCGGCTACTCTGTGATGGGGCGGGCGGACATCCTCGAGAGAAACACGCTCCTGATAGGTGCCGGCCAGGTCGGCAAGGCGCTTGCCCTCAAGCTCGCGCAGCACCCCGAGTTCGGGCTCCGACCGATCGGCTTTGTTGACGACCACCCTCTCATTGAGCGCTTCAACGAGCCTGAGATAGTGGACCTTCGCGTGCTAGGCGGCCTCGGCGATGTCGTCCGCATCATCGATGATTTCAACGTCGAGAAGGTCATCGTCGGCTTCTCCAAGGACTCGCACGAGTCCATGCTCGAGCTGGTCACTTACTGCAACAACGCCGGCGTGGAGTGCTCGGTGCTGCCGCGCCTGTTCGAGGTCATCTCCGACGAAGTACTGGTCCGCGAGATCGGCGGCATCTCGATGGTGCCCGTCTACAAGAAGCACATCACAGGTCTCAGGCGCGTGCTGAAGTCGATGGAGGATTACACTTTTGCGCTGTTCGGCCTGATACTGACCTGGCCGATACTGCTGGCTATCGCAATCGCCATCAAGATCGACTCGCCGGGCCCCGTCTTCTACAAGCAGACCCGGATCGGCAAAGACGGAAGGCCCTTCCAGTTCATCAAGTTCCGCTCGATGGTGGTAGGGGCCGAGCTCTTGCGCGATGAGCTCGAGAACGGCAGAGGCGATGACCTGCTCTTCAAGAGGACCGACGACCCGCGCATTACCAGGGTGGGCAGGTGGACCAGGAAGTTCTCGCTCGACGAGGCTCCACAGATCTTCAACGTGCTCAAGGGCCAGATGAGCATCGTCGGCCCGCGGCCAGGGCTCCCCGAAGAAGTGGACCATTACAAGGACTGGCAGAGGCTGAGGCTAAACGCGAAGCCAGGCATAACCGGGATATGGCAGGTGAACGGCCGCAGTGATATCCCATTCGACGAG
Organism: Candidatus Anoxymicrobiaceae bacterium; assembly: GCA_036508635.1. Classification (GTDB taxonomy): domain Bacteria; phylum Actinomycetota; class Geothermincolia; order Fen-727; family Anoxymicrobiaceae; genus FEN-727. The sequence continues at coordinate 5,123 of DATCGY010000123.1, forward strand.
ATGGTCAAGTACGACCTCTACTACATAGAGGGCTGGTCGTTCTGGCTCGACATAAAGACTATCCTGAGGACCGTGGCGGCGGTCCTGCGTAGCAAGGGCGCGTATTGAGTTGTTTTCATGCGCCGGTATACTCGCTTTGACCGGCGGCAGGAGGCGG
>DATCGY010000124.1:0-6604 GCA_036508635.1 Candidatus Anoxymicrobiaceae bacterium
TGGCGAGCAATCGCCATCTGGGGTAGCCGCGAGGCCTTTGATGAGTATCGCAAGTCGGTCGAAACCCCGGCGGGTATGGTCATGTTTCGCTTGGTGGGAGCCGAGCCTCAGATGACGCTCTTCGAGGTCGCGCTTCAGACGTGATCGACCAGCAGTGGGGTCAGACGCGATCTCCGCAGGTACGCGCCCGATGAAGCTCGAGCGTGACACTCCCCTGAGAAGATGGCAGCCAAGAGGCCGGGACGAGTTCGGCGCACCGCGTTGTTTCACGCCGCGAAATGAACATGACGCGCGAGTGCAGGGCAAGGGTATTCAGCCTGGTGGTCCCGATTCTTCAAAACTGGCGTTAAGTTGCAGGCCCGTCCAAGATAGGTTCGATTCCCCTGCGGCTCCGGAAACCCTTCCTGCGCCCTTGCCTGCATCCTATTTGCGGCGCGCCCACCAGTCCAGGGACGAAGTAGCCACTTTCGTGCCCCGCCTCGGTATCCAGAGCGGCCGGTTCGCTGGACCGCCTCCCCCGAGAGGACTAGTGTGATGGTATGGGTGGCCACGGGAAAATTCTTCCCCGTCCATAGTCGTCATAATGAGGAGGTGCCAGGTGGATAACAGTGTCTACAAAGTCATCGAGCTGGTCGGGACGAGTACCGAGTCCTGGGAGGCGGCCGCGAGGTCGGCGGTCGAGATGGCGGCCCAGAGCCTGGAGGACGTCCGGGTGGCCGAAGTCGTCAAGATGGACATGCGCCTCGAGAACAACAAGGTTGCCCAGTTCCGTACCAAGGTGATGGTCTCCTTCAAATACCACAAAGACCTGGCCGAGTAGCCGGCCGTCGGCGCGCCGGGGCGGCGTTCCCACCCCGGCTGCCGCAGGGCCCTGCCCTCTTCGGGGAGGGTGCGCAGCTCAAGAGCTTCCCTTCGCTTCCCGGGTACCAGATGGGAGTTGAAGTCCACTGTGGCTGAGGCAGTCGAACGGTTGAGCACACGTTCGTACGTGCGCTAATGGAGGCGATGATGGAAGTTGAAGACAGCCAACAGGACGCAAGAGAGGCCGCGTCAAACAAAGGGGTCCTTTGGATCCTTCTTGCGCTCGTCATTACGGGACTCGCGGCCGGCTACCATTGGTGGCGCGCACTGCCCAGGTGAAAGCCGGCAAGTTTGTTTGTTGATTTGTCGGCGTGCAACGCGCCACGCCCAAGCTCAGATTGCTCGTTCAGCGACCTATCGCGCCCTCGAGTAGGCCGGCTACTCCGTAGCCTGTTACTTCACAGCTGGGAACGATCGCCATGAACGGACGTCGATGGTCACCTCAAATATCTGCCGTAAGGGCGCAAACAAGTGTCCCCAACGTCGGGCTCGGTCGAAGAGGTAACCCTCAAACCAGGAGTCTCGATCGAAACCGGGGCCGTGCAGCTACCTGGCCTAGCGCCACACTCGCCAGCTCATGGGAACTACTCGCTCAAGCTGGCCGCCGACCACGCCTAAGCCGTAGGCGGCGAGCATAAGGACGAAAGGCATGGCCGGAAGACGGTATCGGGTCTGGAAGAAGAAGATGGAGACACCACCCAGGAAGTAGAAGAAGCATAGCAGCGGTAGCAGAGTCTGGCGTCCTCGCCTAAGACCGGCGAATCCGCCTACGAGAGCAAAGAACAGAAGAACCCAGGTGTAGACCTGCTGAAAGCCCGAAAGCGCATCCAGGGTATTCGACCCAATCCCGTCTAGCAACCAGTCCTTTGTCTTGTCGAGGAAGAGCAGCGTTCGCCAGCCGGAAAGGGCCAGGAAACTGCCCGGATGAGAGGAGATCCAAGAGAGAGCTTGGTCGCGAAAGATCGCATCAAGGGCAGCTTCACGCTTTCCCTGGGAGAGCGCCGCCTCAACAGCCGGGTTCGACCACACCGGGGCCTCATCGAAGGTACCGTCGGCGCCGGGGTGGTTGCCGATCAGGAGGTTCAGCCCCACTACGGTATCCGCGGGGATGAACTGTTTCTGGTCGAGGTAGTTGTGAACAGTCCAGGGAGTGAGCACCAGCGCCATAGAGAGGACAAAAAGGATGAGCCCTGACCTCAGTCGCCGGAGAATGGAACGCCTACCCCGGGAGAGGGCGATCCAAAGAAGGAAAGCCACCGGTAGTAGTAAGGCCTCCGACCGGGTAAGGGCAGCGAGCGCGCAGAGCACCCCGGAGAGGCAGAGCCAAAGACTCGAACTCTTGAAGACCCCTCGCACGAAGGCATAGGTCGAGAAGACCAGGAAGGTGATGAAGAGCGTCTCCGGCAAAAGGAGGTGGGCATAGGCAAGAAACGGGAGATAGCCGGCAGCCAGCAGCAGGCTGACCAGGGCTACCTTCCCCGAGAACAGTTGACCGGCAAGCAAGTAGACGCCAAGGAGAGTGGCGACCCCGAGCAACGACTGCACTACGTAGGCCGCCCACCAATGGTGACCGGCCAGGACGTAGATGGCGGCCAAGAACATGATGTAGCCGGGGCCGCGATAGGTGGCCCCATAGGTGTCTCCGGTTTGAAAGGTGTGCTGGTGGAGCAGCAGAAGGGCGCGCTGGTCATAACCCGTCATGTCGGAAAAAGGAGCGGAGTGCCGCCCCGCAAGAAAAGCCAGTCGCAGTATCAGAGAGCCGACCAGGACTCCCGCTACGGCAAGCTTCACCCTCCGCTCGGGCGAGTCCCTCCAGAAGCGGGAACGCCGGCCGACATGCTCTGCCGGGCAGACGTTTGGCGCCAGGGCCGAGGACTCCCCGTCAGCGGGCACCGCTGGACGTTCACTCTCACTGTTTGAGGCGTCGAGAAATGGTGCCCCGTTGACCCCGGCTTCTCTCGGTTGAGATCCTCGAGGGGAGACGCTCAAGCCTCTCAGCACCATGCCTCGCTCTACCTTCTCTTAGACCCTTCCTTGTCCGACGAGCCGGGCAAAGTGCGTAAACGAGCGGTCATAGGTCGCCTCCGCCGCGGTCGGAAACACGCAGGCCGGCAACTCGTTTGACCTTAAGTGGTACTGGATGCAGTCACAGCACATCCCTTTCCGCGGACAGGGATCATAGGTGCAGTTGCACCGACCCAGCGTTACGACTTTCTTGCATTCCATGCAGCGGGCCTCCGAGGACAGGAGTCAGCATTTCGTCGGGCTTCTGTCAGGTTAGTGCGCACGCCCGTGCTGGTCAATGCGGCGGGGTCTTGGACTGGACGCCCCGGAGCCCGACCCTTTGCTCCAACTTGCCGGAACCCAGACAATCGGGATATGGTGCTTGCGGCACCAGCGTCGAAGAAGCCGGCAGACTAGGTTGCCTTTGCCGTCGCCTATTCATCCGGGAGCACGGCAATGCAGGCTATTTCCACGACCTGGCCTTTCGCTCCTAACCCGGATACCCCGATCAAGTCGCGAGTGGGCGGGTTGCGGTCGCTTGCCAGCTCGGGGCAGTGCTCGCGGAAGAAGTCGTCCAGGACGTCGAAGCGGTAGTTGGGATGCTTGCTCACCCCATCGGGGAAGTCTGGTCCGACCACATACATGATCAGCTTCACCATGTTGTCCAGGGAGGAGCCCATCTCCTCGAGCCGCTCCTTCATCTTCTCGAGCGCCAGCCGAGTCTGCGCGGCGGCTCCTTCCACCACCCGTCCCCCTTTGCGGAAGTCCTCAGTCGGGTCATGTCCCTCAGTCCCGGCTAGGAAGACGAAGCCTCGCGCTCCAGTGACGACCGTTCCTTTCCCCCAATGCATGAGGTTATCGCCGTGATACAGCTTGTAGGTTTTCTTCTCCATCTTCCGGCCCTTTCACGCGGGTTGAGTGTATGGCGAACACTCCGAAGCGGCGTATACCAATGACTGGTTCCTCTTCGGCGACACACAAGCTACTACCGTTGTCAGGAGACCCTACTGAGGCCGTTGACACTAAGTGCGCAGCCCGCCGTTTGATCTGCCACTGCCGTATCGACAGCCCGAGGCGTGCTCTACTTCACTTATGGCAAGGGTCACTAACTGTTGGTGGTGACCGTCTCGGAGGAGCCGCAGACGCCGCTACCGACTCGCCAAAAACGAAACGGCCGGAAGCCTCCGGCCGTTTCAGATGGTCCCCTCGGGGACTCACCGCAATTCTGAAGTCATTATACCCATAGGGCTTCATATGGTCTATGTCGATCATGGCGAAGCTGGCAATAAGGGAACGAAAGCGCCAGGCGAGCTCATATCGTAGGTCGAGACCAACCCTGACCACCGGGGAGACGGTGCTGGTGAGCGAGTTGAGGGTGTCTTCGCCTTCCACCGCCAAGACGGCACGGCCGAGCAGATCTTGATCGATGTTGAACTTCAATTCGTCCTCTTGCTCATCCCAATACAACGGCAGCGGACCAAACTCTTCCTCGTCCCAGTCGGAATCCTCGCCATCGAAGGCGTCCTCGAGTGCAGCAACCTGATTCACGACCACCAGCACGCGTGCCGGGTCAATGGCGAGAAGGCTTTCCAGTGTGGCTTGCAGTTGATTCGCCTGTCCCAAGAACTGATCAACCGGCTCAACGTATTCGTGCCAAAAAGCCGGACTGTCGGGGGACGGAACGCCACGCCCCGGATCTTCAGGGTGTGTCAGGTTTGGAAAGAACCGGGCGAACCCTTGGCCGTAACGAGGAGAGACCCTAGTGACCGGCACTGCGAGCGTCCACCGGCCGCCTTGCCAGACGTGAGCCCGCGAGTTCAATTCCTGGATCTTGGCGCGTCGCTCCGGAGAATCAGTTCCCCCGTCGGGCACCTGCCAGCCGGCCGGAAGAACAGGACACCATTGGGGGATGGTGACAAGCAAGGCGGGGCCGCTAGCTATGTCGCGCCCGTTGGCGCGTCGTCGCGCTCCGCCGATTGAACATGCCTATGGTCGCGAGGGCAATGACCACGATGATAAGGACGCGCAGCCAGAGCACGAGGGAGCTGTGCCAGATCCAGAGGGAACCGACCCAGGGCAGGAAGATGATCCAGAGTATGACCTCAAACACGAGGGGAATCGTAGCGAGCCAATGCTGGATGTGTCCTAAGGTACTGGGCGTGAAGATCCACAGCGCGGCGAACGCAATCCAGAGGCCCGTTACGGGAAAGCCAAGAAAAGGCATGGGTTCCTCCAGACTGGCTAGACCGCCTCGTGCTTACCTGGCCCCATCGTAGCGCCCGCGGATGTGGCGCTGCAATCGATCGGGCGAGAGAGAGTCGGCACCAGGGGCACGTGCAACCTACGAAGTGGTTCAGGCGTAAGTTTCCGATCGGGGGGAAAATGACGGCGCGGGCAGTGGGCAGGTGGGCAGCACTTTCTCGCCTGTCAACTTCTCGAGCGCCCCCGGCACTTGGCCCGCCTCTTGCCGGGTAACTCGCTTGCTGACTCTTGGCTTTTTTCGAGGATGCCTCAGGGCGAGTCAGCGGGCCACATGAAATCCGGCGATAGACTCCCCTACCCTAGCGCCGCCCGGTCTTTCCCGGGTACCAGCTCGGCTATCTCCTTACTTGAAGGTGAAGGTGTCGACAATCGCCTCGAGATAACCCCCGAACTTCACCTTATCAAACTGGACGACCGAGCCGGGCGGATAGGCGCCGAGGTCGCCGGAATGAAGGAGTTCGGTGAGCTCAAAGCAGACGCCCTTGTGCAGGGTCCGGTATATCCTCTCCTCGTAGGTGTTCCCGGCAGCGCCTTCGCTCGACGTGAAGATGCCAAACGTGGCGCCGCTAATGGTGGTCGTTCCATCGGCCACTTCCATGGAGCCCGCTACGGGAACATTCCACTTCGCGGTCACGGCCGGGGCCGAGCTCGCTCCGATGTTTACGCTGGCTTCCACCAGGTTCGTTCCCTTAAAGAGGCTCTGAGGAAGGACGATCGCCACCACCGGCGTCTGAGTAAGCGGAAGGAAACCCTCGAAACCCTTCGTCTGGAGCGTGGTGTCCTTCGGTCGCTCGAGCGAAAACCCGTACTTGCTGTTCACGTAGCCGACCGTAGACACCCCCGGAATGATCTGGGGCAGGGTTCTGGTTGTGGTCGAGGAGGAAGAGATCGAAGAGGACGTGGTCGAGGACGGGGTGGTTGCGGAGGTACTCGGGGCGGTCGTCGTCGAGGAGGGAACGGTCGTCGAGGATGTGGAGCTCTGAGCGCTCGTTGACACCGCTAGGCTTGTCGACGTGCTCGCACTGGCTGTGGTCGACGACGAACCGCCTCCTCCGCATGCGCTCAAGAAGAGAAGACCGGCGACGACGATCACGCCTGGAACGATGCGGACCTCGAGTCTTCTCATCCGGGGCTCCCTTCGCGCGAGAGAACTACTAGGAAACAGCATTCACCAGGACGGCGGTCGTCCCTGCTGATGTTCCCACCCGTCCGTTCGAGAACCCCACCCACACACCATGGCATCATCGTGATGAACAACGGCTCCAGCTGTACATCTTGGCTGCTCCCGACCCTCCGCTGAAATGACGACGAGCTGCACATGTTAGGCCAGTTTTAGCAGCGCTTTCGCGGCCGTGACGGCGCTTGCGCCTTGTGCTGGCACCGGCGTCGCACGACCAGGTAGGCAGCCTCACCCAACCTCGGGAATCCAACTGACCGTGTATTCCAGACCCCCAGTGCTGGTGTCAAGCGCGGGCTG
>DATCGY010000125.1:0-7406 GCA_036508635.1 Candidatus Anoxymicrobiaceae bacterium
TCCTTGTCGTTGATGACGTTGAGCAGCTTTCCCTGAATATCTATGACAACGAGAACGCAATCGTCCGCGTTTATCAGCTTGCCTGACGCGTTCATATTGACACCCTCCATGCATAGGCTTTCGGCTTCTTTCAAAGGGGCGTTATGGACCCCTGCGCCGGTTGGAGATTCTATCACATGACGTTCATCACAGGTCTCACGACCAGAGAGAAGTTGATGGCTATTGACCGGCGTATGAAAAGCACATTATACTGACCAGTCAGTTTGATAAGACTGCCCGGGGGGCGGATCCCGACGCGGAAACTCTTGGGGAGAGAGCAACAGCGGCGTGGAAACGGATTTGGTACACGTGACGAGAAGGAGGTACTGGGATGGACATTCCGGACAATGTGGGGATCAATGAGTACTTTGACGACTACGTGCCGAAAATCTTCGCCGAGCAAATCGGCGGCGGGGCTATCCTCGGGATGGATGGCACCCTGCTTGGGTTGGAGTTCGACATCGGAGACGGTGAAAAGCAGAAATACGGTCTCATCGTAAAAGACGCAAAGGACCTTGAGGTCCGGAAGGGCGCGGTGGAAAAGCCACTGGTCAGGCTCGAGATGACCGAGGATGTATGGCGCAAGGCCGTCACCGGGAAGATGGGCGCCGTGACGGAAACGTTTACCGACGTAAGCACGATGTCGCGCAACAAGTTCGACCAGCTCCAGAACGTGAGGGGCACGCTGACCCTCGATCTAACGCTCGCCGACGGCGGTAACGCGCAGATCAAGGTGATCTTCAACGATTCTGAGACCCCTGCCACGACGTTCAAGTGCTCGCAAGACGACTGGGTAGCAATGAGCCAGGGAAAGATCGCCGGCCCAACAGCCTTCATGAGCGGTGCGCTCAAGATCGAAGGCGACATGGCTTTCGCCATGGGCCTTTCGAGCCTCGTAGGTTAATCCAGGCGGAAACGATTCCGGAGCCGGGTCTCTCAGGCCCGGCTCCGTGGGGTCTGGAGAGACCGCCCTCAACTGTTTGGTCTCAGGCCCGGCGGAGATTAGAAGAGTGGCGTTAACGACACACCCACCTGACCCTCCCCCCTCGAGGGGGATGGAAGAGAGGCTAGTGCCTGGCGGATTTCTTTCGGTGGGAGGGGCGAGGTGCGATGACTTTGGAGAGAAGCCTGTCCATGTCGATGTTGGGGAGGGCGAGAGCCCGGGAGTGGTAGCCGACTATCATATCTGCGAGCGATTCGACGTCGGTCCATTTCTTCTGCAGCAGCAGGTCCATGATTATGTACACGATCGAGCCCATTGAGACCGCAGCGGCGAACTCGATATCTACGTTCCTGATGACTCCGGCATCGACCATCATCTGGAACTCCTCGACTATCATCGAGTTTGCACGCCCGGTTAGCTCGTTCATGCGGTCGGAGAAGTCATCGTCGCTGCCGAGGGCTTCCTGGTAGACGACGAAAGTCAGGCTGGGATTGTCTATGTGATACTGGAGGATATCGGCGACATTCCTGCGCCAGACCTTGAGGATCTCGATTGCTCCGTCGCCACGCGCGAAAACGTCTTCAAGCCTCTTGTGGTTTTCCTCAAGCACCCCGGCAAAACCGTTGAAATAGGACTCGATGACCTCGATGAACGCCTGCTTCTTGGAATCGAAGTATATGTAGAAAAGGCCCTTGGAGACCCCGGCTTCCTCGACAAGGTAATCCACCGTCGTGGGCCGGTAGCCGCTTGAAGCGAACACGTCTGCTGCAACGCGGAGGATATCTCTCTTTCTATCCTCCCTGGACATTCGCCTTCGAGGTTTCGACATTCCGGTATCCTTATTGGAGGTCCGATGCGAGGCATTTTTACTCTGAAAAGAGCAATCAGGCCTCTTGCAGAGTTATTATACTGTTTGGTCAGTAAGAATCAACGTATCCAATAAGACCGGTGTGAGCCGGGTTCTGACAGGCCCGGTTCCAGGGGGCTATCGACCTGTCGGTCGAGGGAGGTTGCCATGTCGCTCGAAACCCAGATAGAGGAGTTCCTGAAGGAGCGCGGTGCCATAAAGGTTGGCTTTGCGACTCTGGATTCAATGGCGGGGGGGCCTCCCAGCTCGGACCTCACCTATATCCTGCCGGAGGCGCGCTCGGCTGTGAGTTTCGCTCTTCCGCTGGACAGGGACAAGATCAGGGCTTACCTGTCCAAAGAGAGCCACGTGGCACACGAGGCGGATAACTTCGATACGAACGCTCTTTCGTCCCGTACATCAAAGGCGCTCGCGTTATTCCTCCAAGATAAGGGCTTTGCGTCAAAGCGTGTTATCTCCAATACCGTCTATCGGACCGAGGTGGAAGGCTGGGAGCTGAGCATGCCGCCTGACCTCTCTCACAGGTACGTAGCGGCGCGCTCGGGAGTGGGTTCTTTCGGGTGGTCGGGCAATATCGGAATCAGGGGATACGGCGCGGCGATCCTTCTCGGCACGATAGTGACGGCGGCGGAGCTGGTGCCGACCGGACCGGAACCTGCACAGGAGTGCTTCTGTGACATGTGCAAGAAGTGCGTCAAGGCATGCCCTTCCGGGATGTTCTCGCTCGACCGGGAGATGAGCGTGACCCTGGGGGGAGTAACGTTCACGTTCAGTGCGCGAAGCTCGTACCTGGGCTGTCAGTTCGTTTGCGGTGGATTCACGGGCCTGAGCCGTGACGGCAAGTGGTCCACGTGGTCACCGGGACGTTTCGAGCTTCCGGATGGTGAAGACGAGATGATGAAAGTATTCCTTGACGCTGTCGCTAAGTACTCCAGGTGGCCGAAGCGGACGGACGGCGATGGAGGTTACATAAACCCCGCCCTCGCGGAGGCGAGCCTCAGGCTGACATGCGGCAACTGCCAGATAATCTGCTGGGGCGACCACAAGCTGACGCGCGAGAATTACCGCACGCTCAAGAGGTCCGGTTGTGTAATCCAGCGCGAGAACGGCGACATCCAGGTCCTGCCAGCCCCCGAGGCGGCACGGGAGTTCACCGCAATGAAACCCGAGCACAGAAACTTCTACGAATAAACACTGGAGCGTTACCGGTCACTCTTCAGAGAACCATCTGCATCCGTACGCCCTCGATAGAACCTACCGCCGTACCCGCGTGAGAGCTCCACAGACGGTCCTACTCCAGAACGGCGCCTCTTGCCGCGGAGCTGACGAGCCTAACGTATCGGCGCATATAGCCCGGAGGCAGATCGGGCTCGAGTGGCTCCCAGGTTTCCATACGTTCTCGTATTTCGTCATCGGTGATCGCGACTTCGAGCCTGCGGCCGGGTATGTCTATCGTGACGGAGTCGCCATCGCGCAAGGCGGCGATCGGCCCGCCGACGTAGGCCTCGGGTGATACGTGTCCGACACATGGGCCGGACGAAGCTCCGGAGAACCTGCCGTCGGTGACCAGTGCCACGCGGTTGTAACCGTTGAGGGGAAGGGCCATCGTGACCGCGAGCGTCTCCGGCATGCCTGGCCCGCCCTTTGGCCCTTCGTACCTGATGATAACCACTTCGCCTTCGTTCAGGCCCTTCTCGCGTATTGCCGCGAGGCAATCGGACTCCGAATCGAAGATGCGAGCGGGTCCGGTGAATGAAAGCAGGTCGTCCTCGACGGCTGATTGCTTGACCACCGCCCCTTCGGGCGCCAGGTTTCCAAAGAGAACGACCGTGCCACCCTCGGGCCTGTGAGGCCTGTCGCGCGGTGGTATGACCGTCGTGTCCAGGACCGTGACACCAGGCAGGATGTCTCCCCAGGTGGCTCCGGTCGCCACCACGGCGTCGAGGTGAAGGTCGTCGGCAAGCACCTTCATCACGGCCGGGACTCCTCCCGCGCGATACAGGTCGGTGATGCCGTGCGGTCCGCTGGGGCGGATGGCACAGAGCGTGGGTATCTTTCTGTTCAGGTCGTTGAAGCTGGAGAGCGGCAGCTCCATGTCGAGCTCATGTGCGATTGCAGGGAGGTGCAGCGTCGAGTTCGTGGAGCCGCCGATGGCGAGGTCGACGATGACCGCGTTCTGTATAGCATCCGCCGTAAGTAGCTTGCGGGCGGTCAGCTCCTCTTCGATCATCTCAACAATGCGCTTTCCAGCACGCCGCGCGAACAGCAGCTTCTCGGAATGGTATGCGGGCACGTTGGCGGAGCCGGGAAGAGTCAGCCCCATCGCTTCGACGAGGCACTGCATGGTGTTGGCGGTCCCCATCAGTTCACATGCGCCGCACGTCGCGCATGTCGCGGTCTCCATCTTGGAGAGCAGGTCATCGTAGTCCCTGTCGTTTATAGTGCCCTCTTTCATGGACGCGGAGAAGCGTATCTGGAAAGCGCCGGGTCCCCCCGGCAGGAATATTGTTGGACGATCGAGCCGCGCGGCGGCCATTACCATACCAGGGATTATCTTGTCGCAGCTCGCAATCATGACTAGCCCGTCGAGGAGCATGCTTCGCGAGTACGTCTCGATGGTGTCCGCTATCAGCTCGCGTTGCGGGAGGACGAATCGCATCCCGGGGTTTCCCTCGGTCAACCCGTCGCAAGGGGCTGGTACGTCGAACTCGAACGGGATACCGCCGGCCGCGTGTACGCCTTCCTTGACACGCTCGGCGAGGTTGCGGAGATGCATATGCCCCGGGTTCATCTCGGTGAAAGAGTTTGCCACACCGATTATCGGCTTTGTGGCGAGTTCGTCGATGTCGACGCCGGTGCCCTTTAGGACCGTAAGTCTGACGATGCTGATCGGAAAGTCCTCCTGATTGAACATCGGCGCACTTACAGGTTTCTTCATTTTCCTCTCCTTTGCGAAACGGCCGCGTACACACGGTGCCGCCAAGAGTATTTCAGAGACTCCTGGGGTGAAACCGATAGAAGCTCAAGCGCCAGCCGTTGAGGGCTCGGCTGCCTTCAGTATGGAGGCGACGTGGTTTTCGGCCGCGAAAGCAGCAAGGCCGATCTTCGCGCCCGATTCGATAGCATGCCTGTCCACGGTTGCGTTCCCGTCTTCGAGCTTGACCCATCCCTCGCCCAAATCGTTGCCATCGAGCGAGCAGCCAAGTACCTGGTGGCCGAGAAGATGTGCCATAACGGCATGGCCGGCTTCGTGATATGTGGTGATGCGCGTCTCGTCAGGTTGTATCATGGCTCCCCAAGTGTATCGAACTGACGCCGGCCCGTCGCCTTGGCGCGGAAGGCCGTACACCCATCACCAATCCCTCCCCCTCGATTGCACCCAGATACCGGCTGAATCCCGGGGTGGACTTGCAAGAACGGACCTGGCCCCGGATAGTCAAGCAGGTGACCCAACGATAACATTGTCGGGGGCATGTTGGGAGGGGTCGTCTCTTTGATAAAATGATAGTATCTGGAACCAAGACTTCGCCTTGGGTATTTGATCTGCATCCGACATACCGGGAAGGTGAAAGCAGAATGGAATACGACGAGATAATGGAGCGCCGCGCGCGATGCATGGATGAGGACCTCCATCCGATTCCCGAGGACGCCCTCGAAAAAGTGAAGGCCGAGTTCTACAAGACCCGAGAAAAATCCCTGAAGCTCTACGAGGAAGCCCAGGCGTACATCCCCGGAGGGGTCGAACACAACCTGGCGACCAGCCATCCGTTCCCCCTTGCAATGGATCGCGCCAAGGGATACAAGATGTGGGACATCGATGGCAACGAGTACGTCGACTACCTTATGTGCGGAGCGCCTATCATCCTCGGGCATCATTACGATCCGCTTGACGACGAGATAATCAAGATAATCCAGGAGAAGGGGCCTTCCACCGGTCTCACTTCAGAGTACGAGTTGCTAGCGGCGAAGAAGATCGTCGAGCACATGCCGTCGGTCGACGCCGTGCGCTTCCTGCAGTCGGGCACCGAGGCCGACATGGCGGCGCTCCGCATCGCGCGAGCGGTCACGGGCAGGCAGAAGGTCATAAAGGTCGAGGGCAGCTACCACGGGTGGTACGACCAGTACGTGTACAGCCTCCACGTCCCAGGTACGGCGGGGCTCAACTCGCCGGGCATACCGCCGCAGGTGTTCGACCTGCTCGTCGAGGTCAAGCCCAACGATTTCGACGCCCTCGAGAAAGCGTTCGCCGATAACAAGGACGAGATCGCCTGCATGGTGATCGAGGCGGTAGGGGGCGAGTCGGGCGTGCATCCGGTGCACCCTGACTGGAACAGGCGCTGCCGCGAGTTGTGCGACGAGTACGGTGCCCTGCTCGTCTTCGACGAGGTCGTGTCCGGCTTCAGGCTGGACATGGGTGGAGCGCAGAAGTACTTCGGCATCACGGCCGACCTGACCGTACTCGGCAAGATAGTTGCCCATGGTTTCCCATCGGCCGGGGCGGTCGCGGGACGCAAGGAGATAATGGATGTAGTCGGCGCGGGCATGGGCCAGAGGCCGTACCTTGGCGGGACGCTCGCCGGCAACCCGATATCGTGCGGCGCCTGCTATCACGCTATCAGACTCATGGAGGAGAACGACGCCGTCGCGAAGTCGACCGAGTTCGCAGACCGCATCACGAAAGCCCTCAATGACCTTTTCGCAACGAGGCCCGACCTCCCGTTTTTCCTGTACAACTTCGGCCCGATAATCCAGTACGTGACCACGGGTTTCTTCTGGGTAGACATAACCGGCCCCAAGGCGTTCGAGGTGATCACGCGCAGGAAAGCCGCCGAGGATTACCAGATGGTCGCGTCGCTCAACGGCCTCATCTCGCTCGCAGGAACGCGCATGTACACGTGCATGCAGCATGACGATGAGGCTTTCAACAGGACGCTGGAGGTCTGGGAGCTCATTCTTTCGATGATACCCAAGAGCTAGACACCGAGGGGTGGTGCCGTGGCCGGTCGAGACCTGCGAGCTTTCTTCGAGCCGAAAGGCGTAGCCCTTGTCGGCGCGCGTCGCAACCTCGGGTTCGGCTACGGCATTCCCATCATACTTAAGGAGCGAGGTTGGGCCGACCGCATCTACCTCGTCAACCCCTCGGTGGACGAGATACACGGCTTGCCGGTCTACCACTCTGTCTCCGACGTACCCGACCCGGTTGACCTTGCGGTCGTCCTTACTCCCGCGCCGGTGGTCCCGAAGATGCTCGACGAGATCGGGAGGAGGGGCATACGTTGTGCGATCGTTGAGAGCGCCGGCTTCGCCGAGGTGGGCGAGTCCGGCGAGAGTCTTCAGGCCGAAGCCGAGGAGATAGCCCGCAGGCACGGAATGAGGGTCATCGGCCCGAACTGCGTCGGCTTGATCAACACCGCCAACGGTTTCAGCACGGTCGAGGTTATTGAGGAGGCGTTCCGTCCCGGACCTACGTCGATAATCGCCCAGAGCGGCGTCTTCGGCAACTGCCTGCTCGACCTCCTCCACGAGTACGGCCTGTTCGTGTCCAAGGCCGTTACG
>DATCGY010000126.1:0-12903 GCA_036508635.1 Candidatus Anoxymicrobiaceae bacterium
ATAATAATCCCGTTGATGGCGGTCGCGGGCTCGCTCGGTCGCAAGCCGCTGGTCCCGGAATCCGAAGGCACTTTCCCGACCGACAACCTGCTCTTCGCGGGGCTCCTGGTTGGCATCATCATCATCATCGGGGCACTGACGTTCTTCCCGGTGCTGGCCCTGGGCCCGCTGGCGGAGCAGTTTACCTTCTTCTAACCGGAAACATCGAGGAAGACAGGCATGGCAGAAAGCCAGAAACTATTTGATGCGAAGCTCATAAGGGAAAGCACCGCGAGTTCCTTCAAGAAGCTCAACCCCGGGCACCTCTGGCGGAACCCGGTGATGTTCATCGTGGAGATTGGCGCCGCGGTCACGACCTACTTCTTCTTCAAGAACCTCATCAGGGGCCTCGGCGACCTGCCATTCATAGGCTTGGTGACGGTGTGGCTCTGGTTTACCGTGCTCTTCGCGAATTTCGCGGAGGCTGTTGCCGAGGGAAGGGGCCGCGCACAGGCTGAGACCTTGCGAAAGACGCGGGTCGAGACCACGGCCAGGCTCGTCAAGGATAGCGGCGAGACCGAGATGGTCTCGGCCGGGCAGCTCAGGAAGGGCGACGTAGTGGTAGTCGAGGCCGGTGAGATCATTCCGGGCGACGGCGAGGTGATCGAGGGCATCGCCAGCGTCGACGAGTCGGCGATCACCGGAGAGTCCGCCCCCGTGATAAGGGAGTCGGGCGGCGATTTCAGCTCCGTTACTGGAGGTACGACCGTGCTCTCCGACCGGATAAGGATACGCATATACGCCGACCCCGGGGAGAGCTTCCTCGACAAGATGATATCGCTGGTCGAAGGCGCAGAGCGGCAGAAGACTCCCAACGAAATAGCCCTCAGTATCCTGCTGGTCGCGCTGACCATCATCTTCCTGGTCGTGATCCTGATAATAACCCCTATCGCCAACTACCTGAAGGCCGGCCCGTCGCAGACGGCCCTGGTCGCACTCCTGGTCTGCTTGATTCCGACGACGATCGGGGGGCTCCTTTCGGCCATCGGCATCGCGGGGATCAACAGGCTCACCCAGCACAACGTGCTGGCCATGTCCGGCCGTGCCGTGGAGGCCGCTGGAGACATAAACACCCTGCTGCTCGATAAGACAGGCACCATAACCTTCGGTAACCGCTTCGCCAACGAGTTCATCCCGTTCGAGGGCTCGACGCCCGCGCAGGTGGGCACGGCCGCGATGCTCTCCTCCCTCGGCGACACCACGCCAGAAGGCCGTTCGATCATCTCTCTCGGTGAGAAAGTCGGGCTGGAGGTAAAGGAGGGGGAGAGCGGGACCGTGGTGCCCTTTACCGCCGAAACGCGGATGAGCGGGCTCGATCGGAACGGCGACAGGTACAGGAAGGGGGCCGCGGACGCCATCTCAAGGTATATCGAGGCAGCCGGCGGCACGCTTCCCGAAGGCTACGAAGAAGCGGTCGCACTGATCGCAAAGCAGGGGTCCACCCCTCTGGCCGTAACGCATAACAACCAGGTCCTGGGGCTCGTTGAGCTGAAGGACGTGGTGAAGCCCGGCATAAACGAGCGCTTCGAGCGCCTGAGGGCAATGGGTATCAAGACCGTTATGATAACCGGCGACAACCCGCACACCGCCGAGGCTATCGCCCGGGAGGCCGGCGTCGACGACTTCGTAGCCGAGGCCAAGCCTGAGCAGAAGATGGACATAATCCGCAACGAGCAGGCCGGCGGTAAACTGGTGGCCATGACCGGTGACGGCACGAATGACGCCCCGGCGCTGGCGCTGGCCGACGTCGGCCTGGCGATGAACAGCGGCACGCAGGCGGCCAAGGAAGCCGGCAACATGGTCGACCTCGACTCGGACCCCGCCAAGCTTATCGAGGTCGTTGAGATCGGCAAGCAGCTCCTCATCACCCGAGGGAGCCTGACCACGTTCAGCGTTGCCAACGACGTTTCCAAGTACTTCGCGATCATACCGGCGATGTTCATGGTCGTCCTTCCGGGCCTGGCGGCGCTTAATATCATGCGGCTCTCCAGCCCCAACAGCGCCGTCCTGTCGGCGGTAATATTTAACGCGCTGATAATCGTCGCATTGATACCCCTGGCCCTGAGGGGGGTCAAGTACCGGCCTATCGGCGCTCTGGGGATTCTGCGACGCAACATACTCATCTACGGTATCGGTGGGCTCATTGCCCCGTTCATAGGGATCAAGTTGATCGACATGCTCTTGCACGCGATGCACATAGTCTAGGGTTGTTCATGAGAGACCTGGCAAGGATAGTCATAATCGTGATAGTGCTGGTGCTGCTGGTGGGACTGGCCTATCCGCTTTTCACGGCGCTCGTCGGCCGCCTGGACGGTAAGTCCGCCGACGGCCAGATAATTTACCTCAACGGGAAGCCTGTGGGGGCAAAGAACATCGGCCAGAAGTTCGATTCGAAAGGATTCTTCCACGGAAGGCCCTCGGCGGCGGGTAACGGCTACGATGCCATGCACAGCGGCGCGTCCAACCTCGGTCCAGCGAACCCTCAGCTCATCAGGGACGCCAAAGCCCGCATAGCGGAGCTCCTCAAAGAGAACCCTGGACTAAAGGTCAAGGACATACCGGTGGAGCTCGTCACGGGGTCGGCTTCGGGCCTCGACCCGGACATAAGCGTCGAGTCGGCGTCCCTGCAGGTCAAGAGGATTTCTGGCGCGACCGGCATTCCCGCCTCGAAGCTCAGGGAGCTGATACGCAAGCACACCAGGGGCCGAACCCTGGGCATCTTCGGCGAGCCGAGGGTGAATGTGCTCGAGTTGAACCTGGAGATCAAACGGCTGTCTAAGGAGGCTGGCAGATGAAGAACGTCATCACGATGTCCCGGCAGAAAGGCAGCGGTGGGACCGTCATAGCCGGTATTGTCGCGGATAGGTTGGGTTGGCCGCTGGTGCGCCGCGAGATGGTGACCGAGGCCGCCAATCAGGCTGGCGTTGATTTCCTGAAGATAGAAAGCGCGTTGGACCACCGCCCCAATCTGCAGGACCGAACAACCATGCAAGCGAAGTTAGGCAAATACCTGGACGCCATCAGCAAGGTAATCCGGGAGTATGCTGAGAGGGGCAACGTCGTTCTCCTGGGGCGAGGCGCCAACGTCATCCTGGCCGATGACCCCAGGCTCTTCCGCGTACACATCGTCGCTGACCTTGAGACCCGTATCGAGCGCACGGCCACGATGGAGCGACTCAAAGGGAAGAAGGGCCTCCAGGAGGCAAGGACGATGGTATTGGACTCGGATTACTCGAGGACGGCATACTATAATTACCTCTTTGACTCGGACTGGAATGACCCAAATCTGTACGAGCTCGTCATCAACACCACCGAGATGACGGTCGAGCAGGCAGCGGACATCATCCTCAAGACCTTTGAGGTTGTAAGGGGATAGCTCTTGAACGATGAAGCCAGGGCCAAGTTCACGATTTTCCTGGGAGCGGCGGCCGGGGTAGGCAAGACCTATACCATGCTCTCGGAGGCGAAGGCGCAGCTCAACCAGGGCCTGGACGTAAGAGTCGGCTTCGTCGAGACTCACGGACGGGCTGAAACGGCGGCGATGATCGGGGAGATACCGGTAATCCCGAAGAAGAATATCGAGTACCGTGGCTCAATATTCGAGGAGATGGACCTGGACGCGATTATCGCGGACCACCCCCAGTTGGTGCTCATAGACGAACTGGCGCACACAAACATCCCTGGGGAGCGGCACAGGAAGCGCTACGATGACATCATGGAAGTGCTGGGCCACGGAATCGATGTGTGGTCAACGGTCAACATCCAGCACCTCGAAAGCCTTAACGTCATGGTCTATGAGCTGACGGGGGTCAAGGTCCGGGAGACCTTCCCGGATTACATTCTGGCGCGCGCGGACGAGATCCGACTGATCGACATCAGCCCGGAGGCCTTGATCGAGCGGCTCAAGGCCGGGAAGGTCTACCCACCAGGTAAGATCGAGAGGGCGCTCTCCAGCTTTTTCCAGAAGAGTAACCTGACCGCGCTCAGGGAGCTTTCGCTTCGCGAGGTGGCCGATGAGGTAGAGGAGGCCGTCAGTCCGGAGGAGGCCCAGCGCGCGGTCATCCGGAGGATTATGGTCTGTGTCGGTCCCGAGACCAACGCCCAGCGCATAATCCGCAGGAGCTGGCGTCTGGCCAAGAGGTTTAACACGGACCTCACCGTGGCATACATGAGGAAGTCGCCAGGATGGTTTGCGGAGGGGCCGTCTGAATCACCCGAAGAAGAATCCTGGATGGAGGCCCTCCGCCAGCTTGCCGCGGTACTCGACGTCGAGTTCGTGGAGATTGACGAGGACGAGGCAGCGACCGGCATAGTGCAAACCGCCCTGGATAAGAAGGTCGGCCTGATCGTCATGGGGCGGCCGCGGAGCAGTGGGCTCGTCCGGTTCTTGCGCGAACCGCTTCTTTTGCAGGTTCTTCAGAAGACGAGTAAGGTTGATGTGTTCGTCATGAACGATGAGGACGCCGGGCTCGGCCAGGAGGGGAAGTCATGACCGGCTTCTTGATCGGATTGGCCGCGGGAGTGATCCTGGCGGCGCTGGTCATGCTGCTCATCTCTTACGCGAAGACGGGAGGTATCCTCGGGTTCTTTGTCAGCCAGAGGTATGCGGGCTACAGGAAGGTGCTGGTGGCAACTATCGGGCGTCCTTTCGACGAGAACGCGATCAGTGTCGCGGCTCGCGTGGTTGCGCAAGAAGGCCTGGTGCAGACGCTCTACATCGCGGAGATACCGCTCAATCGGCCGCTCGAGTCGGGAGCGGAACAGGAACTTTCCGCCGGGATGGAGGAGCTCGAGGAATCCGCAAGGATAGCCAAGAAGCTCGGCGTTCGCCCCCTTCCCAGGCTCGAGAGGTCCCGGCTCGGGAGCAAGACGATAGTCGAGATTCAGAGGGAGGAGGCGTTTGACGCCGTGGTTCTGGACGTTCGTTTGGGCAACAGGTCGGGCAGGCAGGGCCGCAAGGTGGCCGAGTATGTGCAGAAGCACGCCACCTGTAATGTAATAGTGGTATCGGGCCAGCAGAGTGAGTAAGGATGGAGGTTGTTGCCCATGAAGATGTTGATCGTCGGTTGCGGCAGGGTGGGCTCAACCCTGGCCAATCTTTATGATAAGAC
Organism: Candidatus Anoxymicrobiaceae bacterium; assembly: GCA_036508635.1. Classification (GTDB taxonomy): domain Bacteria; phylum Actinomycetota; class Geothermincolia; order Fen-727; family Anoxymicrobiaceae; genus FEN-727. The sequence goes on from DATCGY010000126.1 coordinate 5,151, forward strand.
GGGTCACGAGGTCAGCGTCGTCGATGAGGACGAGGGAGCCGCGATGCGCCTCGAACCGGAGTTCCGGGGGAGCTTCTTCAAGGGAGTGGGCCTCGACGTGAGAGTTCTCCGTGACGCCGGTATTGAAGATACCGAAGTCTGCCTTGTCGCCACGGACGGCGACAACACGAACCTGGTGGTCGCCCAGATCGCCCGGGAGCAGTTCCACATCCCATGCGTGGTCGTGCGCGTGTTCGACCCCAACCGCGCCAAATTCTTCGAGGCTCGAGGCTTGAAGGTGATCTGTCCGGTTGCGCTTACGGCCGACCTCATGCACCAGGCGGTGTCCGATTTCCGTGGGGAGGAGGATGTCGAATGAACCCGTTCATCCTTGTCATAGGCGGAGGAAAGGTCGGCGCCAATCTCTCCAGGGAGCTGCTAGCGAACGACTTCGAAGTGGTTGTTATCGAGCAGAGCATGAGGAAATACGCCGCTCTTGAGAAGGAATTCGAGCACGCCGCCATCATGGGCGACGGTACTGAAGTAACCGTTCTGCAGAAGGCCGGGATAGCGAGAGCGGACTATGTCATCGCGGTCACAGGAGACGATGAGGACAACATTGTCATCTGCCAGCTTGCCACAGAGAAGTACGAAGTCAAGAACATAATCGCACGCGTCAACAACCCGATAAACCAGCAGACGTTCGACCTCCTCGGCGTGAAGCCAACCGTGAGCAGCGTGCGCACGATTCTCTCAATGGTGGAGCACAGGCTACCCCACCAGCGCCTGCTCAGCCTCCTGAACTTCGAGGAGGAGAATATCCAGGTCGTGGAGTGCATACTCTCCGATGACTCAGTGTCGGTCGGAAAGACGCTCCGGGACCTGCCGCTGCCGCAGGGCATTCTGCTCGTTCTCATACTCAGGGAGCATGAGTCGGTCATACCAAACGGTGACGTAGAACTCAGGCCCGACGACCACCTCATTATAATCACGGATAAAGGCCGCGAGGACGAGGTCTGTGACTTGATCGTCAGGGACCGGGAAGGGGAATGCTGAACCCCTCTAGGCTTCCTTGCCCATGTACTTGAAGGAGACCTTGACCCCGGCGCGGTAGGCGGCCATCTTGCCGTCCTCGCTCTTCAGGTCCATTTTAGGGCCTTTTGGCCGCAGGGTCGTGAGGGTTCGAGTCCCCCCTCCGACACTATCAAATCCCAACGTAAAGACATTTCGCACGGCTACCTGTGCTAATCAATCTGAAATCGAACCTGCCAGCCGGTATCCGACTCCGGGTTCCGTCAGGATGTAGATGGGGCGGGAAGGATCGGGCTCTATCTTTTTTCTCAGCTGACCGATGTATACGCGCAAGTACTGGATATCGGGGACGAAGTCAACACCCCAGACGCGGGTGAGTAACTGCTTGTGAGTTATGACCTTATCAGCGTTGGTTGCAAGGTACTTGAGTAACTCATATTCGGTCGGAGTTAGACTGACCTCTTTACCCGAAACACTCGTCAGTCGCTTTGAAAGGTCCATCCATAAGTCGCCGACTTCGAGAACTGGGGAGTTTTCGCCGGGTATGAGGGCGCGAAACGCCGCCCGGATCCTTGCTGTCAGTTCGTCCATCCCAAACGGTTTGGTAACATAATCGTTTGCCCCGGCGTCGAGCGCTGCGACCTTATCGTCCTCGCGCTCTCTGACCGACAGTATGATGATTGGTACGCTGGACCACTCGCGGATGGCTTTCACTACTTCGAGGCCGTCCACGTCGGGAAGGCCCATGTCCAGGATGATGAGATCCGGATGGTCGAGCGCGGCTCTGTCGATGCCTTTTTGGCCCGCCTCTGCTTCCAGGACCACATAGCCGTGGGCGCTGAGAGCGACTTTCAGCAGCCTGCGGATTTCAGGCTCATCGTCGATTACGAGGATTCTGGCGCCACCCGTTTCCGGAGTCATCGGGTTTCACTTTCCGGCTTACGCTCTACAACCGGTAGAGAGAATACGAACCTGTTTCCGCCACCCGGCCTGGTTTCAGCCCATATCGAGCCACCATGTACATCAATAATGGACTTGCATATCGAGAGGCCGAGCCCGCTTCCGGCTGCCGTCCCGGGGATCTCGATTCGGTAGAACTTGTCGAAGACCCTATTCAGCTCTTCGTTGGGGATTTTCGGGCCCTGGTCTTCGACAGATACTACCACTCCGGCTGCTTCGTGCCTTGCGGTTGTTTCTATCTTACTTCCAGGCGGCGAGTACTTGAGCGCATTGTCCACCATGTTGACAAGCACCTGAACGATAAGTTCGAAATCTATCTTGAGGAGTGGCAGGTCTTCCTCGACATTGACAACCGTAGGGCGGTTTTCCAACTCCTCGCCGAAGGCGGCCAGTGCGACACCGATGACGTCCTGAATGTCGCACCACTCGGTCTTGAGCTTGAAACTGTCGCTCTCCAACCTCGCCATATCGAGCAGGTTGCGGACCAGCCGGTCCATTCTGGCCGCTCCCTTGTTGATTGTGTCAAGCAACTCGATCTTCTGTTCGTCCGTATAGGCGACCTCGCTGCCGGTTAGACTGGTTACGGCCCCGATTATCGAGGCCAGAGGGGTGCGCAGCTCGTGGGACATGGAGTCGAAGAGAGCGCCCCTCAGCTTGTCACTGGCTTCCAGGTTCTTCACGTGCTGGGTGGCTGCCGACAGCAGGACCTTGTTAAGCGCGAGGGTCGCGAGCCCGGCGAAAGCCAGGAGGAGCACTTTCTTCCTGGCGAGGTCACTGTTTGTTTCTTCAGAGACGTCGATTCCGAGAACGCCCAGGATCTCGTCTTCCCACTTTAGCGGCACATAAAGCCCCCTTGCGCCCGGCAGGGTGTCCGTTCCGGGACCCGCCTCCTGCCCGTATTCGAAAACCCAACCGGCGACGCCGCCTTCGTTCCTGTCTGTTGCCAACCGACCCTCCGGGTTACTTGCAGCCATGAGTGTAAATACGTTGCTTCTATCAGGCAGATATAAGGCTGCATCACTGCCGGTCGCGCCGGCAACGCCGCTCACGATGATGCGCGATAACTCACGCACGCTGGAAACCGCCGTCAACTCGGTGCTCAGGTCGTACATCGCCCTGGTCTGGCCCAGGGCCGCCTCCGTCTCCTTTGTCTTGTTCTTTAGGCGGTCACTGATGACACTCGTGGTAATACCCACCAGAAGGAAGATCACAAATGTAACAATATAGTGAGCATCGGAAACAGTGATGGTGTACAGCGGGGGAACAAAAAAGAGGTCGAACAGCAGGACACCGGCGATCGCAGTGGCGACGGAAGACCAGATATCGGTGCGCGCACCCGCGTAGATGATCGGCAACAGGTACAGCATGGCGACGTCCGTAATGTTGAAGAACTTACCTGTGGTCTTACAGACGATGGTCACAACCGCCAGCAGAGCAAGGATCACCAGGTAATCAATCACTTTGCGCCGTTGTTCGACTGTCATCACTCAACCACCCGATCGAGGAGCTTCATTGTTCATCGCCTGGCCTTTAACCTATATCTGCTTGCTCATTCTGTCGAGCGCCAGGTTCAATTCGAGAACGTTCACTCTCTGCTCGCCGAGAACGCTCAGTTGACGACCCTGGACGTGGCTCTTCACCAGTTCAAGCACAACGGCTTCCGGAAGGTTCCTCGCTCCGGCGACACGCTTGACCTGCAGCGTTGCGCTCTGGGGACTGATGTCCGGATCGAGTCCGCTGGCAGACGCTTCCACGAGGTCGGCGGGAACCTTCGCATCCGGTGCAAGGCCGTTTTCTTTTCTCACTTCGTCTGCCCTCTGGGAGATTAGTTCCGTCAGCTTCGGATTCGTGGGACCGAGGTTCGAGCCCCCGGATGCAGTGGCGTCGTAACCGTCGGTTCCAGCCGCGGATGGGCGCCCATGAAAGTAATTGGGGCCCGTAAATGACTGGCCGATCAACGTCGATCCTACTGCCTCGCCGTCCTGATTGACGATCGAACCGTTGGCCTTGGATTTGAAAGCCACCTGTGCGAATCCGGTCATGAACAATGGATAAGCAAGGCCGGTGAGAACAGCGAACACCGCAAATATCACCAGGCAAGTGGCCCCGTAGTTCCTAAAGAAACTCTTGATCCTCCTAAGCATCTCTGTCTCCCTTATGTCACGCGAGCCTGATCGCGTGCAAGATAATGTCGATGAGCTTTATTCCGATGAACGGTGCGATCAGCCCTCCGACCCCGTAGATGAGCATATTCCTCCGGAAGATCGCATTGGCGCCCAGCGGCCTGTATTTGACCCCGCGCAGAGCGAGAGGTATGAGGGCGACGATGATAAGAGCATTGAAGATAACTGCGGACAGTATTGCGCTCTGCGGCGTGGCAAGCTTCATGATGTTGAGGGTCTTCAGGACCGGGTAGGTAGCAATAAAAAGCGCCGGGATTATGGCAAAGTATTTCGCAACATCGTTGGCGACGCTGAAGGTGGTGAGCGAACCTCTCGTCATCAGCAGTTGCTTGCCTACCTCAACAGTCTCGATGAGTTTTGTCGGGTTGCTATCGAGGTCGACCATGTTGCCGGCCTCTTTTGCGGCCTGCGTGCCACTGTGCATGGCCATGCCGACGTCGGCCTGCGCCAGGGCGGGCGCATCGTTGGTGCCGTCACCGGTCATGGCGACCAGGCTGCCGTTGCCCTGATATTTCTTGATCAGGCTCATCTTTTCTTCCGGAACAGCCTCAGCGAGAAAGTCGTCGACGCCGGCCTCGGCTGCTATCGCCGCCGCTGTCACAGGGTTATCCCCGGTTATCATCACGGTCTTGATGCCCATGCGACGAAGCTCGGCGAACCGCTCTTTCATGCCACCCTTGATGATGTCTTTAAGGTAAATGGTTCCAAAGATCTTGCTGCCGTCCGCGACGACCAGCGGAGTTCCCCCCTCCTTGGCGATTCCCTCGACATCCTTCTTGACCTCGTCGGGCATCGTACCGCCGCTGTCGACCACGAATCCCTCGACCGCGTCAGAGGCGCCCTTTCGAAGTCTCCTTCCCTCTACATCTACTCCGCTCATGCGCGTCTGGGCGCTGAATGGGATGAACTCCGCCCCGAGGGACTCTATGTCTCGGCCGCGGATGCCGTACTGTTCTTTGGCCAGCACGACTATGCTCCTGCCTTCCGGGGTCTCGTCGGCGAGCGACGCGAGTTGGGCAACATCGGCAAGATCCTCTCTGGTGACGCCTGGGGACGGGATGAATTCCACCGCCATCCTGTTGCCCAGGGTTATCGTGCCTGTCTTGTCCAGCAGGAGCACGTCGACGTCACCCGCCGCTTCGACGGCCCTGCCGGACATCGCTATTACGTTGTGTCGCATGACGCGGTCCATGCCGGCAATTCCTATTGCGCTGAGAAGCCCGCCTATGGTCGTGGGAATAAGGCACACCGCCAGCGCTATGAGTATTGGTACACCAACCACCGAATTGGAGAACTTCGCGAACGCCTCGAGGGTCGAGCATACGAGTACGAATATCATGGTCAGCCCGACGAGCAGTATCGTTAGCGCGATCTCATTGGGGGTCTTCTGCCTCCTGGCGCCCTCGACGAGGCTGATCATGTGGTCGAGGAAACTCTCCCCGGGATCTGCAGAGATCTCGACCTTTATCCAGTCCGAGAGCACGGTACTCCCACCGGTAACGGAGTTGCGGTCTCCGCCGGATTCTCTTATGACCGGGGCGGACTCACCGGTAATGACACTCTCATCAACCGAGGCTACTCCCTCGATTACAGTGCCGTCTCCCGGGACGAGGTCACCAGCTTCTATGAGTACAACGTCGCCCTTGCGAAGATCCGAGGCGCCGACATTCACCACGTTGCCGTCAACAAGCTTCTTGGCAACCGTCTCCTTGCGAGCCTTTCTCAGCGACTCGGCCTGCGCCTTGCCACGGCCCTCGGCGATCGCTTCGGCGAAGTTCGCAAAAAGCACTGTTATCCACAACCAGATCGCTATCTGCAGGTTGAGGCTGAAGTATCTGGTGTGCCCGATCGCAAGGCCATGGATGACGTAGTACGTGGTCAGCAACGCACCGATCCCGACAACGAACATTACGGGGTTGCGGATCAGCAGCCGGGGATCCAGCTTCTTAAACGCATCCTTGAACGCACCCCAGACGAGTGTCTTGTCGCGCAGGGAGCTCTTCTTCTTGTCGGTCTGTTGCTTCTCAGGCAATTCCGATCACCTTTGATTCCTTTTTCACATCAGCAAGTGCTCGACTATCGGCCCCAACGCGAGTGCCGCAAAGAAAGTCAGAGCACCCACGATAAGGACGACTGACATAAGTACGACCGGGAATGAGGGCGTGTCTGTCCTGAAAGTGCCGGAAGTCAGCGGGGCTGGCTGCTTGGGAGCTATACTGCCCGCGATGGCCAGGAGCGGCACAATCGAACCAAACCTTGCGATGAGCATCACGATCCCGAGGCTTATATTGTAGAACGCAGTGTTGGCGGACAGGCCGGCAAAGGCGCTGCCGTTGTTTCCGGCGGACGATGAGTACGCGTAGAGAATCTGCGAAAGGCCGTGCGGACCAGGGTTAGAGATAGAGCTGGTCCCCGCGCGTGTGGCAGCCCCGATTGCCGCGCCGATAAGGATACAGGCCGACGGAATTAAGATGACGAGTATGGCCATCTTCATCTCCCAGCTCTCGACATTTTTGCCCAGGTACTCCGGCGTCCTCCCGACCATCAGGCCGACGATGAATACCGTGAGCAGTACGAAAATGAGCATCGCGCCGAGTCCGGTGCCGGTACCGCCGAAAATGACCTCACCTAACATCATGTTCACCAGCGGAACCATGCCACCGATCGGGGTAAGGCTGTCGTGCATGGCGTTTACCGATCCGCATCCGGAGTCCGTTGTGCCATTCACGAAAATCATTGTGCTGGGCACGCCGATCCGCACCTCTTTGCCCTCCAGCGTATTAGGCGAGCTTACGCCGAGCTTAGCGATGCGCGGATTCTGTTGACCGGCTTCGGCCCAGAGGCCGACACCTAGTCCCAACGCAAATAGCAGCAGCATCGCCACCAGTATGGTGGCACCCTGTTTCCAGCTCCCCACCATCTTACCGAACGTCACGCACAGAGCCGCACCAATCAGCAGGATGCCGAGTATCTCCACTTCGTTTGCAAGGGGTGTGGGATTCTCGAATGGATGCGCGGAGTTCGCGTTAAAGAACCCGCCACCGTTGGTCCCGAGATCCTTGATCGACTCCTGCGAGGCCGCGGGACCCAGCGCTATTGTCTGCTGAGCTCCCTCGACCGTCGTCACTTTCTTATAGGCGCTGAGATTCTGGACCGAGCCCTGCCACATCAGAATGACGGCTAACACTATGGACAACGGGATAAGGACCCAAAGAATACTGCGCGTCAGATCCACCCAGAAGTTGCCGATCTTATCTGTCTTCTTCCTCATGAATCCCCTGATGAGCGCGATGATGACGCAAAGGCCGGTCGCGGGGGCCAGGAAATTCTGGACCGTCAATCCGAGCATCTGGCTCAGGTAACTCATGGTGCTCTCGCCGGCATAGGACTGCCAGTTCGTGTTGGTTACGAAGCTCGATGCGGTGTTAAACGAGAGAGCCGGCGTTACGCTTTTGAATCCCTGGGGGTTTCCGGGCAGATGCCCCTGCAGCCGTAATAATACGTAGAGGAAGATCAATCCCACGAGGTTGAAGAGAAGCAGGGCGACCGCATACTGTTTCCAGTTCATCTCGCGGTCTTCACTGACGTGCGCGACCCGG
>DATCGY010000127.1:0-4616 GCA_036508635.1 Candidatus Anoxymicrobiaceae bacterium
CCGCTCCGGGTAGCTTAGAGCGAGCTCCTGCGCTATCATGCCCCCCATCGAGACGCCCATCACGTCGGCCCGGTCCATCCCCAGAGCGTCCATCAGCCCGATGGTGTCGTCGGCCATCTGGCTTATCGTGAACTTCTGGTCGGCAGGCGCGCCGGTCCGCCCTGCGCCCCGGTTGTCGAAGATGAGGAGCTGGCGTTTCCTGGAGAGCGCATCGAGGAACTGCGGGTCCCACCAGTCCATCGTCGCGGTGAGGCCCATGATGAGCACGAGAGGCGGCCCTTCGCCCATGACCTCGTAGCTGATTTCTATGTCTCCAACGGTCACAGTGTTCATGGTCGCAGCCTCCGTCTCGCGCCTCGCCCCTTCATCGGGCAAAAGGATATCATACGGCGGCGGGCCGGCTCCTTGTGACCGAGGGGAACCACCGTGAAGGATACCGCTCCTTGAGCGCGCCACAATTGGATGCTTTAATTAGTCGGGCCGGGCGGGAGTAGCTCAGTTGGCAGAGCGAGAGCCTTCCAAGCTCTAGGTCGCCGGTTCGAACCCGGTCTCCCGCTCCAAGGATTACCCGCATGGTTGGGCGGCGGTGGCAAACCAAGCACATATCTCTAATTTGACAAGTTCAACAGCGTTGCAAGCTCTGTGTCAGTCCACTCTGCAAGAAGCTACCGTTTTTGGCGCTCCGTAAGCTGTATTACCTGCCCGCCTACCAGGGCGTCGAAACGGGTCACAGCCTCTGCTCCGCTTTCTGGAATAAGGTGGCTATAGACGTTCAAAGTCATGCGCCGTCGAAGAGGAGAAGCGTAAGCGACGGGGGGGCGACGGCAATAGACGAGTACAATCCAACACCCGCGCGAATCAGTGAAGTGGTGAGCAGTGTAACCTTCTGCCTGCGGATCGACGCGGGCGAATTGATAGAGCTAGACCCCATCCTGCAAGAGATATTCCGGGGCGAGCTGGCACGGATTTGGGAGGTAGTGTTGCGTGCGACCACAAGACCTGAGAGCTTATAGGCTCATTCCAGTGGCGCACCTACCCTTTGACCTTTATAGACGCTTAGACTGGCGCTAACGACTTCTCGAGAGTGGCTAGAGTCAGCCTCCTAATTTCAGAAAAGCTGGACGGCCCGCGCTCGCGAAAGGTGCACGTGCAGTTCCTTCCGTCAACCGGGGGCGGCGCGGTCCAGGCATTCCTCAGCAGGGAGCTCCGGCCACGGTGAAGTGGAAGCACGAGCCGACGCCCGGGGTGCTCTCGACCCATATCCTGCCGCCGTGCGCCTCCACGATGGCCTTTGCAATCGACAGGCCCAGGCCGAATCCCTCTCTCGTGCCAATCGCATTCTGGGTCCCGGAGAAACGGGAAAACACCAGCCCGATGCGAGCCGCATCGATTCCGCATCCCGTATCGGCGACCCTGAACTCGAGCAGGCCCTCGCCATTGTCTCTCGCGGAGATACTAATGGTACCGGCGTCAGTGAACTTGATCGCGTTGCCAACGAGGTTCGACAGGACCTGCAGCAGGCGTTCCGGATCGGCCCACGAGGCGGCGTCGCCATCCTCACATTCAATCGTGCAACGGAGACCCTTCTCCCTCATCTGGACCTCGAACATCGCCGTGAGCTCGGTCAGAAGCGGCTCGACCCGTACTTCCTGCCTTTCGATCACCAGCATTCCCGCGTCGATCGAGGCGAGATCGAGGAGTTTCCTGGACAGGAGGATGAGCCTCTGCGTCGATAGCGACAGTACTTCGAGCGAGCGTTCCTCGTCTTCGGTCAGCCGGTCGCGCATCTCGCGCGCCAGCAGGTCGACACCGAGCCTCAAGGAGGTAAGCGGTGTCCCGAGCTCGTGTGCCGCCACCCTGATGAACTCGAGCCTCGCCTTCTCCATCTGCCTCTGGACCGTGACGTCGTTGATGACCCCGATGATGTACTCGGGCCTGCCGACCTCGTCAGGCACCGGGGCTTCCAGCATTCTGACCGTCCTCGCCTGGCCCCTGGTGACCCTGAGCTCCTGTTCGGGGATTTCGACGAGATCCCCGGTTTCGAGCACCTCGCGGTCGCTCTCCTCCAGCAGACTCGCCTGTTCCTCCGGAAAGAGGTCCCGGGCGGTCTTGTTCAGCAGCTGCTCGCCCTCCATCTCCATGAACTCCAGGAGCGCCCGGTTCACGTATATATAACGGAGCTCCCTGTCCTTCATGAAAACCGGCTCGGTGAGGTTGTCGAGCACCTTTTGAAGAAATCCGATCCGCTCGAGCATTTCCCTTTGGGCGCTCTTGAGCACCTCGGAGTGGCGCCTCTCGACCTCGGCCGCCTCGGCCGCCTCGCGGGCCTCCGTCTCTGCGCGCATGAGCTTGAACGCCTCGCGCATGTCGTGGAGAACCACCACCGAGCCCAGTAGGTTCCCGCGCCTGCTCGCCACCGCGCCGACACTCCTCGCAACGGGGACCAGCTCACCCGATTGCGTCCTAAGAAGCATCCATTCTGCATCATCATCGCGTCGCCCGGGTAAGGGGTCCGGCGGCTGCCCGGCGAAAAGGAGGTCCACTTTCAAACCCACGAGCCGGTCGTTCCGGAATCCGGTAAGCCCCTCCACGGCGGAGTTCGCCTCCTCGATCACCCCCCTGTCGTCAACGACGAGAACCGCGTCCCTGATGCTCTCTACTACCGTTCTCCCCAGGGATGAGCCGACAGTCGTCGTGAAATCGTAGTGGATGACCGCATATCCGATCAGTAACGCCGTTAGCGGTGAGAGGTACGCGTAGCCCAGCGGGAAGTAGACCCCGAAGGCCGGCAACAGTACGACAGTTATCAGGGAGCTGGCGAGTGGCAGCAGCGCGGCAATCATAATCAGCGACAGGCTCCCACGGGAGGCGCGAGACTCGGCACGGCGCCTCGCGGAGAAGATTATGGCGATTCCGACCAGGTCAACCACACTCACCAGTAGGTTCGCGGGCACGTACAGCGCCCCGCCTAGTTCGCGATATGCATGCAGCGACCCGACGGGGGTTGCCACACCGCTGATAATGAGGCCCGTGCTCCATCCAAGCACAACGAGAACCGCGCAAGCGGCATAGAGAAACGGCACATATTTCCTGCGTCTCTCCTTTGGCCAGCCGCTGATCGCCATAGCGAAGTGAACGAACACCGCCGGCATCAAACACCACTGGAGGATGGTAATGCGCACGGCCAGCAGGGCCATACTCGAGTTTTTCGTCATGAAAAGAACGAACTCGTTTACGGCCTCAATCGTGAGTAGAGCGGCGATGCATCCGAAAAGCCTGTTGGCGAGTCTTTCGGAGTCGCGCCATAGAACGTAGGCGCCGAAGAGCGCGTTGATAAACGCCGCTGAGAGCGCCACTGCCGCAAGGGTGTTGTTCAAACATGCTCCCCGCAGTTATGTCCCCAATCCGTGCCACACTCGTGGCAGTTCATGATATTCTTCCCGTTGCCGCCAAGCCAGTCGCTATCCAGCTATGTCAAGAGTCTATGGCACTGATCTTATCTTTCCATAAAGGGTACAACTCTCGCATAGCCAAGGAGGGCGTTCACTAACCAGAGACTCTTCGCCGTCCGATTGCACGCAATTAAGGACGCGATAAGTCATCTTGTTTGTCATCCTCCCGCCTGCACGCTGTATTTGATGACGGTCCCTCACCAAGACAGATTCACGTTCCGGGCACTGCAAAGTCCGACTTTCGAATTCATACTGGGTGGTCATAGAAATACTCCCCGGTTGCCGCCTGCCCGGTCTCCTTCGCCTATTCCTCCGGAAACTCAGCTTCTTCTTCCGCGACGAGCTCCCCCTCTAGCCCAGCCGGGAAGATCGAGTCAGTATGAGAACGTCCCGAATTGAGCTCTGGCTGCTGAACCTTCGTTGTTTTCCCCTTCTTGGCTGCTTTCTTGAAGGTTGCCTCAATGCCCGCCCTCGGATACTGCAGCTGCTCGGTCCCCGCAAGGAGCCCCTCGATGGTCAGGATCTGAATCTTGGGAACCTTCTGCCCGGGGAAGTGCTCGGGCACGTAGAACCCCGATCCAGCAGCCTCCTTCTTCATCGGGCCAGTTGGCTCAGCGAGCGTTATGAGTACGCCGATACTCGCCTTCTCCTTTTCGACGACGCCCTTTAGTGCGTCAATATAATGCGACCCCACCTTTCCACTTTTCACCTGCACCACAATCTTCTTCGCCTGCCCGCTCTCGTCGTCGAAGAAATTGGCGAATCCATCGATGCCCCTGTCTGCTCCTTTCTTCTTGTCTTGCGCTGGGCGGGCGCCGATTAGGCTGAGGGCCCACCACTCGAATTGATAGGCGTTCGCTTGTCCGAGAGCTCGAGCGCTCTCAAGGTCCTTCGGGTCTCCAATGACCTGGTATGGTGCGAGTACATCGCCGAATGTATCCTTTAGCCGGCGCTCCATCAATGTGATTGCGAGGTGGGTTACATCGATGCCGATCCAGCGCCGGTGGAGTCGCTCAGCAACCGCGACGGTTGTGCCACAACCACAGAAGGGGTCGAGAACAAGGTCGCCTTCGTTGCTGCTGGCTTTAATTATTCTCTCGATCAGGGCTTCGGGCTTCTGCGTCGGGTAACCAAGACGCTCTTTAGCGGCTGGGTTGATAACAG
>DATCGY010000128.1:0-8450 GCA_036508635.1 Candidatus Anoxymicrobiaceae bacterium
CGTGCCGTCCATCTTCGTCCTGATGATCCGGTTGTTGAGCGAGTCCGACACGTAGATATCTCCGTTGGAACCGCCGGTCGTATCGTAGAAGACATCGAACTCCCGGTGAAAACTGGGGTCCGTTCCGGGGCCGCTCCCTGCCTCGCCCGAAGCGCCGAGTGCGGCGGGCAGGTACGCGAGAACGAGAATAAGTGCGAGCAGCAGGGGTAAGGCGAGCTTGATCGGTCTGTATGATTGCTTCATTTCAACAACCCCCTCGGTGTCCGGAGACCGCTCTGGCAGCTTGGAGCTTCGATCCATCCCTGGTAATAGTTTCGACACTCTGTGTAACGACAGCGTTAACCGAACGTTAAAAAAGGGTTAAACGCCGGCACGTGAAATCTCATCCAATAGTCGCATTCAGCCCTCCGCGCGGGCCTGGCCTCGAACAGGTTCTCTTGGAGGAGTCAAAAATGGAAAGGTCGATCGCGATCATAGGCGCCGGAATGGGTGGCCTGGCGGCTGGCATCTACGTCCGCCTCAACGGCTATGACACCACGATTTTCGAGCAGCACTCGGTACCCGGAGGGCAGTGCGCCGCCTGGAAGCGAAAGGGCTTCACGTTCGATGGCTGTATCCACCACCTGTTCGGCACGGGACCCGGCTCGAAGCTGTACGCCGACAGGAAGATGTACGAGGAGGAGAAGCAGAAGGTCGCCGAGACAGTGATCGAGACACTGGAGAGCTCCTATTTCACCGGCCTCAAGAGCCAGGTGGAGGTGATCGATGTCCCGACGCTGATGACGTGGGAACGGTACGTGGGTGGCACAAACGGGTTCATGTCGATGCCAAACAAGAAGTTCAACCCGGTGGACATGCTCCGGGGAAAGCTCGACTCGACCGTGCCGGGGCTCTCCGACTTCCACCTGGTCGGATCGTGGGCGACTTCCGCGGGAGCGCTCTTCGCCAACGCGCTATCCGGCAAGAAGATAATCAGGACTATCTGCGCGAAAGACGGACAGGCGTTTACCGCCGGCTGATGCCCTGCGGGGCGAGGAGACCGCGAGAATAACGCATCAAAGGTAGTAGAATGTCCGTGGACAGGACGGGATGACAAACCAGGGGGGAACGATGGAAGACTTGAGAGGAAGGGTGGTGCTGGTCACCGGGGCCGCTCGAGGCATGGGTAAGCTTCACGCCGAGAACTTCTGCCGCGAGGGAGCGATTGTCGTCGTCACCGACGTGGATGAGGCCGAGCTCAACAAGACGGCCGACGAACTGAAGTCGCGCGGTTACGAGGCTTACGCGTACTTGCTGGACGTCTCCGACCGTGAGGCATGCATGGCGCTCGCCGAGCAACTGAAAACTGATGTGGGCGCTGTCGACGTTCTCATTAATAACGCCGGGATCACCGACTGCCAGGCCGTCCTCGACATGACCGAGGCTTCGGCCCGACGGATGATGGCGGTCAACTTCTTCGGGCAACTCTGGATGATGCAGGCTTTCGTGCCCGACATGATCAAGCGCGGCTCCGGACACATCCTCAATATGTGTTCCGTCGCGGGAAAATCGGCAATAGCCAACATGGGCGGATACTGCGCGACCAAGTTCGCGATGATCGGGCTGACCGATGCGATCCGGATGGAGCTCAGCGGCACGGGCGTGCATTTCTCTATTGTCAACCCGGGATTCGTGAAGACCGGCATGTTCGAGGGAGCCAAAGTCCCGTTCATCACCAGCTGGCAGAAGCCCGAGACTGTCTCCGCGGCGGTGCTGAGAGCGGTCAAGAAGAACCAGGCCGAGGTGTGTGTCCCGCGTTTCAACGTGCGTCTCGTCGCTTTTGTCAGGGGGCTTTGCATGCCGAAGATGATGGACTTCACGTTCAAGCTGTTCGGTTTGGACAAGGCCATGAAGTCCTGGCAGAAGGATACCTGCAGGCCTTTCTAGAGGACCCAGGCGGTCAGAAGTCCAACCATTCGCTGAGTCGCGGCCGCAGCCATGCGGGCGATTTACCGGACCGAGACGTGCTCTTTGCGCCCTTTGCCGTTATATTAGATGTATCAGAGGCCGGCAAAACGGGAAAGGTGCCTTGTTTCAACGATTCAAAGAGTTGATAGCGCTCTGGGGACTCCCATCAGACAAGATGGACAGGTTAAAGAACGCCCTCCCGTTCTGGGGATTCCCCGCGATAATAGGGTGCGCCTGCGTCGTCGTCCTCATCCTGATCGTCGTGACAAGCGGCGGAAGTGGCGCGCGCGTCGCCTACGCTCCCAGGCGCACTCAACCCGTTCAGACCTCCCCTTCCACGGGCGTCCAGGCGCAAAATACACAGACGTCGCCGGCGACGGCGACCACAAACACAAACACTTCCCTGCGCGTCCCGCTCAAGGGACCTTCCGTTAAGGCGTCAAACACCCTGAGTTCGGGAAGCGAGGTGCCGTCTGCAGGCTCGACGTTCGTCTTCAAGGGTTACGGGCGGGCTCACGGGGTGGGGCTGTGCATGGACGGAGTCCTGTATCGCGCCAAGGACGGGCAGTCATACATGGACATAATCAACTATTACTACACGAGCGTTACCGTAGCCCATATAGATGACAGCCGCACCCTCAGGGTGAGGGACAACGGGGGAGGCATCCATACTCTCTCGATGAAGGATTACCTCTGCCACCTGGTGGAAGAGCCAGACGACTATCCCGTTGAGGGGCTCAAGGTCCTGTACGTCGCTGCACGCACCTATGCTTTGAACGTCATCGCCAGGGGAAAACACACGGCGCAAGGCTTCGATATCTGCTCGAGCGGCGAATGCTGCCAGGCGTTCGACCCGAATAAAGACATCTCTCACTACCCGAACAGCATCGCCGCCGTCAATGCGACCTCCGGCCAGGTGCTCACTTACGGTGGAGCCCCGATAGACGCCGCCTACTGCGGCTCTTGCGGCGGGCATACCGATAACAACGAGGACGTGTGGGGCGGACAGGCTCTGCCGTACCTGAGGGGCAAGCCCGACTCCTACTGCTCGCGCTCACCCCGTTACTGCACCACGAAAGAGATTTCGGTCGCGGAGCTGAGCTCCAGGCTGGGAGTGGGCCAGCTCAAGCTGGTCGATCTGTCAGACCGCACGCCGGGAGGTCGAGTGCGAAACGTGCGAATCACCGGCGCGAACGGCTCCAAGACGATCAAGGGCAAAGACCTCGAAGATATCCTCGGGTTCCGCACCACCCGCTACGAGTACTCCTTCAAGTAAACCTTCTTCTCCCCCTCGAGTGGGAGGGGATAGGAACGGCTATCCCTATCCTGTGGGTGTCAGGTTGTCAAAGGCTCGGCGTCTCCGTCCTGGAGAGCAGGTTCCTCGTGCGTCTCGGTCTTGCCTGTAAGACGATAGAGCAGGGCGGGCATCAGGGTCAGCGAGGCGACAACGCAAACTGTTATCGCAACGGCGGTGACCGCGCCGAAGCGCCTCAGCGGAACGATACCCGAGAACATAACTATCACGAACGCCGCCACCGTGGTCAGCGCGGCAATTATGTTGGCCCGCCCGAGATTCGACATCGTGATGCCTATCGCGTCAGCGGTGGTGTGCTCTCCCGCCCCCTTTTCCTGGATGAAGCGGTACGTGAACAGGATGCCGAAATTGACACCTATCCCGATGACAAGTGCAGACACCAGCGATGTCATTATGTCGAGGGGCCAGTTGACGATGGTGAGGAAACCGATCTCGGCGGCGACGCCGGCGAGTGCGACGGTGAGCGTTATGAGCCCGTACGCGAACGAGCGGAAGATGATGACGAGCACGAGGGCGCAGAGCGCGAGTGACAGCGTGGAGGACAGCGTCTCGGTCGGTATTATGTTTTTCGTCATGTCCTTGGTCAGTGGCGTCATCCCGCCCAGCTTGAACGTAAGCCCCTGGCTGTGAAGGTACTTGCCAGCGGTGTCCGTCAGGAGTCGCATCTTCTTGTCGACCACGGCGGTCGAGAGAGCTCCCGCGCCGTTCAGAGTGATGAGGGCCGACTTGCCGTCCTCACTCAGGAGGCCTCCGATCACGTAACCCCCGTTGGCCTCCGCCGTCTTGAGCGCCTGTTGCGCCTCCGCCCGGGTCGCCGGCAGCTTGCCGTTATTGGCGGCAGCGAGCACGTCGGGAAGTCCGGTGACGCCCGCACGCGTATACAGCCCTCCGCCGTTCTTGCCAATGACGGCGTCTTCGACCTTCACCATCGCCTCGAGCGATTTCGGGGACATGACATCGCCGGTCACCATTATCACATCCTGCTGGTGGCCGCCGAAGTACTTCTCGAGCTCGAAGTTGGCGTTCATCCCGGGCAGGCTCTTGGGCACCAGTTTGCGAAGGTCGGAGTCGGTCCTGAGGCCCCGGAGCTGGACGAACCCGAGGATTATTAAAACCGCGAAAATGATGATGACGGGCGTCGAGTACCTGGTTGAAAGGCCCGTGAACGAATCCAGCGTGCGGTTGGTGGCACGGGTAAACCAGCCGTGGCTCTTGCGCAGCGAGAGCCCGTCGAAGTACATGGTCTTCTGGTCGCCCTCGACCCCGGCTTTCCTCTCGAGGGCCCTCTCGCGGAGCACGATGACAGCAGGCAGCATGGTGACGCTCAGGGTGAAGATGAACAGGTTTCCCACCGCGCAGGTGATCCCGAAGTCGCGCAGAGCCGGAAGGACGCTGAACCCGAACACCATAAACCCGAACGTGTTGGTTATTGCCGCTAGCAGCAGCGCGACACCCACCGCCATCAGTGCTTTGCCCACGGACTCGACAGGCTTCGCGTAGCGCTCGACCTCCTCGTAGAACCGTGCGACGAAAGGAACCACGAAGGTGAGGGCATGGCCCAGCAACAGCGGCATGACGGCTATCACCGCCACCGTATACTGGATACCCAACCATCCGCACAGGCCGAACGTCCAAACCAGCGCGAGCAGCATTATCGCGATCGGCAGTACGGTATCAGAGACACGTCTGAACGCGGCGAACAAAGTCAGGATGACCAGTAAAAGGGCGAGGGCGAAGAGCAGGATGGTCGTGTTCTTTATGTGCGTGTTGAAATCGCGGGCGAGAGTCGCGTCGCCCGAGAGACTCACGGTCACACCTTTCATCGACCCGAGCTTGCTGTGGAAGTAGTTATCCAGGTCGGCGCCCAGCTTCACCTGCTGTTTTTCGGTAAGCGGACCGGTCTTGATCATCACGAGGGCGGCTTTCCTGTCCGGCGTTATGAACCTGCCGACGACCTGCTCGGAAGCCTGCTTGTTTGAGAGGTAGTCCTGCTCGACCACCGCGTGGAAATCTTTGCCGGTGAAGGTCTTTACGTTGGCATTCGTCACAGCGCTCATCGGCAGGTTTATACCGCGGGAGGCCATCTCACGCTGCATGTTCGCGATGAAGGGCGTCAGGTAATCCTGGATGACCAGCACCTTTTTACCCGCTGCGTTCGCGCGGGTCTGTATCTGTCCCGCGTTGAATCGGGGGTCTTTGTTGAGGTTCTCGTCGAGGCCGACGAGAAACTGCGTTATGTCGTTGTCGGTGACGTCAGGCGCCTTGATCAGCACGAACTCATATGAGATGCCGCCGAATTTCTTATCCAGCGAGTTGATCGCCTGCACGCTGGGGAACTTCTGCGGGAGGAGGCTCTGGTAAGTCACATGACCCTTGAGGAACAGCAGCCCGAAGCCAAACCCCACGGTCATTACGAGGCAGATGGACACAACTGTCCATGGGTGCCGCCTTATTATTCTTGAGATCCTCGCGAACCCGTCCATTGATGCCTTTCCCGAGCCCAACGATCAACCATTCAAGCAACGTAAGAGTATAGCATCAACCGCGAACCCGGTACTCCCACGCCTGGTCGAGCTGCACTATTCCGGGCGGGAACGATCATGCTTCGTCGATGAGTGGTTCGGCGACTCTTGGCCTTCTCGACTTGCGGCGTGGTGCCGGCGAACCAGTACGCGAGGGTCAGCGGGACGATGAGGCCTGGCTGCCACTTGGGGGCCTTGAACAGGCACTTCTTGAGCCGGGTCTCTCCAGGCCCGGCTCCGGGCGGCCTCAGAGGCCCCCCTCAAGTGTTTGGTCTCAAGTGGGCACGTTGTGTGGCTCCGGGATGAGTGATCGTTCGCATGGCTGCGCGTTGTAGTAGCCGTACTTGGTCACGGATCCCAGCATGGCCTTGACGTTCTCGGGCCTTGCGTTGGGCGGCACCTCGCAGCCCGAAGCCATTATGTAGCCACCGCCCTTGCCTACCTCCTCTATCAACCGGTGGCAATACTCGTCCACCTCCGAGGACGAAGCCAGGCAGAGCATGTCCGGCGGCACGTCTCCCATGATGCACATCCGGTCGCCTATGACCTCCTTGGCCAGGAAGATATTGCTCGGCCCGTCGAACTCCACGACGCAGTTTCCCGCCGGCAACTCGCGGAGCTTTTCGAGGTTGAGGTCCCAGTTGCCATCGCAGTGCAACACCACCTCAATACCAGCGGCCACCAGCCTGTCCACCAGGCTCTTGAGCGAGGGAAACGCGAGCTCGTTGAACATCTTCGGCGATAGGAAGTCGTTGGAGGACCTGTGCAGGAACAACTGGGCCCTCGGGATGCCCACGAGCGCGCAGATGACCCTGGTGATGAAGTAATAGCCCTCTGTGAGATCCTCGGCGGCCCTGGCAACCTCCTCGGGACGCGCCCTGCAGTCCTTCACAAACGGCATCAACCCGCGGGCGAGCGAGAAGCTGTCGAACGCCACCTCGGGCAGGAAGCCGTAAAGGGTCGTGACGCCGCGCCGCCTCCAGGAGTCGAACTCCAGCCTCCAGCCGGCAAGGTGGTGAACCATCCTCGGCATTACGTACGTGAACGCGCCAAAGCCCTCGTCTATGTTGTCCCATGCGCGCGCTATCATTTTAAGGAAAAAACCGATATACGAAAGGCGCCCCCACCTGCGCGCCATGTCGCTCACCCATGCGTAATCCTCGGCCTTCATGATCTCCGTCTCGAGGAGCTGGCAGATGCTGTCCGCCGGAAGGTCAATGCCCGGCCAGCGAGCTTTCATCGGCATAATCAGGGAGTAGACCTCGGGGTAACGCGGGTTCACCGGGTAGTAGGCATCCCACGGCCCCAGCTCGTCGAAGCACTTGTCGATCGCCGCGAGGTACTTCTTGCGCTCGCTCCACAGCTCGTGGACGGTTATGCCCGCGTACTTCGCGGCGAAGTAGTAGATAAACGGGCTCGAAGGCACCCTGTCCGGGACCTGAAGGTTTATCACGGCCTGGAGGCGCTCCTCGGTAGTCATGGTGTCCCGGGGCTGCAGCATTATCCTTTTCTTCATTGCTGACCTCTCTTTTTATCCCTGTTGCAGTGAGCGCCGGCCTCAAGCGTACAACCTTGAAGAATCGGGGCGTGTTCCTCTAAGCGACGGCGGGAACCTTTTCTTGTCCAAGGCTATAGTAGCCATATTTCACCACCGATTCCATCATCGCCTTGACGTTCTCCGGCTTGGCGTTTGGCGCCATCTCACAACCCGGTTGATAGCCGCCTGCAGGCGTTCCTCCGATGTCATGGTGTCCCTCTCGTGAAGCTTCTTTGTGATATTCACTATTCGGCCCCCTTCTGATCGTTCACAGGCGATGCTCCGTGTGTCCCGCGGGATTATGGCGTGATAAGGTCTGCCCCCAAGAAATTTTCGGCCAGCCGCACCGCCTCGGACGGGTCCTTGCCGTAAGCGTCCGCGCCGCAGAATTCGAGCACTTTCTCGTTGACGGGACCACCACCGATTATCATCTTGACCGAGTCTCGCAGGCCGGCTTCCTCGAAGGCGTCGACTGTAGCCTTCATGGATTCGAACGCCAGGGTCAGCAACCCGGACAGCGCCACCAGGCCCGCGCCGGTCTCCTTCGCTTTCGTCACGAAAGCCTGCGGAGCTACGTCGACGCCCAGGTCGTGCACGTCGTATCCCGCGCAGTTAAGCATGGTGGCCACTATGTTCTTTCCGATGTCGTGTATGTCCCCCTGGGCGGTTCCGATAACCACGGCGCCCCTTGCCGGTGCGCCGTCGCCCTTCAAGCTCGGCTCGATGATGGCGACCGCCTGGTTGAAGATGTCCGAGGAGAGGATGAGGTCCGGCAGGAAGTACTCCTTGGCCTCGAACCGGTTCCCGACCGTGGACATACCGTTCCGCAGGGCTTCCACAAGGGCAAGCGGATCGGTCCCGTCGTCCAGCGCACTTCGAACCGCCGCGAGGGTCCTCTCCTCGTCCACATCCGCTATCAAAGCAGCGATATCATCGCTCATCCGAATCACTCCTTCCCGTAAACAACTTCATGAATTTGACCGCGTCTGAGGCGTCGCGGCTCCAGGCATCCGCCCCGGCGAAGTCGCACACGCGCTGGGAAACAGCGCCTCCGCCGAGCATTATCTTGACCCGCTGCCGCAGTCCCTCACGCTCGAACGCGGCGACCGTCTCGCGTAGCGACTCGTAG
>DATCGY010000129.1:0-7633 GCA_036508635.1 Candidatus Anoxymicrobiaceae bacterium
CGGCGGGACTTGCTCCCGCCGCTAGCCGTACGGTTAGACTGGAGTCGAACTCCCGAGGAAATGGATGAAGATATGAGCAAGGTAACCGGCTCGCGCGGCGGTGCCGACGAGAAGAACGAAGTCAACAACGGTTCCGGCCAGAAGATCGAAATAGAGGTCATCGACGCACAGGACGCGTCCGATCCGGGCGAAGCGCTCGAGGTCGACGAGCAGGAGCGCATTGAGTTTCTCTCAGAGGATGTTGAACAGATGGCCGCCCAGAACGCGGAGCTGCTCGACAGCCTGCGAAGGCTCAAGGCGGATTTCGATAATTATCGCAAGCGCATGATAAGGGAGCAGACACGCATCCTTGAGACCGCCGAGGCCGAGTTGGTCAAAAAGCTGCTTCCCGTTATCGACAACCTCGAGAGGGCGCTGGCGAGCGCCGGCGAGTCAGGGCCGAAAGGCCTCGCCGAGGGCGTTGCCAAGGTTCTGGAGCTCATGCTGGATACGTTTGCCAGGGAGGGGTTGGAGGTAATCGACCCGCAGGGGGAGCAGTTCGATCCCGAGCAGCACG
Organism: Candidatus Anoxymicrobiaceae bacterium; assembly: GCA_036508635.1. Lineage (GTDB taxonomy): Bacteria > Actinomycetota > Geothermincolia > Fen-727 > Anoxymicrobiaceae > FEN-727. The sequence continues at coordinate 557 of DATCGY010000129.1, forward strand.
AGGCGATGATGGTGGTCGAGACGGACGAATGCCCGGAGGATACCGTCACCGATGTCGTCCAGAAAGGCTACCGTTTTGCCGGGACGCTTCTGCGCCCCGCGATGGTGCGTGTATCCTGCCCGGTCAAATAGTAGGCCGCGCGGGCACACCATATTATTCTGAAACGTTCGGATATCGGAGACGTGATAGGAATTGAACGGTAAGGACTACTACAAGATACTCGGTCTTGGCAGAGACGCCGGCAAGGACGACATAAAGAAAGCGTACCGCGAGCTGGCGCACAAGTACCATCCCGACAAAAACCCGGGGAACAAAGAAGCTGAAGACCGTTTCAAGGAGATCGCTGAGGCCTACGAGATCCTGAGCGACGAAAAGAAGAAGTCCGATTACGACGCTGGCCGGCTGTACGCAGAGAGTGCGGGAGCGTACGGTGGCGGTGGCGGTTTCGGTGGCCGCGACTTCTCGGGGTTCCAGGGTTTCGACACGGGCGGCGGTCAGGGTTTCTCCTTCGGCGGTGACCTCGGTGACATCTTCAACCTGTTCGGCGGCGGTGGAATGGGGGGAGCTCGCACCGGAAGGGGCGGCCGTCGCGGCCAGCGCGGCAACGACGTCGAGGTTAACGTGAACATGTCGTTTGACGACGCTCTCAAAGGTGCGGAGGTCCCAATAACCATGACCCGCACCGCGGCTTGCGAGACGTGCAAAGGACTTGGCTCTGCTCCAGGGACGCTTCCCGAGACGTGCCCCAACTGCGGCGGTACCGGGGCGGTGGCCGAGAGCCAGGGCATGTTCGGCATCTCAAGGCCTTGCCCGACGTGCCGTGGCAGAGGCACCATCATCCAGAACCCGTGCCCGACATGCGCCGGAGCCGGCACCCTTCGCACCCCAAAGAAAATAAGGGTGAGGATACCTCCAGGCGTTGGCGATGGCTCGAGGATAAAGTTTAAAGGCAAAGGCGAGCCTGGTGCTTCCGGCGGACCGTCCGGGGATCTCTACGTCGTCACGAAAGTAGAGCCGCACCCGTATCTCGGCAGGAATAACTCCGAAATCACGATGGAGCTGCCGCTGACATACTCTGAAGCGGCGCTGGGGACCCAGGTCGAGATTCCCACTGTCGATGGAAGGGTCAAGCTCAAGATACCCGCGGGTACACAGAGCGGGCACAAGTTCAGGCTCAGGGGCAAAGGGGCTCCCAAGCTCAAAGGAAAGGGCCATGGCGACATGATAGTGACCGCGAGGCTCGTCGTCCCCGAGAAGCTGAACAAGAAGCAACGTGAAGCGATAGAGAAGCTGGAGGCGATAGAGCCGAAAGACCTCAGGGCTCACCTGGCCCAGTAGGGCCCCGGTCGAAGGGCCCGGTGACAATCGGACGAGCGGGTGAACCCGTTGAGGCATAAGCGTATCTCCTGGAGAACGATATGGAGCGAGACGAAACGCAGGGCTTGTACATAATCAGCATTGCGGCGAGGCTTGCCGATGTGCATCCTCAAACGCTTAGGCTATACGAGAGGAAGGGCCTACTGCGACCGCAGCGCACGCCCAAGAACAGGCGCCGGTATTCGGACGAGGATATCGACAGGCTGAGGCGCATCCAGGACATGACTCAGAACCAGGGTCTGAACCTCTCAGGGGTGCGCAAGGTCCTCGAGATGGAGGTCGAGATGCTGGCTCTGCGGGAGCGCCTGTTGGAGATGGAGCGTGAGGTAGCCGAGGTGCAGCGCCGCCTTGTGGACGAGATGATGGATATCAAGAGGCGGGTAGCACTCAGCACCAGGCCCCCCAGCAGCCTCGTCCTCCGCCGCAAATCCAAACCCTGACAATGCGGGGGCTCGGGGGGGGCTCAGGGTACGTTTTTTCCTAGAGGTCCTCGCGGCAAGAGCGATACCTGTCAGATATAGATCCGCTGCGGAGTTCTACGGAAAAAAGTACCCCTCGCCCTGCACTTAAGAACAATAAGAAGACTTTGATCTGGGTTTCTTGTGGCTTGCCCGGAGGTGCGGGTCGAGTGGGAAGGTCATTGTTTAATGGGGTGGGAAAGCCTAACCTATAATACTTGTGTTACTGAAACGGAAATGGGTCTGAACCTCGGGCCACTTGCGGCCGATAGACTAATGGGTACCGAACGGATGGAGCATTATGCCTAAGCGGTATGACGTGATCATAGTGGGTGCCGGGCCGGCGGGCATCTTCTGCGCGCTGGGGCTGGTTCGCTGCTCCGACCTAAAGGTCCTTGTGATCGATAAGGGCGAGGGGTTGAAGAAGCGTAGGTGCCCGGCGCCGGATGGACAGTGCAGACGATGCCAGCCATGCGCTACCCTGAGCGGCTGGGGCGGAGCAGGCGCTTTCAGTGACGGCAAACTCACGCTTTCCAGCCAGATCGGCGGGTGGCTCAACGAACTTATCCCGGAACGCAAGGTGGAGAAGCTCATCGAGAAGGTCGACCGGACATACCTCGAGTTCGGCGCCCCACCGCAAGTGTTCGGCGACGACGAGGAGAAGGTCGGAGATATCGCACGAGAGGCCGTAAAGTACGATCTCCTGCTGGTGCCCTCAAAGGTTCGCCATATGGGAACCGATTTCTGCCCGCGCGTACTCAACGCTATGCACGAGGAGCTCGCCGGCAAGGCCGATATCCTCATGAAGACGATGGTCGAGAAGATCCGCGTCAAAGACGGCAGGGCCGTCGGTGTCGAGGTCCGCGGCGGCACGAGGTACGATTGCGAGTACCTTGTCGTGGCTCCCGGGCGGAGCGGCGCGGAATGGTTTGACACGGTCGCCGGGGGCCTGGAGCTCTCGCGAAACAACAACATGGTCGATATCGGGGTCAGGGTCGAGGTTCCCGCCGTCATCATGGCTCCCCTAACTGACGAGCTCTACGAGCCCAAGCTGATTTACTACTCAAAGCCGTCCGAGGACCGCGTGCGCACGTTCTGCATGAACCCCTGCGGCGAGGTTATCAAAGAGTACTATGACGAGGTCCTGACGGTAAACGGCCACTCGTTCGCCGAAAAGACGACGGATAATACGAACTTCGCGCTGCTGGTCGACAAGCGTTTCACGGAGCCGTTCCACCAGCCGATAGCGTACGGTAAGTACATCGCCTGGCTCGCAAACCTGCTGGGTGACGGGATAATCGTACAGCGGCTTGGCGACCTGCTTGCGGGCAGGCGCTCCAACCCCAAGCGCATCGCGAGGAGCACTGTCTCGCCGACACTGGTTGATGCGACACCCGGCGATCTCAGCCTGGTACTCCCGTTCAGGTATCTCTCGGACATCCTGGAGATGCTGTACGCCCTGGACCGTCTTGCCCCGGGCGTTTTCTCGCGTAACACTCTTCTCTACGGAGTGGAGGTAAAGTTCTACAGCTCCCGGCTCAAGGTGTCCTCCGGACTCGAAAGCGAGATACATAACCTGTTCGGAGCCGGCGACGGTGTAGGGCTCACCAGGGGGCTCGTACAGGCTTCCGCCTCGGGCCTCATAGTGGCCGACACCATACTGAAGCGCGAGAAAAAGAAAGCTTAGCATGCGCAAGTCCCTTATCTTCCCCGTGCGCGTGTTATAGTAGTTGGCTGAAATGTGTGTCAGCCGCGCGAGCGGCCAGATCTTCAATCGTCAAAGCAGGTGATGGAGTTGCCGGGCACAGTCGTGCTGGGAGCCCAGTGGGGCGACGAGGGTAAAGGAAAGATAACGGACCTGATGGCGGACAGGATGGACATCGTCGTCCGGTTCGCCGGTGGAAACAACGCCGGCCATACGGTCGTCTGTGGCGAAGACGAATTCAAGCTCCATCTGATGCCGTCCGGAATCCTCTACCCGCACATAACTACGGTCATAGGCAACGGGGTTGTCATTAACCCCAAGATCCTGCTCGAGGAGATGGACAGCCTCCACGAAAGGGGCATATCGTGCGTGAAGCTGCGTATAAGCTGCAACGCTCATCTCGTGATGCCTTACCACATGGCGTTCGATCACCTCGGAGAGTTGAGCCTCGGGAGCGCCAAGCTCGGCACGACCCACAGGGGCATAGGCCCTGCGTATTCCGACAAGGCCGACAGGATGGGCATGCGCGTCCAGGACCTGCTCGATGACAAGATATTCCGCACGAAGCTCGAGACGGCTCTCGAACGCAAGAACGCGATACTCGTCAAGGCGTTCGACCAGGAGCCGTTCGACGTCGACTCGATAATGACCGAGTACATGGGCTATGCCGAGAGGCTCGCCCCGCACATCGAGGACACTTCCCTGCTACTCCACAAGGCCCTGGAGGACGGAAAGAAAGTGCTGTTCGAAGGGGCTCAGGGAACGCTGCTCGACCTGGACCACGGCACGTACCCGTTCGTCACGTCGTCCTCGCCCACGGTCGGTGGGGTCTTTACCGGCACCGGTGTCGGGCCTACCCACGTCGAGAAAGTGCTCGGCGTTGCCAAAGCTTACGTGACCAGGGTCGGCTACGGCCCGTTTCCGACGGAGCAGCAGAACGAGGTCGGCGAGAAGATGGGCCAGATGGGCGTCGAGTACGGTACCACCACCGGCCGCAAGAGGCGCTGCGGGTGGCTCGATGTAGTGTTGCTTCGCTACGCGGCGCGTGTGAACGGACTTACCGGCATCGCGCTGACCAAGCTCGATGTCCTGTCCGCTTTTGACAGGTTGAAAGTATGCGTCGGCTACTCGTACCAGGGCAAGATATATCACGACTTCCCTCCGCACCAGACGATCTTTCACAAGTGCGAGCCTGAGTACCTAGAGATCCCGGGCTGGATGTCCGATATCACCGATATCACCGAGCGGAACGATCTCCCCGAGGAGGCTCTCAGGTACGTCGAGTTCGTCGAGGAAGCCGCCGGCGTCCCGGTTGAAATAGTATCCGTCGGTCCCAAGAGGACGCAGACGATAATCACGCGCGAAGAGTACAAGCCGGCCGCGGAGGAGGGCCCATACCTTTACCGTGAGGATTTTGACACTCCGGCCACGAACGCTTAGTCGGCACTACAAGCGCGTCGCGGCAATTCAGGTATGGCGTGGCTCCACTCCTGCTGGAGCGCCGGTCGCTGGTTCCGATTGACTTATAACCTGGGGGACTTTCATGAAAGTGATGATAGTCGGTAGTGGCGGAAGGGAACACACCCTGGCCTGGAAGATCTCTCAGAGCCCCCTGATCGATGACATGATCTTCGTTCCGGGTAACGGGGGCATGCGGGAGATGGGAGAGTGCATCAGGGCCGACGTCGATGACCCCGGCGCGGTTGCGGACATTGCGGCCGAACACGGCGTGGATTTTACCGTCGTCGGACCTGAAGCGCCACTGGTCGCGGGCATCGTAGACGAGTTCCAATCGCGGGGGTTGAAGGCGTTCGGTCCCACGCGCCAGGCGGCCCGCGTCGAGGGCAGTAAGAGCTTCGCGAAGAACCTTATGGAGAAATACGGCATTCCCACGGGCTCCTCGAGGGTTTTCACTTCGTACGACGACGCGAAAGAGTACGTCGAACGCATTGGCGCTCCCATCGTCGTCAAGGCAGACGGCCTGGCGGCGGGCAAAGGAGTGATAATCGCGCAGACCACCGATGAGGCGCTCAGCGCGCTCACCGGGTGCATGGTCGACGAGATGTTCGGAGAGGCCGGATGTACGGTGCTCGTGGAAGAGTACATGGAAGGCCCGGAGGTGTCGATACTCTCTCTGACCGACGGGAGCGCAAATGCGCACATGGTCGCTTCCCAGGACCACAAGCGCGCTCTCGACGGCGATGAGGGTCCGAATACCGGTGGTATGGGAGCATACTCCCCCGTCCCGCTTCTGGATACCGATACTGAGTCGATGATCCACCGTTCGGCGATGGACGCGACGGTAAAGGCCCTGTCCGGCGAGGGCATCCGCTACCAGGGTGTCCTGTACGGAGGGTTGATGCTCACGGACGCGGGGCCCAGGGTGCTTGAGTTCAACGTGCGGTTTGGCGACCCCGAAACGCAGGTGGTCCTGCCAAGGCTCACGAGCGACCTTCTGCCCGCGCTCCTCGCCACGCACGATGGGACGGTCAAAGACCTCGATATGACGTGGAGTCCCGAGTATTGCGTCTGTGTCGTAATAGCCTCCGGCGGATACCCCGGCAAGTACCAGACCGGGATCCCCATCACCGGGCTGAAGGCCGCGGCATCCGATCCCAAGGTCGAGGTGTTCCACGCTGGCACCAGGCTCGAGGACGGTAAAGTGGTAACGTCCGGAGGGCGCGTGCTGAACGTCATTGCACTTGGCCCGGACATCAAAGAAGCGCGCGGCCTGGCCTATCAGGCTGTCGAGATGATCAAATTTGACGGCATGCATTACCGTACGGATATCGGGCACAGGGCCCTTTAAGGAGGCTCAACGATCAGATGGATGCGATAAAGGTCTTCATTCTCACGGGAAGCGAAAGCGATCTGCCGCGCATGAGCCAGAGCAAGGAGATGCTCGACGACCTTGGTATCCCGAGCGAGATCGCCGTTGCTTCAGCTCACCGGAATCCCGAGCGGGTGACCAGCCTCCTTGCCGAGGCCGAGGCCGCCGGTGCCGAGATAATAATCGCAGGTGCGGGCATGAGCGCCGCGCTTCCGGGTGTGGTCGCGTCCCAGACGGACCTGCCGGTCATCGGTGTGCCACTCGACTCGGGTATGCCCGGCGGGCTTGACGCTCTCTTCTCGATAGTGCAGATGCCCACGGGCATCCCTGTAGCGACCGTCGCGGTGAACGGCGCAAAGAACGCCGCCGTGCTGGCGGCGCGCATCCTGTCCCTGAAGGACCCGGTTGTCCGTGACACGTTGAAAGACTACCGGCGAAAGCTGGCGGAAGGTGGTTCGAAATGATCGAGAGGTACAGCCTCGCTCCGATGAAGGAGATCTGGACGGAGGAGGCCAAGCTCGAGAACTGGCTCAAGATAGAGGTGGTTGCCTGCGAGGCGATGGCGGAGCTCGGATTGGTTCCCGAGGACGCTGTGGAGGACATCAAGGCAAACGCGGCGTTCGACGTAGACAGGGTCAAAGAGATCGAGCAGCGTACGCGTCACGACGTGGTGGCTTTCCTCGAGAACGTGTCGGAGCACATCGGGG
>DATCGY010000130.1:0-28066 GCA_036508635.1 Candidatus Anoxymicrobiaceae bacterium
GGAAATCTAACACGTTCTTTGATAAGACGAGCTCGTCCAGGCGCTGTCCGACGTATCGGGGCTTGCCGTCCTTGCTGCGTTTGCTTGCTATGTAACCCATGGCCGGATTATACAGAACCGCACGGACAGCAATTCGGGCAACAACGTTGAAAGAAAACGCAACTTTCTCCTCATGGCCAGCATTTCTAGACCTGGAGGAGTTACTGGTCGCAACTCAGAAACGTTGTAAGGAGCGATGGGGGAGCGATAGGAAGCTGGCGGCATTTCACCAATACTCAGGGGCGACCATCTTGATCGCTATCCAGGGGGACACATGAACGGTAATACAAATCTCGCACGAAGCGTCCTCGTGGCAACGCTGGCAATGCTTTTGCTTTCATCGTTGATGGCTCTCCCGGGCTGCAGCCCGGAGGGCCAGGAGGTCATGAGGGTACAGTACCGGTGGGGACCTGCCCGCGATGCAACTATTAGCTGGAGCCACCAGGAGATCGGTTTTCCGGTCAACTCCAAAGGCGGTATCGGAACTCTCTATAGCATTTCAGCCGCCGATGCGGAACACGTCTGGGCCGTTGGAAACGGCGGGGAGATAGACGCTCTGGAGAATGGAACCTGGAAGCAATCGTTTGTGACCAAGCCCAATGACTTCCTATTCAGCGTGTCCGCCCTAGACAGATCGCACGTCTGGGCTGTCGGATTTAATGAACGAGAGCAATACGCGGCCATCTGGTTCTTCGACGGGACGAGCTGGAGACAACAGGCGGCCGGGGAATTCAAGGGCGTCACGCTCAACTCCGTCTACGCCCTTGGCAGTAGACACGTCTGGGCTGTGGGTAAGGGTGGAACAATCCTGTTCTTTGACGGCTCGAGCTGGACAAGGCAGACGAGTGACACCAATGTCGAGCTCAGGAGCGTGTCGGCGGTCAATCCCTCTCAGGTATGGGCCACGGGAATCGACGAGACGGGAGGGAAATCGGCACTCCTCTATTACGACGGCACGTCGTGGAAGAATCGGGACCCGGGAAACGGCCTCTCATTTGGTACGATTTCGGCCATCGACGCCTCCCAGGTCTGGGCGATCGGGGGGAATCGCAATCAACCCGGAAGCTCGGGCGTCTACTGCTTCGACGGCTCGCACTGGGTCCTGAGCCTCCAGGAGGCGCCGGAGTTTGTCCCGACTACTGTGTACCCTATTGCCTCAAATAACATATTGGTGCCGGGAATGAGCTATGCACCTGGTGGACCGTACTGTGAGATAGCGCTTTTCAACGGCAGGTCATGGAACATCCAGCAGGCAGGCGTGGAGCCAGGGTACGGTTTTGACGCGATAACGGCCGCCGACCCATCGCACCTATGGGCCGTTGGCCGAGATATGGTCCCCACAGCAAGTGTTGTTTCAAGACCATCGGAGATCTACTTCGGGACGAACCAGCATTAGTGCTCTACCGGAGGCGTTCGGCTGGAGAGGCATTGCCTTCCTCTCGCTCCGCCACGCTCTGCAAAGACCCCAGACATGCCGGGTGCCACCAGCACCATAAATGCGTCAGAATAGTGTGGGATAGCGTGGCACTTATTCTTCGAAGGGGTGATCCGGGTGGAGGCAATGCTCATGCTCTGTGATTACGCGGAGGCAATCAACGGAAAGTTCTACATAATGGGTGGCGGGTGGAATGTCTGCGGGCCGGGCCTGCGGAACATGTCGGTGGCAATCCGGGTCTTTGTCCCATGGGCCGACGCTAACACCAGGTACGATCTCTCCCTCCTGTTTCAGGATGAGAACGGCAGCACCATCGCTTACGGAGAGCCACCCGTGGAAGTCAGGAACGATGGAGGTTTCGAGGTCGGAAGGCCTCCGGGAATTCCCGAAGGAACGGAACTGGACGTCACACTGGTCTTCACCTTCAACGGCCTGGCGCTCGAGCCGGACAAAGGCTATCGGTGGCAGCTCGAGATCGAAAGCGAACCGGTGCAGAGCGTCTCGTTCCGGACCGTTGACGCTCATTAGTTGATGATTAAGCCAGGCATGGTTCTTCAACTGTGCCGCGGGCGCCCGGTACTTGTAATTGTGAAGGGAGGAGCCCTCGCTCTGTAACGAATTAGAAAACCAAAAGTCACGGTAGTCATCGGCCGTACGCGGCAGAGCACCGCACGGTTGAAAGAGGAAGGAGCTTCGCAATGAAGAAGAAACTCGGCCCAAGACCCGCACTGTACCCTCTGCCTGCCACGCTCGTGGGGGCTACTGTCGGCGGTAAGCCTAACTACCTGACGGTCGCGCATGTGGGTATCATGGACCTTCGCACGGTAAGCCTCGGCATGAACAAGGCCCATCACACGAACTCAGGCATCAAGGAGAACGGCACGTTCAGCGTAAACATCCCGCCGGAGCGCCTGGTCAGGGAGACCGATTACTGCGGGCTCGTGTCAGGGACTAAGGCCGATAAGGCCCGGCTCTTCGAGACGTTCTACGGGGAGCTCGAGACCGCGCCGATGATAACGGAGTGCCCGCTCAACCTCGAGTGCCGGCTCGTCCAGACCGTCGATATGCCCAATCACGATATCTTCGTCGGGGAGGTTGTCCAGGTCTATTGCGACGAGGAGTGCCTTGAAGGTGACTCCATCGACTTTCTCAAGGTCCAGCCTCTGCTTTTTGCCATGGGCAGTCCCGGAAAGATGGCGACGTCCTCGGGCTACTACAGCCTCGGAGCGTTCCTGGCCCCGGCGTGGAACGTTGGAAAAGAACTGATGAAATAAACGTTTCGGCCTGGATCGTGCCCCGGATCTTGTTTAGCCATAAGAGTCCGAGTTCAGTACTTACGGTCAAAAGGAATTAAGACGGAGGCAGGTTAATGGAAGTATTGGCGTTCAACGGGAGTCCGCGCAAGGAGTGGAACACCGCAACATTGCTGAAAAAGGCGCTCGAAGGGGCGGAAACACAGGGTGCGGAAACCGAGCTGATTCATCTCTACGACCTGGATTACAAGGGTTGTCATAGTTGTTATTCCTGCAAGCTGAAAGGGGGCAAGAGCTTCGGGAAGTGCGCAGTCATTGACGGCCTTACACCGATCCTGGAGAAGGTCAGGGATATCGACGCGCTGCTCATAGGTTTTCCGATATACATGGGAGCCGTGTGCGGTATGACACAGTCATTTCTGGAGAGACTCGTATACCCGCTGTGGGATGCAGAAAATATGAGCACTCTTCTCGAAAAGCGTATCCCCACCGGACTGATCTGCACTATGGGCGCACCTGAAAGCAGGATGAAGGAGATGGGGCTGGACCGTCGTGTCCGGACCGTGGAAATGATGACGGGACTTGCGTTCGGCGCGGTGGAGTCGATCATCGTCACGGACACGTATCAGTACGACGACTATTCGAAGTATTCACATCAGCCTTACGTGAACCCCGAAGGGAAAGCGGAAAGACGCAGGACAGTGTTCCCACAGGAATGCGAAAAGGCGTTCGAGATGGGGGTAAGGTTAGCTGCTCCGATGAGCGAGGGTTAAGAGGCTTCTGATGGGCAACATCAAGATTACCGATATGAGCGGCTACGATCAGGTATAAAGCCGGGAAGAGCCAGGCGGTGTAACCCCGGCTTCGAGCATCAGGTCCAGGTACGATCCTTCCACCAGCTCGGCCTCGGCGATACCCAGGTCACCGATCAGCTTCCCCGCGATCGACTCCGCTCTCCCCAGCGGGAAATTCTCAGGCAGGACGACCTCGATCTCCAGAAAAGAGCCGAGTTGCTCGACCTGGTCCAGATGTATGCGCGTAATATCGATAAGGAACAGGGACCTCACTTTGCGCACAACGGCCAGTACGCCCAGGGCCGCTGAAAGAAGCCTCTTCAGCTCATTCGGATCCTCGAGCACTACGATCTCGTACTCGGACATCTTCGGGCCCGGCCCGTCCGGCCGATTGTAGAAGATGAGCTCGCTTTGGTCTCCATTCGAATCCTCCAGCTCTCGTAGTTTCAGCCGCCCGGAGGGGACATTGAAGTAAGTGTCCACCTGCTTCAGGGTGTCGGTTGGTGTTCCGGCGCCCATCTGTTCGAGCCTCGAAATTACGCTTGACAGGTTTTGGACCCTCGCCTTTATCTCAACGTTCCTCAAATGGTGAACCTCCATGTCAGTCCCTGGCGCATATCGCGCTGCCAGTAGGACATAATTCTACATTTATATATTTCGCCAGGGGACCGTTTGTTGACACCCGCGTGAGCGAAGTCATACCGTTTCCGGCATAGGGTCTTATGCAGTATGACATGACGTAGCAGGAGCTCATTGGGAAATGGCAGAGAAAGCTGGAAAGTCCGAAGACCTCTCGCGAGAGGTCGCAGGCGATAATCGGAAGGATGAAAAGCCGGGAAAGATCAGCCGTACGGTAAAGGTGCTGGGCTGGGTCAGCCTGTTTACCGATGCTTCATCAGAGATGATATACCCGCTCCTGCCTGTTTTCCTGACGAGTGTTCTGGGCGCAAGCGCGGCGTTCCTCGGGGTTATCGAGGGCATAGCCGAGGGCACAGCCAGCATCCTCAAGGGTTTCTCCGGCTATATATCCGACAGGCTTGCCAAAAGAAAAGCGCTCATTGTAGCCGGGTACGGGTTATCGGCGGTGACAAAGCCGTTTTTCGCGGCGGCGGACGCCGTGTGGCAGGTCCTGGCTGTCAGGTTGGTTGACCGCGTAGGCAAGGGCATCCGCACGGCGCCGAGAGACGCGCTGATATCCGAGACGACCAGCGCCGCCAGCCGCGGCAAGGCCTACGGCTTTCACCGTAGCATGGACACCCTGGGCGCGGTCATTGGACCCGCCATAGCGTTCCTGATGATGTGGCTGTTGCGGGGGCAGGGAAACAGCGCTTACCGGTGGGTGTTCCTCGCTGCTTTCATTCCCGGGATGATCGCTGTCGTCTTGCTCGTGACGACACTTCGCGAGAAGAAGTTTGAGGGCAAGGCGAAGTTTCCGGGCCTGCGTCTTGCCGGCTTCGATCGAAACTACAAGATGCTGTTGTTGGTGGTCGCGGTATTCACGCTCGGCAACTCGAGCGACGCGTTCCTCCTGCTGCGCGCGCAGAACCTTGGCATGAAAGCATACCTGATACCGCTTGCCTGGATGGTGTTCAACATCGTCTACGCCGGGACATCCACTCCGGGAGGCATGATCTCGGACCGCATAGGCAGGAAGAAGACGCTCCTGATCGGCTTTCCGCTCTACGCCTTGATCTACATCGGCTTCGGGTTCGCGCACCGGCTGGTCTACATATGGTTGCTGTTCGCTGTGTATGGGTTGTTCTACGGACTGACCCAGGGATGCCTGAGCGCCTACGTTGCCGACCTCGCCCCGGCCGACGTAAAGGGAACCGCGTTCGGCGTCTATCACATGACCGTGGGCGTCTTCAGCCTGTTTGCCAGCGTCATTTTCGGTGTCATCTGGTCGAGCTCGAAGGCAAGCGGCCCGTCCGTGGCGTTTTTCTTCGGTGGCGCCCTGGCGCTCGTAGCGGCATTGCTGCTCTGGAGATTCTGCGAGGAGTGCGCAGTGCGATGAACCGCCCCGAGGAGGTTTGCGGCAAAACGGCGTGATCACTCGAACGTCTTGCGGGTCGTGGGACGCGCTTGAGCCACTTGACAGGGCCGGCCGCGGGCTTGACCGCAACGATCTTTAGGAGTATTCTGACCGACGGTCGGTACATACCGACGGTCGGTCGTTTAACTTCCCCCATGGCGGCGCCCGGCGCAGCGACATACGGAGAGTAGGAGAGTTCGAAGATGCGGACTGTCAAGGATCACGACGAACGGATGAACGAGTTCATCGACGTCGGCACAGAGCTCATTCTGAAGAAGGGCTATGAGAAAACGACGGTCCAGGAGATCATCGACGCGGTCGGGGTTTCGAAGGGTGCTTTCTATCACTACTTCTCCTCAAAGGAGGACCTTCTGGACGCCGGATCGGAGCGACTGGTCGGCGCGGTGATCGATAGCATAGAGCAAGGGATTGAGGGAAAGGACCTCCCCGCGGACGCGAAGCTGAGGGAGTTCCTCGCGGCCTCCTGGCAGTGGAAGAGCGAGAACCTGGAGTACGTCCGGGTCTTCGCCCCAATCCTTTTCAGGGAAGAGAACGCACGCCTGATGAAAAGGGCGTTCGACAGGTCGCGCGAGCTTTGCACCCCAATCCTCAGGGGGCTGGTGCAGCAGGGGATCGATGAGGGCGTATTCGACGTGAAGTTCACCGCCGACGCGGTTGACCTGACGCTGATGCTCATGTTCGCCTCCGTTGAGGCCTGGGTTGAGATCGCGAGCCTGAAGGAAAAACCGGCGGAGAAGGCGAGGCGCCTGAGGAGAAGGTTCGCGCTGATACTGGAGACCATCGAGAAGCTGCTTGGCGCCAGGCCGGGATCTCTCGGCAGCGCACCCGATTCATACATCAAGAAGATTTCAATGCTCGACCTGGAAGACCTGATGGAAGGGGCGACTCGCACGTAGAGCGCATGACCGATACACCGCTGAGGATCGTTGTGACGGGAATGGAGAGCACGTGGAAACAGTAATTCACTTCGAAGGCCTGAGCAAGGATTACGGCTCGCTGACGGCGCTCGCCCCGCTCGACCTCGACGTCGGCAGAGGAGAGGTAATGGGCTACCTTGGCCCGAACGGCGCGGGCAAGACCACGACGATCCGCCTCATCCTCGGGCTGATCAGGCCGACCCTGGGAAGCGCCTCCATCTTCGGGATGGATTGCCAGAAGCAGAAGGTCGAGGTGCACAAGCGTATAGCCTATGTCCCGGGAGAGGCGATGTTGTGGCCGTCGCTGACGGGCATGGAGACGCTCCACCTTCTCGGAAAGGTGCACGGAGGGGTCGACCCGGAATACCGCGACGAGCTCGTTGAGCGCTTCAAGTTCGACCCGAGCAAGAAAGTGCGCACGTACTCGAAAGGCAACCGGCAGAAGATCGGCATCATAGCCGCGTTCATGACTCGTGCCGACCTGCTGGTGCTCGACGAGCCGACGAGCGGCCTTGACCCGCTGATGGAGCAGGCTTTCCGCCTGAGTGTAACCGAGGCAAAGGACAACGGCCAGACCGTTTTTCTCTCGTCGCACATCCTGGCAGAGGTCGAAGCGCTGTGCGACCGGCTGGCCATACTGAGGGTCGGCAAGCTGGTCGAGCTGGGCACCCTGGCCGAGATGCGGCACCTGTCTTCTGTGACGGTGGAGGCGACGTTCGACGGGGCACCGCCGGATATTGGGAACATCGAGGGTATCAGCCGGGTCCACGTCGCGGGTCACCAGGTGACATGCCAGGTACGCGGAGAGATTGCCCCGCTGCTCTCGGTGCTTGCGGCCGAGCGCCCTAAAACGCTCGTAAGCCGCGAGCCCTCGCTCGAAGAGCTTTTCCTCGCGCTGTACGGAGAGGAAAACAATAGTACCGGGGAGGCGCGAGCAAGGGAGCAGGGCAATGGGAGCTGAGACGCTTGCCGCCGGGGCCGAACCCGCGGTCGAGAGGTACAGGTCCCCCGGGACGGTAATAGCCCGCTTCACAAGCCGCAGCATCTACAAGACGGCCTTGATAATCGGTTACGCGTACGCCATCTACACGGCATCGTCTATCCTGGGTTTCAACAAGACGTATGGCACCAAGGCGGCGCGCGAAACACTGGCCCGCTTGTTCGGGACCAATGCCGGGTTGCAGGCGCTCTTCGGGGTCGCACATCGAATCGATACGGTCCGCGGCTTCGTGGCATGGCGCACCCTCGGGGTCTTGACGATAGTCGGGGGGATATGGGCGCTGGTGGCCGCGACGAAAAGGTTCCGTGGCGAGGAAGAAGCCGGCAGGCTCGAGCTCTTTCTATCTGGGCAGACGACCGGAGGGAAGGCGGCGCTGAATACACTGGCCGGCCTCGGCGCCGGATTGCTGATTATCTACGCCCTCACCGCCGTGGTGACGGGCATCGTAGGAAACATGAACAAGCTTCACTTCAGCGCGAGCGAAACGCTGTTCTTCTCGCTGGCACTGGTGGCGAGCATAGCGGAGTTCTTCGCGGTTGGCGCCTTTACGAGCCAGATCGCGCCCACCCGGCGCAGGGCCGCCAGCATAGCTGCAGGAGTGTTCGGTCTCTCGTTCATCCTCCGGGCTATCGGGGACGCCACCCCGAGCGCGCACTGGCTGACCAACGTGAGCCCACTCGGCTGGATCCAGCACCTCCGGCCCCTCACGGGCAGCAACCCGATCTGGCTGCTCCCGATATTCGCGTTCGTGGTGGTTCTCTGCACCGCGACCGTCTATATGGCGGGCGGGCGCGACCTCGGAGCGAGCCTCATACCCGACAAAGACTCCCGCAAGCACCGTACGAGGTTTCTCAACACGCCGCTGCAGCTCGCGCTGCGTGAATCTAGAGGGTCGATCTTCGGATGGATGGCCACCCTTGCGGCGACGAGCATCGCCATGGGTGCTATAGCAAAAGCGGCCGGAAAGGCTATGGCGGCCACCACCGGTACCCAGACTTTTATCAAGAACATTACCCAGAACCCTGCTGTAGGGGCCACCACCTATATTGCGGTCGTCTTCCTGATGTTCATGACCGCGATAATGGCGATGGCCGCTCAAGCGATCAACTCGATGCGGGAGGACGAGGCCGAAGGATACCTGGATAACCTGCTGACCCGTCCGGTATCCAGGATGCGGTGGCTCGGTGGAAGATTGCTGATAGTCGTGGCATCGGTCTTTCTCGCGGGTGTCGTCACGGGTCTGTTCTCCTGGTTTGGGTCCGAGAGCCAGAATACGGGCATAGCATTGGGAAAGATGATCGAAGCCGGGATCAACGCCGCCATTCCGGCAGCGCTTATCATCGGGATAGGGGTCTTGACGCTGGGCCTCAGGCCCCGATGGACTTCAGCAGTGCTTTACACGGTCATCGGGTGGTCGTTCCTGCTCGAGATGATCGGACCGGCGATCAAATTGAATCACTGGGTGCTCGACACATCGCTGCTGCATCACGTAGCCCTGTCGCCCGCAACCGATCCGAGGTGGTCCACCGCGGGAATCCTCATCGGAATTGGAGTCGTCACTTTGATCGCCGGCGCGATCGCGTTCAACAATCGCGACCTCGCGGGCACATAAGCGGAAGTCAGAGACCCTGACCATAGTCTTCCTATTCTCTTAAAGTGCAGGGCGACGGGTACTTTTTTCCATAGAACTCCGCAGCGGATTTATATCTGACCGAATTCGCTCTTTCCGCGAGGACCTCGAGGAAAAAACGTACCCTGAGCCCCCCTCTAGGGGGTGGGTTCTAGAACAGGACGATAAACTTCTTGCCGCAGCCCGTGTCGTACTCCCAGCGCCGGGCCGCGATGTTGTTAGGGTCGAGAGACATCTTCATGATCGTGAACGCGCGCATCAGCTGTACGAGGTTCGGCATCACCACCTCGACGGCCATATCCACCATCGGCGCCAGGCCTTTCAGCCATGCGGTAACTCCTGCCGCGAACAGCATGCCCTCGGCCATCCCCTTCAACGACGATTTGTAGTACGCCAGGAGCATCCTGATGAGGTCGTCCTTGTCGGCCTGGTTCGTGTACAGGTCGTACTCCATGTAAGCCGAGCGGCCCATGTGGTACGGCTGCAGGTACGTCGAGGCGTCGTCCGGCCTCAGCGCGTTGTCGTTGGTGCCCACCTGGTCGGTGCACACATTGCGCATTGTCTTCTCGATGTCGACCATGTTGCCGAGCTTGTCGATGAGCGCCCCGATCATGAAGGAGCCTCGCACGCGCTGGACCCGCACTGTCACGTTGAAGAACTTTACCCACTTGTCGAGGTCGACATACTCGTTATCCTCGGTCATCTGCTCGATGGCCTCCTTGGGGAGGTAGTCGAACATGGGGAAATTCTTCTCGAGCATCCGTTGCGTTACCGCCGCCTTGGTGTCGGCCTCCTCCTGGGTCTCGCCGCCGAAGATGGTGAGCAGGTTGTGGCGAGGCATCAGCTCGGTGACCTTGCTCGCTTCCTTGTTGTTGTCGCCGATGAATATCCCGTAGAAGGAGTTCATGAGGTGCGCGAGCTCGAGAGAGAGGTTGTCCTGCGCGACCTTGAGCAGGGCATCGGCCAGCACCTCGAGCCTGTCTTCCTCGTAAGCGGGGAAGACCTGCTGGTGGAACGGCGTCTCGGGGTAGAGGCGGATTGTCATCCTGGTGACACACCCGAGCGTCCCGAAAGCGTAGCGGAACATCGCCGACATATCGGGGCCCGGCCCGGGTACGGCGCCCTTGATCGAACCGTAAGAAAGCCCCCCGGCTTTGAATATCGCACCGGTCGGCAGGACGGTTTCCACATCGAGTATGTTGTCCATCCCGAAACCGTACTTGGACGCCATGGTGTTTATGTTGCAGAAGAGGTGGTTGCTGAGCACGCCCGCGGTCGCGGCGGTCGACGGGTTGAGCAGCCGGCACCCGACACGCTGGGCCGCCGCCTGCAGCTGCAGGAAATTGACGCCCGGCTCGATGGTGGCGAACATGTTCTCGCCGTCGATCTCGACGATCTTGTCCATCCGCCGGAGGTCGGCGATGATCCCGCCCAGCGGGGGCAGGGTAGCTCCGGCCGTGGAGAGCCCCGTGCCGTACGGCAGTACGTCGATCAGGTACTCGTTGGCGATCTTGTAGACCGTCTGAACATCCTCGGTGCTGCCGGGCATGCAGACGACATGGGGGTAGCTGGCCGGTATGAAGCTCTGGTCTCGGGCGTACCCGCACAGGATGGATGGGGAGTTGGTGGCCCACTCCTCGCCGAGCGTCTCCTTGAGCGCCTCCAGCGCTTTTGCAAGGTTTTCCTCGCGGTTGTGGACCGGGTCTTTTTCGAAGACCATCGGCCTCTTGACGACTCTCCGTTCCCTGGCCTCTTCCCTGATCCTGGTCTGTGCCATTAGCAGCCTCCCCGCGCTCCCACGCGGCCGGCCCCGACCCCGCTCTTCTTCGCAGTTTACGAAACCCGCCGCTTATTGATGACGTTGTCCGCGCTGCAATCAAGAAAGCCGTACTATTGTTGAATAAGAGCTGTCACATAATCTGCCGAAAACCATCCGATTGTATAGTTACAAAGAATCGGTCGCCTAGCAACAGGGAGACACTACATAATTTGAATTCTCGGTCGATCTATTCAGTGAGCTTGACCGGAGCGGGAGATTTACGGCCCGCACTCAGCTCCCGGCGTCCGCCAAAATGCGCTCAAAGACGTTCATGGCGCTGTCGGCGGCGCGCTCGGTGCCTATGCCCATACCGCCAGCATCAACCCCCACCGCGTAAAGGCCTTTCACGGGCAGGGCAGGGTTCACGCTGTTGTCGCCGTCCTGATCGTACCGCTGCGCGAGGCCTATGGCTTCTCCGGCGCCCCTGCCTCCCATCATGCTGATAAACTCCAGGCTCGTCTTGTGCTTCCAGAGAGTATGCTCCTCGATGCCCGGGAAGAGCTCGCTCATCCTGCGGTCAACGACTTCGCCCATACTGGTCGCGGCATCAGAATGGGCAAGCGACGGTGGCACAGCCGCGCATACCAGCAGGAGGTGCTTTCCGGGAGGAGCCAGGTCGGGGTCGGCGACGGTGGGAGATACCATGTAGAGTGCGGGGTCCTGTGGTATGTCTCCGGCCTCGAGGCTTGCACGGTAATCCTCGTAGATGAATCCCCTGGGGATGTAGACCGACACGATGGCGTCGGTCGGCTTATAATCGAGCGCGTACTTGACCGTGACGGCCCCGTCGGAGTCGATGAGCTCGCTGACGCGCTTCGCGTATCCCGGGTCGAAGTTCCCGGTGCCGGCCAGCTCTACCGTGTTCCGGATGCCGGCGTCACTGACGACGATGTCACACGGGTAGAAACCTTCTTCGGTCTCGACCCCAATGACTGCGCCTTTCTCCACAACGATGCTGGTCACCGGCTCGCTGAGTCTAACCTCGCCGCCGTGCTTTTCGCATACCTCCAGGAACGAGCTGGGAATGCGCCCGAAACCACCCCTGGGATACGCGGAGGAGGCGTCGTGGGTCCAGGTGGACATCGCCCAGAGGAACTCGGCGGTGGACGCCTCACTCGCGGGTATGACGAACATGAGGCCGCCCAGGATGTTCAGGAACATGTACAGGTTTTCATCCTTTGTAAAGCCGCGGATAAACTCAGAGGTGGGAGTACCATAGTAAGGGTCGAGATCGGATTTGCCCTTGATGCTGACGATCTTTAAAAAGAGGCGGAGCGCGCCGATTGCGTTCCAGGGCTTTGCTCCGACCAGGAGCGCTATCTTGATCAGGGCGGTCGGTTTTGTGAAGGCGAGCGGCAGGTTGCACGATTTTTCACCGACCATCAAACGCCACGGCTCTCGCATAAGGAACTCGAGATCGGCGTCCAGCCGCCTGGCCAGTGTGCCTATGGGCCCGTTCTCTCCGCGTGCGGAGATGTGCACGCTCATGTCTACCTGGAAACCGTCCCTCTCGTACATGGAGGTCTTGCCGCCGGGAAACTCGTTGCGCTCGAAGACTGTGACTTCGTAGCCTTCCCTGGCCAGCAGTCCGGCAATACCCGCACCGCCTATGCCGGTTCCTATCACGATTGCTTTAGCCATCCCAGCCTCCCTGCCGCTCAGCCATCCCCGGGTGGGTCTCGAGTAATTGACTCCGATATATTACCGCATCGCCTTGAGCTTGCTTCAAGTGTTTTTCCTCAATTGCATCTGACTACAATCCGGGGACTCTATGAAAAATGATGTTCACGGACTGGCCGGATTTGATACAATGACGCCCGCTGAGACATCGGCTGAGAGGTACCTGAGGGAGCTTGAAGTGGACGTATCCCTTTCGCATGGAACCACATTAAGAGGCCGCCCGTCGCAGTATCACGCTAACATCACGAGGCTGCTCGAAATGCACGCGCTCGAGTGCATCAGGCACATCGAGAGCATCGTCGACCGCAATCCATACGTCGAACTCGATGATGAGTTCGCCTGCTATTCGATGGGCCATGGAGAGCTGATACCGGTAGACCAAGGCGAGATCACAGAGGCCGCTCACCGGGAGGGTCGCTACAACTTCTTCGGTGCGCCCACAGATGTCGAGCAGGAACAGGTCGTAGGACCCTCGGAGGATTTTACGGAGACACTGCCGCTCTATCTCAGGACCCAGGCTCCCGCCTTCACTGAGAAGGGCCAGGCCGTCATATGGAACGCGCTTATCGATTTCCTGGACAGCCGCGGGTTCATCACTGAGACGCCTGAGAACATCGCCCGCTCGGTCGGTTGCCTCGAAAAAGACGTACTTATGGTACTCGAGCTGTTAAAGACAGTGGAGCCCGGTGGAATCGGCTCAACCTGTGTCACGGATTTCATCCGGTTCCAGTATCGCACCAGCGCCTGGACAGCAAGTTACGCCGAACGAACGATAATCGAGCACCTGGACGAACTTAAAGGCGGAAAGCCCGGGGACCTGCGCAAGAGGCTCGGCCTGAGCCAGTCCGAAATGCGCGAGGCCATGGATAGGATAGGCAAGATGCGCCCTTACCCGACGTGCGGCCTGAGTTTCGCCAGTGTCGCCCCACTCGAACCGGAAGCCGCCCCCGATTTTGTCTATTACACGCGCGCAAACGGCGACCCGATCCTCGGAGTAGTCCAACCCGGGGTCAAGATCAATCTCGCCCGTCATGGTGAGGAGCACGCCCCGTCCGTGGCAGCGGGGCACGACGGAGGGGCTCGCGAATGGTCTCTCCTCAACAGGAATCTCGAGCGGGAGGCGCTCGAGTTAGAGGAGCTGATGGCTCGCAGGAAAAGGACCATCTTGCGAGTTGCCTCGTTGATCCTGTGCGCCAGGTGGACGACGTCAGCACGGCTCGCTCTACGCCGGCCGCTCGCTACTTGAGCATCGCCTCGCCTTTTTCCTCCATCTCCTCGAGGAGCGTGTAATAGTTGGGGAGCTCGTTGAGGTGCGCGAGGGCGATCTTCGCGGTCACGGTGGGGTCGTCGTTGGTGACGTTGGTCGCGGGGTCGACAGTCCCGTGCTCCAACTCGACATTGATGCCCATGTAGAACTCGTTCGCGTCGTACTTGTCGGACAGGCCCATTTCCTCCAGTATCCGTGCCGCTTCCTCTCTGCTGAATTCAGCCATCGTTTCTCCTCCTCCAGTTCATACCCCTGAAACACTCGCTTGGCAGTTCTGATTTCGACCGGACGGGCAACGCTCCTGCGCACCGCGAAGGATGCTGTTGAGCAACTGGAGATTATCGGTGTTGAGGGTGGAGAGCAACCGCGGGCGTCCGGTTGCAGTTATTCTTTGTGAAAGCTCGCGCCGCGGACTCTGTTCAGGTGCCTGGAACGTTGGCCGGCCGGCTAGGCGTCGGTGAGCCCGGAACTTTCGTCGTTTACGGCGGGAAACCGCCTGAAGAGCCCGATGCTCCAGGCGCGCCAGGCCTGGGGAGACTCATGCGTGGGCATGCCACGCGCGACCTCGCCGTTTAAGCTACTGCCGTGTGAGTGGACCGGGTTCATCTTCAGTGAGACCTGCTGCTTCCGGTGCGCCGCCAGCCAGCCGCTGCTCTCCAGAAGGGGTCCGCTCGAATCACTTTCCAGTCCCAATTAACCCACCTTTCATTGCTCAGCAGACCTGGCATTTGCCGATTAGTTCTCCTTTGAGCAGGTGTTCTCCTTCTATCCTATCCGCGCCTTCGCGGCCTCACCAAGCGACGTTTGGATGGTCGTGGCTCATCAAGAGTTTGATCTGCTTGAATCGTAGACGGAGATGACTCCGCCTCGTTCTCACGCACTCCTGCTATACTGTGAAGCGCCGGTTCGCGAGTGGAGTGGATTCTCTCACTATTCCAGGGGGAAACGAGAGCAATGAGGCGAACGATATTTATTGCATCGACGATCGCAATCATCTTGATCGCCGTTGCCGTGACCGGCGGATGCGGCAATACGAAAACGACCAAGGAGCAAGGGGGTACTGCAATGTCCGCACCGGAGTCATCCGCGACGTCCGGCACACAGCTAGGGCCGGACGGCAAGCCGCTCAAGACGCTTGCCGATTTTCCTGACGCGCAGGACGGAGCGAACGTCGAAGCGGTCATAAGGACCGACAAGGGGGACATAGTGGTAAGGTTCTTCCCCGACGTCGCGCCGGTTACCGTGGCGAGCTTCATCCACCTGGCGCGCAGCGGGTTTTTCGACGGCCTCAGGTTTCACAGGGTCGTGCCCGGCTTCGTGATCCAGGGCGGTGACCCCAAGAGCAAAGACCCGAACGCTGCCGACGTCGGCACCGGAGGCCCCGGGTACTACCTGCCGGCGGAGTTCAACAACAAGCCACACCTCGAGGGCACGCTCTCGATGGCGCGCTCAAGCGACCCGAACTCGGGCGGAAGCCAGTTCTACATCTGCCTTGCCCCACAACCATCACTCAACAATCAGTACACCGTGTTCGGTGAGACGGTATCCGGGATGGATGTCGTCAAGAACATCGCCCAGGGCGATGTCATCCGCGAGGTCGTCATCCGGCCGAAGTCGGGTTGATCGGGCGCAGGAGGTCCGGAGGCCGCATTGCAGTATCCCGTTGCCAGGCAGGGCGCATGGAAGATCGCTTGTATCGTAGTCCTGCTGGCGCTCGCAGTGGCCCTTCCAGGCTGTAGTCCGGCAAAGCAATCCGGCCGGTTGAAGGTGGCGGTCTCCATAGTCCCGCTCGCGGACTTCGTCCGCCAGGTGGGAGACGGCCTCGTCGAAGTCGAGACCCTGGTTCCGCCGGGGGCAAGCGCCCATACGTACGAGCCAACGGCCAGGCAGCTCGCTTTCCTGACCCAGGCGGGATTGTTCGTCACTAACGGGCTTCAGCTCGAGACGTGGGCATCGAGCGTGGTCGACAAGGTAGGCAACAGGGAGCTGCTGAAAGTCGTGGCATCCGATGCGATACCGAGGAGCCGGCTCATCAAGGCCGGCCAGTATGGGGGAGAAAAAGACCTGGCGGGCCCGTACGACCCACATGTCTGGCTGGACCCCGCGCTTGCCGCGTACGAGGTCGACGCCGTAGCCGCGGGCCTTGCAAAGGCCGACCCGACGCACGCCGCGACTTATATGAAAAACGCCGCTGCTTACAAACAAAAGCTCAAGACGTTGGACTCGGAGATCGCATCTCGGACGGCTGCGTTCAGCAAGAAAGATTTCGTGGCGCTCCACCCGGCCTGGGCTTATTTCGCGAGGCGGTACGGCCTCACGCAGGCCGGGGCGATCGAGGAGCTGCCCGGACAGGAGCCGTCTGGCAAGAAGATAAAGAAACTCATCGACGACATAATACAAAGAAAGATAGACGTGGTCTTCGCGGAACCCCAGACCAACCCCAAAGCCGCCCAGGTAGTCGCCGATGAAGCGGGAGCGCGCCTGCTCTTCCTCGACGCGCTCGGCAACCCGGACAAGCCTGATGTCAGCACCTACATCAAGATGGTCCGGCACGACGCGGCGGTCATGGAGGAGGCCTTGAGATGACGCACGCGTGCAAGGTCGCGGAATTCTTTGACGGAACGGGTGGGCCTCGTACGCTCATACAGCTCGACAACGTCTGGGTGAGCCTCGGAGGACAGACCGTACTCGAAAACATAAGCTTCACACTTCAAGAGAAGAGTTTCGTCGGGGTTATCGGTCCGAACGGGGCGGGAAAAACGACCCTTCTGCGACTGATACTCGGCATCCTCAAACCGGAACGCGGGGACGTCTGCGTGATGGGGATGAGCCCGACCGAGCTCAGGCACGAGCTGCACCACATCGGCTACGTTCCACAGAACGTGCTCTTCGACCCGCTGTTTCCCGTGACCGTGTTCGACGTGGTGATGATGGGCCGTATCTGCTGCATCGGGCCGCTCCGGTTCGCCAGGAAAAAAGACAGGGATGCGGTGCTTGAAAGCATCAGGATGGTGGGGCTCCATGGGCTCGAGAAACGGCTGATCGGAGAGCTATCCGGAGGCCAGCAGAAAAGGGCGTTCCTGGCCCGCGCGCTGTGCCGCGAGACCCATATACTCCTACTCGACGAGCCGACCTCGGGGCTTGACGTCCCGGCTCAGAACCAGTTCATGGAGCTGCTCACCAGGCTCAAGGAGGAGCTCGGGCTCTCGGTCATCTTCGTCTCACACGATGTCAACGTTCTCGCGCGATACGCGGACGAGGTTATCTGCATAAACCGCACCATGCACATGCACGGAAAGCCCGAGGAGGTCCTGGGGTCCGACCGTCTCAAGGACGTCTACAGGTGCGAGTTCGACTTCCTGGTCGGAGCCGGGGACCATGCGCATGGGGAATCGGGGGGTGCCGGCTGATGCTTGCCTTCGGTTTCGGCCAGAGGGCGCTGGTCGGGGGGCTGCTTATAGCGGCGACGTGCTCCGTATTGTCTTTCTTCATCATCGTGCGGCGTCTGGCTTTCGCGGGCATGGGGATCTCGCACGCGGCGTTCGGCGGGGTAGGCATCGGCATCGCGCTCGGCCTCAACCCGATCGCGACTGCGGCTGTTTTTTGTGTGGGCGTCGCGGGAGGGATAGGTTGGTTCTCCCGGAAGGGACGGCTGCACGAGGACGCCGTGATCGGCATATTGTTCTCAGCATCGATGGCGCTTGGTGTTGTGCTCATCGCGGCCGCGCACGCGTACAACCAGGACCTGCTGAGTTACCTGTTCGGCAGCGTACTCGCCATGAACTGGACCGACGTCGTGATCCTGGCTGTGCTGGCTGTGCTGGGCCTTGCGTTCCTCATCTTCTTCTTCAAAGACTTGCTTTTCTTCTCATTTGACGAAGAGACCGCGAAGGCGAGCGGTGTTCCGGTAAGGTTCGTATATTACGGGCTGTTGATAACGATGGCCCTAATAATAGTGGTCTCGATAAAGCTCGTCGGAATAATACTTGTCTCCGCGCTCATCGTCATACCCGGAGCGACGGGCCTCCAGGTCTTCAGCAACTACCGCGGGGTCCTGGTCATGTCGACCGTCTCGGGACTGGCGTCAATCGTGATAGGGCTCTATCTGTCGTTCCGGTTCAACGTGGCCAGCGGCGCCATGATAGTCCTCGTCCTCTTCGGCTTCTTCCTCCTCGCCATAGCCTTGTCCCCAAGACGCTCCTATATGCAAAAACTCCTCAAACCTGCCTCCCTCCCCTCGAGAGAAGAGGACTGAGTGGGGTGGCCCTCGAGGGGGAGGGGAAAATCAGGGCAGATGCCATATAATCTCCATGACCAATGGGATTGGAGCCAAGATTGCGGATACTCATCTGCCACGGTTATCTCCTGAGGGGCACGGGTAGTAACCAGTATGTTCAGTCACTTGCACGAGCCCTGTGCCAGCAGGGCCATCACCTGGCGGTCATGTGCCAGGAGGACGACCCGCGCCTGGACTTCGTGTCTGCCTACCTCAGGGAAGAGGAAGGCAGTCTGACTCCGCATACGGTGTGGGAGAAGAAGACTGACTACCCGGGCAACTGCATGGTGTTCAAACCGGAAATCGGTGGGTTGCTGCCGGTCTACGTCCTCGACTCATACCCCGGATTCACGGTCAAGGAGTTCACCGCGCTCGACGAGATCGAGCTCGACTGGTATGTGGACAGGAACCGCCGTTCGCTCGACAGGCTTGTCGAGCAGTTCGTGCCCGAGGTCCTGCACGTGAACCACGCCGTGATGCTCCCTTATATCGCCAGGCCGGTCGCGGCCAAGTACGATATCCCCTATTTCGTCAGCATCCACGGCTCCGCGATCGACTTCACTGTCAGGAAGGACTCGAGGTACCTCCCGTACGGCATCGACGGCCTCGAGGGGGCGAAAAAGATCTTCGTGCCGAGCGAGCACACCGAGGAGCAGGTAATCGAAGTGTTCGGGCCGGCCTTGCGCGGGCTTGAGGAAAAGCTGACCCTTCTGCCGCCCGGCGTCGATACCGAGCTCTTCAAGCCTGGAGAGACCGACCTTCGCGAATCCGTCGACACGATGATGATCGGGGTCAGGGAAAGGAGCGCCGGCGTCAGGGTCGGCAACTTCTGGAGCAGGTCGCTCGAGGCTCGCGAACCCCGTGGCGCGCTCCAGCGGCTTGGCGACGAGATCGCAAGGATAAACTCGCTCCACCCCGAGTGGATGCCCGACCCCGAGCTTGGTGTCGGGATGGAGTGGCTCGTGAGGCGGAAGAGCCCGTTCATAATGTTTCTAGGTAAGCTACTCGAGACCAAGGGGATACAATGTGCCATACCCGCATTCCCCCTGGTGATCAGGGAGTACCCCGACGCGAGGCTCGTAGTGGTGGGCTTCGGGGAGCTTCGCGGCCTGCTCGAGATGATGATCGCGGCGCTCGACGACGGTGAGATCGGGACTTTTAGGCGACTGTGCGAATATGGCAACGAGACGTATGTCGACAGGATGGACGACCCGTTCGGCCCGGTGCTCACGTTCCTGGAGGACCTCTCGGGTCTGGGGATGCTCGATGACTACGTAAGGGTCTGTTACGAGTACGACCTCCGCGACGCGATCATCTTTACCGGCTACCTGACGCCCGAAGAGCACCGTAACCTGCTGCCGCACGCGCGGGCGCTGCTGGTCCCGTCTCTTGCGCAGGAAGCTTTCGGCATGGTGGTGACCGAAGCGATGGCCTCTGGGGTGCTGCCGATTGCGAGCTATCACTCCGGACTGGAAACGGCTCTCGAGCCGATGCGGACAGTGTGGGGCTCGAGGGCGGAACAGGTCATGCTCGGGACGAGGGAGAAGGTTGTGTCAAGGATCGCGGAGGCCTGCAACACGGTGCTCGGCATGCCCGAAGCTGCGCTCGCTCTAATGGGCGTGGAGATGCGTTCTATAGTCAAGAAGTGCTTCAGTTGGGAGGCCGCCGCCCGTCGTATCGTCGAATACTTTGAAGAAGCATCGCGCAACAACAGGTGAGACTCAGGCAAAGACCGTTCCAGATCGGTGCACGATGGTTTCTTACGCTGTAACAAATCAGAAAGAGAAGGGCTGATTCCCCGGGAGGTGTGCGAATGTTCGGCGAGTTCGATACAGTCGTCAACCGCAAGGTGGGTATCTCCGAGTCCGGGTTTGCATCCGATAAGGTGATGCCGCTCGGGGACGCGATCGAGAAGTTCATCAGACCGGGCATGTACCTTCATCTGGCACATAGCTACGCGAGACCATGTGCCGCGTACCACGAGCTGGCCCGCAAGTTCCGGGGCAAAGACCCGGGCTTCACCATAAGCGGCCTGGGCTTCACCGGCGATATGAGCTGCATGTTCTATGCGGGTATCGTCAAGAAAGCGATTGCCACGTTCTTCGGTGACTCGCTCCCGGTTCCAGGCCCGAACCCGGTCTTTCAGGCGGCGTATCGCGATGGCACGGTCGTAATGGAGAACTGGACCATCCTTACGTTCTGCCTGCGCCTTCTGGCGGGCGCGCTCGATTTCGACTGGATACCGGCGCCTTCCATCCTGGGCACCAGCATCGAGCAGGAGAACGTCGACGATTACTTCGTAACGGAGACACCTGATGGAAAGAGGACCGGCTTTGCCAGGGCCCTCAGGCCGGACGTCACTATCATCCACGGCTGGGCGGCCGACCCTTCAGGCAACGTCGTCTGCGCGCCACCGGACGCCGAGACCACGGGTTCGGCGCGCGGGGCGAAAGAAGGGGTCATAGCGACCGTCGAAGAGATCGTGGACCACGACTTCATCAAGAGATACAGCCACTTTGTGGGCGTGCCCTCCTACCTGGTCAAGGCGGTATGCCCCGCCCGGTTCGGCTCGCATCCCGCCGGCATGTCCAACTACGGCCTCGAGAAGGAGGTCGCCGGTTACGAGGTGGACCGGGAGGCGGTTATCGACCTTCGCCACAAGAGCACCGATCCCGATGCTCTCGCGCAGTGGATGGAGGAGTGGATATTCGGCTGCAAAGACCACGAAGAGTACCTCGAGAAAGTCGGGCAGGAGCGCCTGTGGTATCTGCAGGGCAAGGCGGCTACGGATTCATGGAAGCAGGAGCTGGCGGAAGCGGTTCCCACGATGAACAAGGGACCGGAGTACAACGCGGTCGAGATGATGGTGAGCACTGGTGGGCGCATCCTGGCAAAAAAGGCGCTTGATTCCGGATACCGCACAATACTTGCTGGAGTAGGCGCATCCAACCTTGCCGCCTGGCTGGCTTACTACAACCTCCGCGAGCAGGGCTACGACATCGATCTCATGGCGGAAGTGGGCTTCTACGGCTACAGCCCGCAGCCCGGCGATCCGTACATCTTCAACATGCGCAATATCCCACAGTGCCGGATGCTCACTAACATATACGATATCCTGGGTTCGCTCGTCGGTGCCCAGAGCAACCTGTGCATCGGAGCGCTTGGCGCCGGACAGGTGGACCGGTACGGCAACGTCAACTCCACGTGTATCCCCGAGATGAAGATGTTCCTGGTCGGCTCGGGAGGCGCGGCTGACGTCGCCTACGGAGCCAGGGAAGTGCTCATCGTCATCGACCATCTGCCGTTCAGGCTCGTCGAGAGCGTGCCATATATCACCTGCCCCGGCGAGAAGATCACCACTGTGGTCACCTCGCGTGGCGTGTTGGAAAAGCGCGAAGGGGAGCTCGTGCTCACCGGTTATTTCCCTTCGAGCAAAGGGAAGGAGGCCGCGCTCGACGCCATCAGGGAAAACTGCGGATGGGACCTGAGGGTGGCCGCGGACGTCTCGGAGATCGAACCCCCGACACTCGATGAACTACTTAGCACGCGGATCTTCGACCCGCATTCGTTCTTCCTCGGCAAGCCGCGTTGACCTTGACATGATCGGCTTGCTTTGTTATCCTTGATTTGCTTGTACCGCTTGCAGGGCAGGCACATAAAACAGGGAGAGGGCGCCGCGCCAGGCCCAACGGCCAAGGCGCGGCGCTTATATTTCCCTCCCCCTCGAGGGGGAGGCGATCGTTGCGGCTATTTGTTGGTCTGGATGAATTTGGAGAAGGAACGGTCGTAGGTGCGTTCTGCTTCTGGTGTAAAAGCGCAGGCTGGCAGCTCGCGCATGTTGAGGTGATAACGGAGGCATTCGCAGCAGTTGCCTTTCCTGCTGCATGGCTCATAAGTGCAGGTGCAGGATGATTTGTTCCGGTCGATGTTCGGGCAGTCCATCTACGCCTCCTTGTTCTCGAGCGCGATCTCCTCGAGTAGCTCGCTGCCTTCACGGCCGAGAGCGTATAGCTTCACGTCTTCGTCGACTTCGACCCACGTCCCGGTGGGCACGTCATCCTCCGCCAGCATCCACGTCCCGGTGTTCGCTATGGTCATTCCGGTGCCTGGGAGCATCCCCACCCCCGCCCTGTGCGTGTGCCCGTAGATGAAGCACGAGGGCAGCGGGACTCCCAACTGGCCAAGGAGCTTTTCTATCTCGTCGTAATTCTCTTTGATGAGAGAGTCACGGAGCGGTGACTCGCGCAAGTTGGCGGAGCGGAAGAGCCTGCCGAAGAAGCTGATAATGTGGTAATACTTGAGTCCCTCGTTGACCAGCTCAGGGACCCATGGCGCAACCGACATTGCGCCGCAGAATGGTATGTTTGCCATCTCGATGTCGTGGAGCGTGGCGTTCTGCCGCCTTTTCTTGATGATGTATCTTCCAAGCCAGAACGTCCTGGCCCAGCCGTGCGAGCTGGCGTAGAAATCGAGATGATGGCCGTGGGTCAGGACGACCGTTCTTCCCGCCACGTCGCGCACGATAAAAGGATAGGTCATAGAGAACCCGGCTCTTCCCGAGCCGTTCGCATCCGCAAGCTTCCCCAGGGTCGTCTCGCCGTACGTACGTGCCGGCATGAACCTGGGAGTGCTGAGGTCGCCAAGAGAGATCCGCAAGTCAAGGTCCAGGTTGAACGCGTCCATGAACATCTGGTGGTCGTGGTTGCCCGGAACGTAGGTGATCTTTTCCACGTTTTCGAGACTCGATATTGAATCGATGAAATAGCGGGCGCTTCGTAGCGCCGGCATCTCGGTCCGTACCCAGAGGTCGACGATGTCGCCGAGCAGCACGAGCTCGGCGATGTCTCCGCGGCCTGCGAGTTCCCCGGCAAGACGGTCGACCAGGCGGGGGTCATCGAGCATCATCGACGGCTCGCCGAAGTGCGTATCTGATAGTGCGACTATCTTTCCATGGGAAATGGTTTCACGAGTGTGCATAAGTTGAATTCTATTGCCGGAATACGCTTTCCGCAACGCCGCTGCCGGCTCTGCAAAAGAATAGTTGTTACCGTTGACGGTTATCAATGCGCGGCCCCGCATCCGGGCGTACTCTGAAACCAGACTATTAGACTCTACGTCTCACTAGAAAGGGGAAAGGGAGATGGCAAAGAGAGAGTCGATGAGTATATCGAGCGGCCAGGTTCAATGTTGCTCTTATTGTTCTGACGCCAAGTTTCCATGTGTGAACATGGAGAGGGCCATGAAAAGTAACGAGAGCGAGGGCAAGGCCGAAGATAAGAAAACAAAAGGATCATGAAAGGCCTCTCCTCCCGGGTGCTGAACGCCGGGGTTCCTTCCCCGGCAGATCGAGCCACGAGCAGCCCCCAGTGCCATCTCCTGCTGCCGGGCATCCGGGAGGAATCCTTTCTTCCGGCGGACTCCAATTTTTTAACAGCCCGCCGATGCAGCAGACGCGTGAAAGATACGAGAGACAGGCGGACCGGGTAGATGACGATGAGCGATAAGGAAACGAGTGGTAAAAACGGTGCGACCGACATCGAGAACGACTTCAGGTTCAGCCCGAGGTCAAACCGCGCCGGCGAGATAAACTGGCGACATTGGGGCGATGAAGCGTTCGAGGAAGCCGCAGCCGAAGGCAAGCTCGTCCTCCTTTCGATCTCGGCCGTGTGGTGCCACTGGTGTCACGTCATGGACGAGACTACTTATTCCGACCCGGGCGTGATCGAGCGTATCAACCGCGACTACATACCCGTAAGGGTGGACAGCGACAAGCGGCCTGACATAAACCGCAGGTACAACCAGGGAGGATGGCCCACCACCGCGTTCCTCGTCCCATCCGGGAGGGCTGTGGCGGGGCTCACCTACTCTCCGCCGGAGCAACTGACGCAGTTGCTGGACAAGCTTTCCCACGTCTACAGAGACCGCAAGAGCGAGATCGAAACCGAAGCGGCCTCGGCGGGCGCCGAAGAGCGTGAGCTCCTGAGGTCCATGACTGGTAGCTCTGATGTCGATCCGGATACGTCCGTGGAAGTCCAGGCCGAGATATTGCGCTCCTGGGACCGCGGCTTCGGAGGGCTCGGGGATGCCCCGAAGTTCCCACCATCCGGCGCGCTCGAGTTCGCGCTCGCGCGGTACCTCGAGACAGATGACCAGGCGCTCAGGTCGTTCGTAATATCTACACTGGACGGGATGAGCCTCGGAGGGCTCTACGACAAGGCCGAGGGTGGATTCTTCCGCTACGCGACGGCCAGGGACTGGAGCGCGCCGCATTACGAGAAGATGCTTTCTGACAACGCCGACCTCATCTTCCTCTACCTTGCCGCTTCCACTGTGTTGGACCGGCCTGACTATGCCCAGATCGCAAGGGGTGCGCTCGACTACGTTATCCACAACCTCCTCGACGACGAGGGGAGGGGCTTCTACGGTAGCCAGGACGCGGACGAGCTCTATTACCACCGCGATGCCCGGGGCAGGACTTCCATGGATTCGCCGGCCGTCGACCGTACGATCTACGTCGATACGACTTCCCAGATGATCTCCGCGCTGGTGCTCGGGGCATCCGTACTGGACGACCCGGACTTGCTCAGGATCGCCCTGCGCGTGAGCGACTTCATCTGGAGGCAGGGATTCAGACACGGAACCGGGATGTGCCATTTCATCAGCATCCCCGCTGGAACTCCGGAGCTCTGGGGCCAGCCGGCCGACCAGGTCAACTTCCTCAGGGCGCTCATCGATCTGTACCAGGTTTCCCCGGAGCCGCGTTTCCTCGAGCGTGCGATCGAACTGGGCCGGACGATAGTGGAGCGTTTCGTGGGAGAGAGAGGTTGGTTCGGCGAGGCATCCGCGCGCGACAGTGCCGGTCTGCGGGTGCTGGACGATATTCCGACGGACGTACCCGACATATTGATAAACGGCAACGGGGCGCGTGCCCTGCTGGCCCTTGAAGAGCTCGCTCCGGGACATGGTTTTGCTGAGGTTGCGAAGGGAGTGCTCGAATTACTGGCCGGTAAGTACATAGAGCATAAATATTTTTCCGCCGGTTACGCTCTGGCTGTCGAGATGCTCGAAAAGGGCTTGATAGAGGTCAGGGTGGCGCCGGGCGACTCCGCGGGTGAGCGCGACAGGTTAACCAGGGCCGCGGCGGCGGCCTTCAACCCGCGGAAACTCGTACGGCTGGAGACCGTCGAAGACTATGTGCCCCTCGATACCGAGACGGAGGGACCTCCGGCGGTCGTATGTTCAGCGGGTGACAGGTGTTTGCCCGTGTACAACACGGATGAGTTGAAAGAAGCGCTGGCTTCACTCGCGAGTGGCGCTTGAGAAGAAGAGAGTAACGAAGTTGTTGACAGGGGGAAGGGGGCAAATTGAATATAGCGCGGTCAAGGGCTCCTGGCGACGCCTCCTCCCCCGTCAGCACAGGAAAGTGGGGTCAGGTCTTTTATTGTTTGCTATTGTCCTCTGCTCAAGATAACTGTAGTAGCAAACAATAAAAGACCTGACCCCACTTTCTCCGGTGGTCAGACTCGAGCCGGGGTTCAAAACCCCGGCTCTCGCTTACTCCCAGCGACTCAAAAATGGGGAACGGCGAAGATCAGGTGTTCTTCAGGATGAGGTCGGAGGTTGTGTCGGCGCACCAGTCGATGATGGCGGAACAGGTTGTTGAGCGTTCGACGAAGTCGGCAAGGTCCTGCTCGGAGTCGAAGGGTCTTGCTATATCGAGGCATTCGAGCGATTGGAACTTCTGCCCGAAACTTTCGATGACGCGGCCTGCGACAGACCAAAGTTCCGGGCGGTCGAGGTGGCGCATGGTGTTGAACTCTCCGACGAGGAGGGAGCCCAGGGCGCCACGGAAGCCGGCATCGCGCGGGTCGATCCCCCAGACAATACCGGTGGCCATAAGCGCTCCGGCGAGTGCACCGCACAACCCACCCGCAAGACCCACGCCCCCGTCTAGAGCTACGGAGATCGTCTCCTGGAGGTCACTACCAATGCCTGTGAGCTCGCGTATCTTTCGCAGGACGGGACCGGCGCAGTACCCGGAGGAAGAATTCGCGCTTCCCTCGTTCGACGGGCGGGGTGGAGCGCCGATTTCACTGACAAGGCGCTCGGCACCCGCACCCGCATGCTTTATGCAGCGAGTGTACGCCTTGCCTGAAAAGAGGTAGTTCGCGATGCCGCCAATTGTTGTGAGAGAAGTGTCGGTGCGCTCGCGGCACAGGGTGCTGCCGAACCGTTCCTCGAACCATCGGGTGTACTCCTTGAGTTGCCTGTAGACTTCGGCACGGCACTCGTCGTCTCCCGAGGTCAGATTGTCTTCGTTGGCCAGGGCAATCGCGAGGCACCCTCCTGAAACCACCCCGCACGTCGAGCCCCGGTTGAGAGCTCCGCCCTCGAGAGGGTGCGCGGCCTTAACGGCGCCGCGGTCCGACATCCCTGTACCGTGCACGACAGTACTCAATGTCGCCTGGCTTCAGTTGATGTAGGTGACAAGGCGCTTGGCGACGATGTCGGAAGGTCGCTCGCTCATCTCTCCTCCGTTCTGACGCCCTCGATACGCGGCGCCGCTTATTATATAGCCTGGGGTCGACACCATAGGCATGCCGCGCTCCCACCAGGGGTGACAAGCGGGTTTAAATGCCTTGCTCCTCTGTAGTACGCTAGACCCGAAAGTCTCATCCAGAAGGGACGGCTTCATGAGTTCTCTACGAGTAGGCATAGTGGGGCTTCCAAACGCCGGAAAGACGACTCTCTTTAACGCGCTGTCGCGAGCCGGGGCGCTGGTCGCCTCTTACCCGTTTACCACGGTCGAGCCGAACGTCGGGGTGGTGCCTGTCCCTGACCCACGCCTCGCCGAGGTCGCGCGCCTCGCGGAATGCGGGCGGACTGTCAATGCGACAGTGCGCTTCGTCGACATCGCGGGTCTCGTCGAGGGCGCGAGCAAGGGTGAAGGCCTCGGCAACCGCTTTCTCGCGAACATACGGGAGGTCGACGCGGTTGCCCACGTCGTAAGAGCTTTCGAAGCGGGGGATGTTTCGCACGTCGAGGGCTCCATTGACCCGGTGCACGACCTCGAGCTGATCGAGACAGAGCTCCGCCTGGCCGACCTCGAGGTCCTCGCCCGTGAGCTGGACAGGGCGAGGCAGGCGGCAAAGAGCGGCAACAGGGACTGCCTTGCCAGGGTCGAGGCATTGACCAGGATAGAGGAGGCAGTGAGCAGCGATAACATGCCGGACCGCGCCGCAGTTGCCAGGGCGCTGGCCCAGAATGCTCCCGACGCGGGACTCCTGGTGCTCAAGCCGACCCTTATCGTGCTGAACACCGGCGAGTCAAGTGCGGATGGCGAGCGGTTCGAGCGGCAGATGA
The DNA here is from genome assembly GCA_036508635.1 of Candidatus Anoxymicrobiaceae bacterium. Lineage (GTDB taxonomy): Bacteria > Actinomycetota > Geothermincolia > Fen-727 > Anoxymicrobiaceae > FEN-727. The sequence goes on from DATCGY010000130.1 coordinate 27,527, forward strand.
GAGAATGGGCTGAACCGCGCGGACTTCCGGTCCTCACCGTCAATGCCGAGATCGAAGCGGAGCTCGCGGAGCTCGAGCCTGAGGACGCGGCGGAGTTCGAGGTCGAGATGGGCATAGAGGAGGAGAGCCTCGCCCGCGTGGTCAGGGCCGGCTACGAACTTCTCGGTCTCATCACCTTCTTCTCGATAGACTCCGGAGAGTGCAGGGCCTGGCCCGTGCCCACCGGCTCCAGTGCAAGCTACGCCGCGGGTTGTATTCATACAGACTTCGAGCGCGGCTTCGTCAAGGCCGAGATAGTACACCAGGAAGATTTTATCTCGTGCGGTTGCTTCTCAGCGGCTCGTGACGCGGGCGCGATTCGCCTGGAGGGACGCGACTACATCGTCCAAGACGGCGACGTAATCCACTTCAAGTTCGCTACGTAACTATTACGCTGTGTCCGGCTCGGCATGTGTGTTCGATAGGAAGATCGAGCAGATGGGGTACGGTAATGCACATGTGGTGCCGGCAACGCGGTAGCATGATTGACCAGTCGGGCAG
>DATCGY010000131.1:0-15613 GCA_036508635.1 Candidatus Anoxymicrobiaceae bacterium
AACCGGTCTCGCGGACAAAACACGGGCATCTGGTGCCGCCCCCTCAACTCCCGGTGGGCCACCGACGGGCGCTGATGGCGAGGGCGACGTCGGCGCCGGACTCTCGCGCGAGAGGCACGAGCCGTCCAGCCACTGGAGAAACGCGGACAACAGTTCCTGAAGCGAGCGTCAGGAACAACCGGCGCCGTGGAACTGTACGCTACGCAAGAGCGAGTTCGACCAGTCGCTCGACCAGGTCGCCGAAAGGCATCCCCGCAGCTTCCGCTGCTATGGGAAGGAGGCTGGTCTCGGTCATTCCAGGGCTGATGTTCAGCTCCAACACGTTAGCGGTCCCGCCTTCATCGACGATCATATCGACGCGCGAGAGCTCCTTGCAACGGAGCAACCTGTGGACCTGAAGCGCCAGGCCCGAGACTTCGTCGGCCGCCTCTTCGCTCAGCCGCGCGGGCACGAAGTAGTTGGTCTTGCCAGGCGAGTACCGGGCGTCGAAATCGTAGAACCCCGACTCGGGAACGACCTCGACTGCCGGAAGGGCCTGCGGGCTCACGTTTCCGATTACGCCGACGGCCACCTCTGTGCCCGCGACAAACGATTCGATGATGACCCGGTCGTCGTATCCGAGGGCCGTCAGTATAGCTGTAGAGAGGGCATCGCGAGACCGGACTATTGTCACGCCCAGAGCCGAACCCTGAGCGGCCGGCTTCACAACTACGGGGCCTCCGAGTTTCTCCCACAGGCTGGGCAGCGCCGCAGCTGCACCCATGTCCTCGATAGTCGATGAGCTCACGCTGAAGTACGCTGGCGTGGGAATCCCGTTTGCGATGAAAAGCTCCTTGGAGAGCACCTTGTTGAATCCGATTATGCTGGGAAGAGGTCCGGGCCCTGTATACGGGATCCCAAGGATTTCGAGGAGTTCCTGAATGGTTCCGTCTTCGCCGTCTTTGCCGTGCAGAGCTATATATACGAGGTCGGGCCTCTCACTGATAAGAGTGGGGACCAGGGTCTCATCGACATCGAGCGCAGTCACAGGGTAATCCCTCTCTCTCAAGGCGCGCTCGATACGCTTGCCCGATTTGATCGAGACGTCCCGTTCGAGCGAGCGACCACCCATCAGCACTGCGATCCTGGGTTTCATGCCTTCTCCTTCCATCGGGCTCCCACCGGCCGGTGTATGGCCTCGAGCCGCGGCGGAGCCGAATGCCGCTACACAGTATCCAGACCTAGTGCGCGGCAGAGCCTGATCTCCTTCTTTATGACTTTCCCGAGCCGCTTTATGCCCTCGTCGATCGAGCCTTCGTCAGCGAAGCTGAAGTTGAGCCTCATATGGTTCGCGCCCGCGCTATCCGCGAAGAACGCGGTTCCCGGCACAAAAGCAACCTTCTGGAGGATTGCCAGGGGGAGCATCTTAGTCGTGTCGACGTACGCCGGAAGTGTGACCCAGATAAACAGTCCGCCTTGCGGATTCGTCCACGTGGCCTCTTCTGGAAAATACTCCGAGAGGGCTCGCAGCATCGCGTCTCTCCTGGAACGGTATATGGGTCTCAGGCTCTCGAGGTTCTTCTTCCAGAGCCCCTGCCGGATGTACTGCTCCGCGAACATCTGGCTCAGTGACGGGGAGCAAAGGTCGGCGCCCTGCTTGAGCGTGGCGATGCGCTCGAAGATCGGCGGGGGTGCAAGAGCCCAACCGGTCCTGATGCCGGGAGATACGATCTTGGACAGAGTTCCGACGTAGACGACACGCCGGCGGTCTCGCGAAGCCAGCGTCTGCAGTGGCTCACCCTCGAAACGCAAGAGCCCGTAAGGGTTATCTTCTATGATGACCAGGTCGAACTCTTCTGCGAGCTGCACGAGTCGCCCCCGGCGCTCTTCCGACATGGTGACGCCGCCCGGGTTATGGAAGTTCGGCACGACGTAGACGAACTTCGGCCTCGAGATGCGCGATTTCTTCAATAGCTCTTCGAGTTTGTCGACCACGACGCCGTTCTCGTCGAGAGGGATCGTGATGAAAGAGGGGTCGGTGGGCCTGAAAGCCGCCAGCGCCCCCACATAGGTGGGACCTTCGATTACTATGGTATCGCCGGGGTTTATAAAGATGCGCGCGAGCAGGTCGAGAGCCTGCTGGCTGCCGGTTGTCACGAGTATATGCTCGGGCTCGCAGTGGAGCCCCTCACTGGCCATTACCTCGACGAGCATCTCCTTGAGAGGTTGCCTTCCTTCGGTCTCGCAGTACTGGAACGCATCCGTATAGCTTTCGCGGATAACGGTGTCCATCGCAGCGCTGATGTCCTCCGAGGGCAGGCCTCCTATGAAAGGCAACCCGCCAGCGAAAGATATGACGTCCGAGCGCCCCGTGACGCTCATCAGGTCCCGCACCTCCGACGACTTGATGAGGGACGTGGCCTCGGAGTAAAGGTTGGTGTAATGGTCGAAGATTATTTCAGGCGACATGACCGCTCCTGCCCGCCACCGGGCGATTTGAGGATTTCAAATGAAGTTATCGCAGGAGCCTGACGATGTCAATTATATAATCGGGGTAGCCTGGCGGATATAGGGAGGCTGACGGACAGTGGATATCAAACAATTAAATAGAGTATTAGCAGACGGACAAATGACTGAAGTCAAACTATCAGGGGCGCGCATTTGATCTCTGACGAACGGGCCTTCTCACTGTTAAAGAGGCGCATTTTCCTTGATCGGGGGCTGGACTGCGAGCAATACAAGGAAAACTACCTGAAGCGCAGGATCGCCGTTCGCCTCAGGGCTACCGAGGTGGAGAACCACCTCGAGTACCTTCAGGTCCTCAGGAAGAACCCTGAGGAGTATACGAAGCTCCTGAACGAGCTCACCATCAACGTCACCCAGTTCTTCAGAGACGCCGACGTGTATAAGAGATTGCGCGAATCCGTGATCCCCTCGCTTATCGAGGCAAAAACCAGGGTCAGGTCCAGGGCGCTGCGCGTCTGGAGCGCGGGTTGCGCCAGCGGGGAAGAGCCTTATTCCTTGGCCATGCTAATAGATGAGGTTCTTGGAGCCGAAACAAGCAAGTGGAACGTGCGTGTTGTCGGGTCCGATTACGACGAGCGTAGCCTGAGGGCTGCAAAGGCCGGGATCTACCGCAACCTAGACTTGCCCGAGCACTTGAACGTCTCGCGATACTTCAAGACGGCCGAGATTCCGTCGGGGTGGGAGTACGCCGTGCGGGAAAACACAATGAACAGGGTTCGATTCGAAAAGATCAACCTGCTCGAGTTCAGCGGGCAGCGCCACTTCGACCTGGTCATGTGCCGTAACGTGCTAATCTATTTCGGCCGTGAGGTGCAGACCAAGCTGATCGAAGCGCTCGCGGGAAGCATCTTGGGCGAGGGCTACCTCGTGCTTGGCAAATCCGAGACGGTTGGTACGGAAACGTCGTCCTTCCTCAAGCCCTTGTACCCCATCGAGAGGATCTACCAGTCCGTCCCGGACAGCAAGTCTGGCTCGCGGACACGAGACCCCGGGAACACCCGGGGGGGTTCGTCCCGTGGGTGACCTGATGCACAGGGCGTGGCATGCTCTCAGAGTCCCGACCTTTCAGATGAGGATCGGCGAGACTTTCGTGGTGGTGATGTGCATCGTCGGCTCGCTCCTGGCAGTGGGTGGGATAGTGCTCTTGCAGAGCGCTCACGCCAGGGATTGGTCCGACGCCGCCAACAAGGTGAACTTGATGGCTGTTCCGATGGCCACCGGGGTAGAGGACGTGAGGAAAGCCGAAGCCTTGCTGTTCTATGGCCAGACACGTCAGGCGGACGCGCTGAATTCCCGCGGAGCGAGATCGCTTGACCGGGCTCGCGACGGGTTGGCGAGCCTGCCGGCCGACCTGGGCGCTATAGTTGGCAACGCTAGACTCGGGGGGCTCCAGGCCACCGCAGACGCGGCTTACGCAAATATCAGTAACGTCGAAAAGCTGTTTCAACAGGAGAGGAGCCTTGTGCTGTCCGGTGCCCCCGCCGCCACCACGGCAGGGGTGCGCGCCGCTCTCGACGCCGCTCTCGACCGTGTACTTCGGGACAGTGGGGCACTCAACCGGCTCGAAGCCGCATACGTACGTGAGTCGCTCAAGGCCGGCGCGGATATCCTCTCGTTCGGCTCGCTTGCTTATTCGGTGATACTGGTCGTGACGATCATCCTCGGCATCGTCACCATCACGGTCGCTTATAGGGGCATATCGGGATCGATCCTGAAAATGGTCCGCGAGGTGAAGGAGATTGCGAGGGGGAAGGGCGACCTTACGGCAACAGTGAACGTTGAGACGAAGGACGTGATCGGCGAGCTGGGAGGCTCGATCAACGAGCTGGTCTGCTCGCTTCGCGACTCGATGCTGGAGATAAGGTCTGTCTCGATGGACATGTTGAGCTCGGCCGATGACCTCGCGGAGGCCATCGAGGGCATGTCGGGATCCATTGCGGAAGTGACCGCCGCCGCCCAGCAGATATCCTCCGGAAGCGAAGACCAGGCAAGAAAAGCTGAGGAGACGTCCAACGCGATGGCCCGCGTCGCCCGGTCGCTCGAGGGCATCAGTGAGAGAGGGCAGGTGTCCGCCAGGCAGAGCGAGCTGACCGCCGAACTCGCGCAGGCTGGCGGGGCGGCTGCCACCGAAGCTGTACAGGCCATGGAGCAGATATTCGCATCGGTGGAAAAGTCAGAGCTACTTGTAACCGGCCTGGGGGAGAGATTTGCGCAAATTGGGATTATAATCGATGTGATAACCGACATAGCCGATCAGACAAACCTGCTGGCCTTGAACGCCGCCATCGAGGCGGCACGCGCTGGAGAGCATGGCAAGGGGTTCGCGGTGGTGGCGGGCGAGGTACGTAAACTCGCCGAGAACTCCAAGCGCTCCGCGGAGCAGATATCTCATCTTATCCGGGAGATAATGTCTGAGACGAATAAGGTAGCAGCCTCGATGGAGGATGGCACCGATAGTGTTCGGGCCGGGCGCGAGGTTGCCGAGAAGGCAGGAGAGTCGCTCGAAGGGATCGTGACCTCTTCGCAGACAAGCGCGCGCGTGGCTGTGGAAATATCCGCGGCGATACAGACGATCGCCGCGAATATCGACCAGGTTTTTGCTACGATCAACGACATCGCGTCCATTGCGCAGGAGACGGCTGCGAGCACCGAACAGGTGACTGCCACGATCGGTGAGCAGAACGAAAACACGGAGAGCATCGCACGAGCTTCGCTGGGCCTTGCGGAACTGGCGTCCAAGCTCAACGAATTTAGCGAGGGGTTCAGGCTTTAGCTAGTTGCGGAGACAACAGGAATAAAGCACTCTGCTCAGGATCAAGCCGCACATGGCTCAAACCAAGGGGGTCACTTGGAAGGCGATAACGAAAAGAGCAAGATCGCAAGCTCGTGGTGGAGGAGTCTCAGCATGAGCCGGAGGTTCGTCTTAAGGACGACCCTCCTCGCGATGCCCGTCGCAATCTTAGCCGGGGTGCTCGGTACGTTGGCCCTGTCACCGAATCCTACGGGCGGTGATTGGGTGATCGGTGCTTGCTTTGGCTTTGTAGCGGGAGTCCTTGCGATCGGGATCGCCTGCACCGCGGCAATCTACATGTACGTCAAGCCGCTAGAGAAGCTCGAGACGTACTCGGAGCGCCTAATGGTTCGTGACTTCAGCGCCGATGTCGAGATGGGGGGGAGGAGCGAGCTCCTCCCTATTACAAACGCGCTGAACGAGATGGTCAGCTCGATGCGCAAGCTTGTGGACGAGATGCACGGCGTATCCGAAAACGTCGCCGATTCCAGCAGTCTGATGGCGAGCGTCGCCAAGGAGACGACAGATGGGGTCCAGGCGACCGCATCGACTGTCGCCCAGCTCGCGCGAGGATCTGAGGAGCAGGCAAACTCCATGATGCTTGCTACCTCAACCATAAGCCAGATGGCGGAAGAGATCGACCGCGTTGCCGATGCGGCTCGCGAGGTTGCCAAGTACAGCATCGAGGCGCGCGTCACAGTGGAAGGAGGCGCCGAGGCGGTCGGCCGCGCAACCGACAAGATGGGGCGGCTGGTAGAGACCACCGGCGTCAGCGCGCAGGCGGTGCGAGACCTGGGCGAGCGTTCCGAACAGATCGGGTTGATCGTGGATGTTATTACCGATATAGCGGACCAGACCAACCTGCTGGCGCTCAACGCCGCAATTGAAGCGGCAAGGGCGGGAGAACACGGGAAGGGGTTCGCGGTAGTTGCGGGCGAAGTGCGGAAGCTGGCGGAGGGATCCGCGAGAGCGGCAAGCCAGATCGCCGGGATAATCCGCGAGATACAACGGACCATCAACGATACGGTCGTGCTGATGGAGAACAGCACTAAGGAGGCCGGCGAAGGCTCGACGGTAGTCGGAGAAGCAGGCGCCGCGTTGAGTAAGATCAGTGCCGCCGTCGAGACGATCGGGGCGGAAACAAACGCCATCTCCCAGGCCACCGACAGCATCGCCGAAGGTTCCAATAAAGTGGTAGAGATAATGAACACGGTGGCAAGTATATCCGAGGAATCGTCGTCCGGCACCCAGGAGGTTTCGGCGTCGATCCAGGAGCAGACGGCGTCTATGGAAGAGATCACGGCGGCCGCCAGCGAGCTTGCCGAGACCGCGGAGAGGTTGAGAGGGTTGATCGAGGACATTACAACCTCGTGAGCCTCGGGAGGAACGATGGATGAACAGGGGTATGCGATAGACCGGGAGATGCAGCTCGTGGCCTTCAAAGTGGGCCGTGAGGATTTCGGTGTCGACGTAAAGAAAGTCGAGGGAGTCATCTCGCTGGTCGACATAACGCGCATGCCGAGGTCGCCGCATTTCGTCGAAGGGATCATCAACCTCCGTGGTCAGATCGTCGCAGTTATCGACCTTGGCACGCGGCTCGAGATCGAGGCCGCAGACAGGTCTTCCAAGACGAGGATCGTGGTGGTGGAAGCACAGGAGGTCAAGGTCGGGCTTATCGTCGAATCGCCAGAGGTTATCAACATCAACAGGGACGACATCGAAGCCTCGCCCACGATCGCGGCGAGCGACGTCAAGTCATCCTTTATCAAGGGGGTCGTCAAGCTCGGGGACAGGCTCCTCATTCTGCTCGACGTAGACAGGGTGCTCACAGACGAAGAGCGCCTGGGAATCGACGAAATAGACATGTCTGAATTGGCGCACCACGAAGCCGGCGAGGCGGAATGATGATCCCCGAGGGAGAGGCCCGCACCGTCACGGCGTTTGACAAGGAGGAGTTGTCCGATGGCCCCATCCGTTCTGATCGTTGACGACGCCCTTTTCATGAGGATGATGATCAAGGACATCCTTTCCAAGGACGGCCTTGAAGTCGTGGGCGAAGCAGAGAACGGCATAGAAGCGGTGAAGAAGTATGCCGAGTTGCGGCCGGATCTGGTGACCATGGACATAGTGATGCCCGAGATGGACGGCATCGAAGCGGTGCGGAACATAATAAGGATTGACCCGATGGCAAAGGTCTTGATGTGTTCCGCTATGGGGCAGCAGCCTCTCGTTGTGGAGGCGCTCGAAGCCGGGGCGAAAGACTTTATCATCAAACCTTTCCAGCCGGCGAAAGTTGTTGAAGCGGTACGAAAAGCGCTCCAGAACGACGCTGAATAGGGGCAACCGGGGTAAAGGTGCGCAATGGCAAAGGGCAAAATAAGCGTTCTTATCGTTGATGACTCAGCACTGGTCAGGCAGCTTCTGGCCGACATGATATCCCAGGACTCGGATCTCGAGGTTGCCGGGACGGCGCGAAACGGTGTCGAAGCCATAAAGCTTACCCGGGAGCTTGAGCCGGACGTAATCACAATGGATATTCACATGCCGGAGATGGACGGCCTCTCCGCGCTCGAATACATAATGAAGAAGTCTCCACGACCCGTGGTGATGCTTTCCGCGCTCGTCAAGCAGGGGGCGGTGCCAACCCTCAAAGCCCTCGAGTTGGGGGCGGTGGATTTTATCGTAAAGCCTTCTCAGTTCCCTACCTCCGTCAGCGAGATTCGCGAGGACGTGATCCTCAAGATCAAAGCGGCGGCAGGCTCGCGCGTCAAAGAGGTCTGGCAGCGAACGGCAAAAGCCAGGACCCATAAGAAGGCCCGGCTAGAGACAGATAAGCCGGCCGGCGGGCGCCTAGTGGTTTTTGGCGCTTCCGCCGGAGGGCCCAGGGCTCTTTCCGAGATCGTTCCCCTGCTGCCCGAAGACATGCCGGCGCCGGTGATCATCGTCCAGCACATGCCGGGCCAGTTCAGCGGTTCGTTCGCGGAGAGGCTAAACGCAAAGTCGAAGATGTCCGTGAGGCTTGCGGTCAAGACCCAGGACCTCGTGGAAGGTCACGCGCTGGTCGTTCCGGGGGATTTCGACATGGTGCTCGAACAATCTGACAGCGGGTCCATTGTGGCAAGGCTGCTTCCAACAGTCGCCAGGCGAGGGGCAAGCCCGGTCATAGACGTAACGATGGAGAGCGCCGCCCAGCGGTTCGGCGAGAGGGCGATAGGCGTGCTGCTCACAGGAATGGGCAGTGACGGGGCAATGGGCCTCGGGATGATAAAGGACGCTGGAGGACAGACTATCGCGCAGAACGAGGAAACCTCTCTCGTGTTCGGCATGCCAAAAGCGGCGATAGAAAGGCGGCTGGCAAACGAGGTCCTCCCACTCGGTGAGATCGCCGAAAGGGTAGTCTCCCTGGTTTAACTTCTCTGAGAAGGAGCGCGGTCGATGGAGATGGATATCTCCCAGTACAAAGACCTTTTCATAACTGAGGCTCAAGAGCACCTGGACGCCCTGAACAAGTTCCTGTTGCAGCTCGAGAACGACCCCCAGAACCTCGATGTCGTAACCGAGATATTCCGGTCTGCCCACACCCTCAAGGGCATGTCAGCCACGATGGGTTACGACCAGCTGACCGAGCTCGCTCACGAGATGGAAAACCTCCTGGAGCATCTGCGGACAGGCGACGTCATGGTGACCACGGCAGTGGTCGACACGTTGTTCTCCTGCTTCGATACCCTCGGCGCGATCATCAACGCTATTGCGGAGGACAGGGCTGAGGACGTCAACTTCAACGCACTGGTCTACGAGATGCGAGCGGTCGTGGAGGGAGAGCTGGCGGCCCCCGCGCCCGTAGCGAGGCCTTCCGCCCCTCCAGCGCCGCTACCACGTGAGGAACCCCCTGCTCAGCCAGAAGAACCCCCGGCGCCGGAAGTGAAGGCGCCTGGCCCAGCCCCCGCTGAGGAGCAAACCGAGACGGTGGAAACTCCGGAACCGCGGGCCGAGACGACCGCGGACGAACCGGCCGGCGTTCTCGAAATAGACGAGGCCGATAGACGCAGGTTTAACGAAATTCCCGGGATACGCCTCATGAGGCTCACGGTGGAGCTCGACAAAGAGTGCCTTCTCAAGTCGGTCAGGGTTTTCATGGTCTTCAAGAAGCTTGCCCAGCTCGGCGAGGTGCTCGCCTCGATGCCCCCCGTGGAGGCACTCGAAGACGAGAATTTCGATAGCATGTTCCAGGTGGCGGTGGCAACCCCCGAGACTTCTGAGAAAGTGGAGAAAGCCCTCCTGGCGATTGCCGAGATATCGCGGGTCGAAGTTGAGACGGTCCTCGAGCCAAAGGCAGGCGAGGAGAGACACGAAGCGCCGGCGCGTCCCGGTGGAGAGAAGGCGCCACTCACGGCTGCTAGGAAGACGCAAAGCGTTCGCGTGAATATAGCCCGACTCGATACTCTTATGAACCTGGTCGGTGAGATCGTCATAAACCGGACGAGGCTGGCGCAGATAGCGTTGGGCTATGAGGTTCCCGAGCTCCGCGAGGCGCTCGACCAGACCGCGCGGCTGACGGCGGAGCTTCAGGATGAGGTGATGAAGACGCGGATGGTCCCGGTTGAGCATGTGTTCAATCGGTTCCCCAGGATGGTGCGCGACCTGGCCAGGTCGCAGGGCAAAGAGCTCGATTTCTTGATGGAAGGAAAAGAGATCGAGCTCGACCGCACGATCCTGGACGAGATATCAGACCCGCTGATACATATGCTCCGCAATGCCGTTGACCATGGAATTGCGGCACCGGACGTTCGCGCCCAGCAGGGCAAGGCCGCGAGAGGCACCGTCAAGCTGCTGGCTTACAGGGACCGCAATTATGTTGCTATCGCTGTCGAGGACGACGGCGAAGGAATCGACCCGAACCGGGTGTTCGACAAGGCGGTCAGCAAAGGGCTTATCACGGAGGATGACAGGCGACAACTGACGCCCGATGACGTATTGAAGGTACTTTGCTTTCCCGGCTTTTCCACGTCCGAAAAGGTCAGCGGAGTTTCGGGGCGTGGCGTCGGGATGGACGCGGTAAAGGCCAAAGCCGAATCGCTCGGCGGCTACCTGATCGTGGAAAGCGAGGCAGGCAGGGGCACCAAGGTGATACTCAACCTCCCCCTGACGCTGGCTATTGTCCAGGCGCTTATGGTCGAAGTCTCCGGGGAGCTCTATGCGGTTCCTCTAGGCACGGTGCGCGAGACGCACGTGGTAAGCCCGGAGGAGATAAAAACGGTGCAGGGCAACGAGGCGATATTTCTGCGCGAAGAGACGATACCTCTGTTGAGGCTGGACAACGCACTGCAGTGCGACCGACGGCTAAATGGGGCTGAGCCGTTCCCTGTGGTGATTACGGAGATCGGCCCGAGACTCATCGCACTGGGAGTGCACTCGCTTATCGGACAGCAGGAGATAGTCATCAGCTCCCTCGACCAGTTCCTCAAGAGGGTCGAGGGATTCGCTGGTGCGACCATCCTCGGAAGTGGACGCGTCGCACTCATACTCGACATACCAAGCTTGATGTAGGCCGGAGATGCTGGCGGACAGGAGGTTCGATGACCGACGCAATGGGGGGCAAGCAGCTTTCTGAATTGCAGATCGACGCACTAAGAGAGGCTGGCAATATCGGCGCCGGGAACGCGGCGATAGCCCTTTCGCAGATGGTGAACAAAAAGGTTGGACTTTCGACCCCCAAGGCGTCCCTGATACGGCTGACCGACGTCCCCGAGCTCGTCGGAGGACCTGAATCCATCGTGGCCGGAGTCTACTTGAACGTGTCCGGTGATTGTTCGGGCAGCATCCTTCTGTTGCTCGGAGAGGAAAGCGCCGCCAGGCTGGCCAGCCTGATGGTTCCAAGTGACCTCGACGTCCCCGAGATGACCGTCGTCAAGAGGTCCGCGCTCCAAGAGACAGGCAGCATTCTTTCCGCGGCGTACCTCAACGCGCTCGGACAGTTCACCGGCCTGCTCTTCAAACCGTCGGTACCGGGCTTCGCGATGGACATGGCCGGGGCCATTCTCGACTACGTCCTGGTTGACCTCGGAGCCTCGGAAGACCATGTTCTGGTCGTTGAGACCGACTTTACGGTCTCTGGCGTCAAGATACTCGGTCACCTCGTGCTTTTCCCAGACATGGGGACCCTCAGCACCATACTGGAGCGGCTGGGGGTGCCATTTGACTGAGATGCTCAATGTCGGGGTTGCCGAGCTGAAGGTCTCGGACAACTCGGATATCCTCGCCAGCTTCGGATTGGGCTCCTGTGTTGCCGTTGCGGTATATGACCCCAAGAAGAAGATCGGAGGCCTCGCTCACGTGATGCTTCCGGAGAGCCGTGGCAAAGACAACCCGAAGGTGCCGGGTAAGTTCGCCGACACGGCAATACCAGATCTCGTGGACCGGCTGGAAAGGCTCGGCGCCAGGCCAAAGTGCCTGAAATGCAAGATCGTCGGCGGAGCACAGATGTTCGAGATCCCGGGTTCGCGGAACAAGGACGCGGGGCTTGCGTGCGGGCCCGCGGCTCATATAGGCGCACGCAACGTGAACGCGGTGAAGATGGCGCTTGAAAAGCTCAAAATCCCTATCGTCGGCGAAGAGACCGGCGGCAACCACGGCCGTACGGTAAAATTCGATAGCTGCACGGGAGACGTCGAGGTCTCCTCCATCCACTTCGGCAAGCACACCATGTGAGGCCCACGCGCAGACCTTGGTGTTGATCCTGTCCACCGCCTAGAGTCCCACACCGTTTGATATACTCTTGATGGATGCCTCATTCACGTGGAGGGTAGGTGGGTTCGACCAAGAGAAAGATTCTCGATCTCTCCGGGGACCTGGTCGGGTCACTCCCCGGGCGATGCTCGCGTTGCTGCTACTGGGAGAGCGCCACGGCAGGAGAGCCGGGCGCCTGTCACATCGGTGAGGGAAAAGCTGACTGGGTGACGCGTTGTCTCGCGCAGGGGATAAGCCCGGGCAAGCTGCTGCAGATAGACGGGGTGACATACGCATACATCCAGCACGCCCCGGCACGCCAGGTGCCTCGGTTGATGAACATGCTATACCCCAGGCCATCCGAAGATGCCCTCTATATCAGCTGCATCTATGTTGACCCCGAGCTGCGTGGACGGGGACTCGGCAAGCTGCTCATTGCATCTGTCGTGAGGTCCCAATACAGGGGAAAGATGCGGGGGCTCGAGACGCACGGTATCTCGAGCGCCAGGTCCGCCCCGCCAGGTCCGGCCGGTTTCTTTGAAGCTTGCGGGTTTCGTATCGTGTCCAAGCACCTAGAGGCGCCTCTCATGAGAATGGACTTCAAGGCCCTGGCCCCTTTGCAGGAAGGCGTGCAGTCTCTCCTGGAAAGGTTGCCCCTCCCGTCACTCGCAAGGCATCCTGTGCCCGGATCAGAGGCACGGTAGACGGGCGGAGCTACTCGACCCTCGCCTTTACCCCGGAGAAGTACTTTCCGGCTGCATTCGCGACGCACGCCGCCGCCATTGCGATGAAGTCGTCGCTGGCCAGCAGCGCTTCTTCTGCCGGGTTCGTGATGAACGCTGGCTCGATGACGACGACGGGCATGCGCGTGTCGCTGAGAATTGGAACCGCCATTTCGTGCGTCCTGCAGTCCCGCTGACCCAATTCCCCGACGAGCTCGTCCTGGATGTGGTTGGCGAGCCTGTAGCCGTACGGGGAGCGATAGTTCCCCCGGCCGAAGTAGTAACATGAAGCCCCGCCGGCGTTCGGGTCGGGCGATGAATTCAGATGTATGGAAAGGACGAGCTCAACCCCCTGTTCATTTGCCTCGGCCGCCCTCTCCTGCTCCGATAGAAATTCACCGCGTCTGCGGGAATATGTGATGGAGGCTTGGGATTCGAGCAACATTGCACCCAGGCGCTCGACGATACGCTCGGCAACCTCGCTCTCTCGAAGGCCCTTCGAACCGATCACACCGGGGTCCGGTGGATACCCGTGACCGGCGTCGAGCATGATGCGCCGGCCTTTGATACCGCCCTCCGGAAGACCCCTCTCGGATTCACGGACCGATGCGACGCTGGTGGGCTTTGTGACCCGGGAGAGCCTGAACAGGGCCTCGACCGTGTTGGTGCCGACTATCCCGTCCGGGAATAGCCCGCTGTTTCGCTGGAACTGCTCTACTGCAATCGCCGCCGAGTGGTCGAAGATGCCGTTTTCCTTGCCGCTGTAGAACCCAAGTGAGTTCAGCCGTCGCTTGAGATCCTCGACATCGTCGCCGCGAAGCGGTGGCTCGTGGAGATACAGGTAGCGTCCGCCGAGCGTGCGGCTGGCTTCGACCAGGGACCTCCAGGTGTCGGGCCCGACGATCCCGTCAGCAATGAGGCCGCGGCGTTGCTGGAAAGCCCGGACAGCCCGGTCGGTTTCATCCCCAAATGTCCCCGACGTCGCGTCCTCGCTGGACTCATTGAGGAACCCGGCGGCGATCAGGCGGGATTGTATGTCTTTGACCTCCCGTCCCTGGGAGCCTTTACGGAATAGCTTCACCTGCACTCCATATCGTTTTCAGGGTTGCACTCGATCGGTGGACCCGGCATTCAGGTCAGGCCCTCCATCAGGCGTAACAACACGGCATCCGCACCACGATGCGTTGGCCCGCTGCCGGTCGATATTATATCCCACCATGGAGCTTAAGGCTTTGAGGTGGTCCCGGGAGGGGCGCTTTTGTCGGTTTATCGGGCGCTCCGGCGCCGTTTACGGTATCCAGGCCGGGAGTGCGATATGGCTCATCGCGCCTGCGGGCGCTTTGTCGTATACTTATCCAGACTGTGCTAGGTGGGGAGCCAGCGGTGCCCTGTAACCCGCAATCCGCTACAGCGGGACCGAACTCCCACCGGAGGTCCTTTGGGGCTGGGGTCGCCATCACGGTAAGCGGTGTTGAAGGCTGGGTCCCACGCAACGGAAATTTGTGAACCCCGTCAGGTCCGGGAGGAAGCAGCGGTAAGCAAAACCTTTCGTGTGCCGTGGAGCAACCTGGTTGGAGCTGGCTGCCGGGGTGGAGCCCGGTCACTCGGGTCGATGGTGGGTGCACAGTCACTTTAATGTTGAAAAGCTGCGGCCCGGGCCGCAGCTTCGGGTGAACATTCATGGAACATATCTCCCTATATCGAAAGTGGAGGCCGCAGACGTTTGGCGAAGTGGTCGGCCAGAAGCCGGTCACCAACACCCTCGCAAACGCACTGTCCTCGGGCAGGCTTGTGCACGCCTACCTCTTCTCTGGGCCGCGCGGCACCGGCAAAACCAGCACCGCGCGCATCCTGGCCAAGGCGATTAACTGCGTGGAGGGCCCGACGGCGACTCCGTGCAACGTCTGTGAGGCGTGTATATCGATATCCAATGGCACCGCTCTCGACGTCATCGAGATCGACGCTGCGAGCAACCGCAAGATCGACGAGATACGCGATCTGCTGGACAAGATACCGTACACGCCGACATCGCTACGCTCTAAGGTCTATATCATCGACGAGGTCCATCAGCTCACCCCCGAGGCGTCGAGTGCATTGCTGAAGACGCTCGAGGAGCCTCCTGGCCACATCATATTCGTGCTGGCTACAACCGAGCCGCACAAGCTCCTGCCGACGATCGTGTCTCGCTGCCAGAAGTTCGATTTCAGCATGGTGTCAGCGCAGGACACGGCCCAGTTGCTCGAACATATCGCGACACGCGAGGGCATAGATGTCGACACCGAGGCTATCGAGATGATAGCCGAGCATGCCCACGGTTCGGTGCGTGATGCGATCGGCGTTATGGACCAGATCTCCAATCTGTCAGGTGAACAGGTGACGAGGGCCCAACTTGCGGAGCTCCTGGGTGAGGTCGAAACAGAGCTGGTCTTCAGAATGGTCGACCTCATGACCGAGAGGGATACTCCAGGTGCGCTCGCTTTAGTTGGAGGCGTCTTCGAAGGGGGCAAAGACCCGCGGAGGTTCCTCGAGTCTCTCATCTCCCACCTGCGCAACCTCTTCCTGATACAGAACGCCGCAAATCCCGAGACGATAGTCGAGGCGACAGTCGATCATTTCCAGCGTCTGAGCGAGCAGTCGAACGTGATCTCGAGGCACGAGGTCATAAAGCTCATCGAGCGCCTGGGAGATACTTTCCGCGAGATGCGGTGGAGCGAGAACCCGAGGCTCATCCTGGAATGTGCAATCGTAAAAAACACCAGCCTTGACGCTGACGTCTCGCTCGAGGGACTCGCATTTCGTATCGAAGAGCTCGAGCGCAAGCTGGAGGCGCAATCAAACGGGGCGCCAGCGGACGGCGCGGGACACAAGG
>DATCGY010000132.1:0-6373 GCA_036508635.1 Candidatus Anoxymicrobiaceae bacterium
GAGGAAAAGTTCAGGTTGATCTGGGACAACATCCCGATATGGTACGAGATGCGCAACCTGGGCAACCTCTTCGCGCAGAATAACGCCTGCCTGGTAGCCGATACTTACACCACCGCGTGGGCCATCGACATCAAGATAGACGACCCGCTTACCAGCATGGCCGACGCCTATACGAAGGTATACCTGAACATCTCCATCGACCTGATGCTCGATCAGCTGGTTGCTCTCATGGATAAGTTCTCGGCGGACGGCCTGGTCATGCACTCCAACCGCTCGTGCAAGCCTTACTCGCTCGGACAGTACGACCTGTCACGTGCCATCACCGAGCGCACCGGCAAACCGGCACTGATCATCGAAGCCGACATGACCGATTCGCGCGTCTACTCCGAAGCCCAGACCCGCGAACGCGTCGAAGCCTTCCTCGAATCCCTTTAAAACCTGAGGTCAGATCTCTTTTTTCAAGGTGTGGAGGATGCGGGTGCAGGTGGCTTCGGGGGGGATGGAGATTACTTTGAAGTCGTGGAAGCCGGCGCGTTGCAGCTGGGCAATCCAGGTTTGTTCAGTGGTGAGATGTTCGCCATCGGCCTGAAGGGTGGCGGGTAGGGATTTGAACATCAGGATCATCATCTCGTTTGCGCCGCAGTCGATGCAGTCCATCGCGTAGGCTGTATGACTTTCGATTATGTTCTTGTACCATGCCGCGTCTCCGGGACCGCCTTCGACGTCGCAGAAGAAATCCGCATAGATGAACTCGCCCCCGGGCTTGAGAACGCGCGCTACCTCTTTCGTGCAATCGTACCGGTTCTCGGGCGGGATGTGGTGCAGCGCGATGTTCGACATCACGTAGTCGAAGTCGCAGTCATCGGCCGGTATCGATAGCGCGTCGCCCGGAGCCACGCTGACACTAACAGCGTCCGTGAACCTTCTCGAGGCGACTTCCCGCATGCCGTCGGAGGGGTCCACCGCCAGGACTCTCGCTTCGGGGCGGCGTGCGATGAGGCTCGCGGTGACGTTCCCGGTTCCGCAGCCAAGGTCGAGAACGCGGCTCTCGCCGTCGCCGACGAGGTCCACGATCGTGTCTATCGTTTTCCGATAAATCCGGCTCTCGAGAAATATGCGGTCATATTCCGATGCGAAGGTATCCCAATCAGCCACTTCAATCCTTTCGTCGCGGCAAAATGATTATAAACCCGTCAGCCCGCGTTTGCGGTGGCTCGCCGGCTCATCTATCATCACGAGCAATGAACGACCTCGAAGCAATAAAGGTGACCGCGGCGATCATCATCGAAGGCGGTCTGATGTTGATAACGCGCAGGCCTCCGGACGGAAGACACCCCGGGGCATGGGAGTTTCCTGGCGGAAAAGTCGAAATTGGCGAGACGATGGAAGCATGCATGGCCCGTGAACTTCTCGAGGAGCTTGGGATAACCGTAGAGGTAGGAGAGAGACTGGCCGAGGTCCGCCACGCCTACCCTGATCTGGTCGTTGACCTGATAGCATTCGACTGCACCATCGAGCTCGGACCGCCGAAAAATCTCGCTTGCGCGGAGCATGCCTGGGTGAGACCGGCGGAGCTCCACGCTTACGACCTGCTTTCCGCGGACAGGAAACTCCTGGAAGTTTTCCTGAAAGAGCGGTAGCTTTCAACCTCACTAACGGCGACCTGGCATGTTGCGATTGGTGTCAGGGGTCGAACCCGATGGAATCGCTGGCGGCCTGCCGGTAGACGCCCGTGCCGGCGTTCCAGTACATGGACCTCTCGGCGATTACCGGGTTGTTTGATACCACGCGCGTAGAGACACTCCACTGGTTGGGTACCGTATCCGCTACGTTGACGGTCTGGCGAGTGTGCAGGGCGAGGTTCAGGTGCGGCCCCTTCGGGGACGGCCAACCGGGCGAGCGGGGCCGAGGTCTTTGCGTTTGATGGGTCGAGTTGGACGACCGAGGCAACAGGCGGCTTCGGTAAGGCTCAGAATACTCCAGTGCGCACAGCCGGTTAGATGCGTAACGGTACCCGGGGTTTCCTCGAAGATGAAGAATGGTTCAATGGCGTGAATCGTAGTAGTCAATTCCACGTATACGAGTAGTACTCGAGGAGTGCGGGGTTACCTTGAACGGTTTCCCGGAACTGGTTCCACCGACGGTCTTTACTTTCACATTGACCCATGAGGGGGCCACGCCTGGAACTCGAACTCTCATCCTGGTGTTGGACCAACTCAAGATGGAGGTCACGCCCTTGCTCCCGAAATAGACCATCCTGGCTTTTGAAGTTCCAAATCCCTGACCGGTTATCGTAATTACAGTTCCCGGACTGCCACTTGCGGGAGACATCGTGCTGATCCTGGGAACCACCCTGAACGTGACGCTGTTGGATGCTCCGGCGGGCGTAGTGATGGTGACCGGTAGCTTGCCCGATATGCTGCTGGGGGCCTTGAAGCTGATCGAGGTGTCTGACCACGAACTGAAAGAGCTGGCGGCTACGTATGTCGAGCCGAATTTTATGGTCGAAACGCCCCTGCTTGCCCCGAACCCGCTTCCGCTGATCGTGATCGGCGTGCCAGGCGTTCCCGACCCCGGGGAGATTCCACTTGTCACAGGTAAGGTCGCTCCGCCACCGGCGTTATCGACCGTAAATGACATCGGGTTGCTGGCCGCGCCGTCCCAGTCATAGACGACGACCGGCCCGGTTGTCGCCCCCGGTGGAAGCGTCGCCGTGACCTTGCCGTTGGTGAACGTCGCCTGTGTCGCGACCGTCCCGTTGAACGTGACCTTCGCATTGCGGCGCTTGGTCCCGAAGTTGTTGCCCGTGATATTTATCTTACCGCCCACGCTTCCAGAAGCGGCGCTGAGGCTGCTTATCGTCGGCCCATCCCCGGTAAGGTCCGTCATCGTCCAGCCCTCCCAGACGTATCGCTTGACGAAGTCGTAGCTGAGCCAGACGTAGCCTCCACTGGAGCCGTTCCAGTACGAGCCCCAGGAGTTGACCATCTTGAAGCCGCCCCGGTGATCGGCGTTCGCGCCGGAAGGATTGATGTTGTCGTTGTAACCGCAGATGCAGACGCCGTGGCCGCCAGCGAATTGTGCCGACCCGTTGTAGTCGTAGTACGCGCGCGCTCCACTGCTTCCGAAGTCCGGGAAGTCGTAGTAAACCGGGATTCCCATCACCAGGAGCTTGCCCTGGGCAAGCCATGCTTTTGCTTTTGCGATGTCGTTGGTTTGAGAAAACGGCCCGAGACCGTTTTGAAGCCACAGGTAGCTCCATCCCGAGGCGATGCGATAAGGCTTTGCGGCTTCCAGTTGGGCGGAGGTCGGCTTGAGCGCGTAGTTGTTGTCGTTGTACGGCATCTCGGAGATGTCGACGTCTCCCTTCTGCTGCAGCAGGTCGAATGCGTCCGGGAACGTGGAGCCGTAGTCGCCGCCGCCGTTTATCTGGTTGTACATGAACGAGGGGCTGAACTGGTAGTTGGCGTTGCTGAGGTTCCAGCCGGTGTGCTCTTGTTTTTCCGACCAGCTCTTGTAATAGTAGCTGGTCGCCCATGCCACACAGCTTCCCTGGCTTCCCTGGTCGCCGACAGGGGGAAGCTGAGCCGAAAGGTTCGCGGAGGCTCCGAGCGGCTGTCCGGCCGCGAGCCTGTCAGGCGCTCCCGCCGGTTCGAAACGGGCGGCCGCCTCGGCGGTGGTGGGTTTGAACCCGAGGTGGTGTGTTCCGTCTCCCGCCGTAGCCCGCGGTGTCTCGAGGTACGATTGCAGATCGCTTGCCGCCCCCACCGCCGGCGCTGCTATTGCCGGCAGTGCAAGGGAGGCTAGAAGAACTATGAGTACTAACACGAGGAACCGGGTACTTACGCGTACTCCCGACGCCCCCGCCGACGCGCGGCGCCTTACTATGCTCATTATACTGCCACCCAATCCGAATCTATTTGATTCGGTGCCTACTTAGGTAATCGTTCGAAAGGAGGTGCGGCTTAATGGGCGCAGCGGCTTATACGGGAAAAATGGCTCTAATTGATGAGTCCGGATGCGCCATTTGGTTGGTTGGCAAGGACATTATTCGGGAGGTATGACGGTACACCGATCCTCAACGAGCCGTGCCTGGAGAGACTCGGCTCAAGAAGTGAAACGCAAATAGGGGTCAGACACCGGTTTGCAAAAAGTCATATGGCTCAGAACAGTGATTGCTCTGAGAGCTCTATGGCGTGGTCGATCTGGTCTTTGAGAACCGGAGTCAGTCCCTCGATGTCGACGTGCATGAAACCGCGGACGATCGTGGCGACCGCTTCGTCTTCAGAGAGCCCTCTCGCCATGAGATACTCCACCTCTTCCTGGGCGATCTTGCCGACGGCGGCCTCGTGGGACATCTCGACTCCTTCCGCGCGCCCGTCCAACTCGGGGACGGCGTACATCCTGCCGCCGCCTTTCAAGATCATTCCGCGGCACTCGAGGTGCGCCTTGACGCCTTCGACCTCACCCACGAGCAGCCCGCGAGTGATAACGTCGCCGCCGGTCGTGATCGAGCGCAAAGACCTCGGGCGAGAAGATCATGTGCGAGCGAGCGATGTACTGGAACAGCAGGGGAGCGGGAACCGATACGATAGGGGGATTCTCTGACTAGAGCAGGTTCTCCAAGGAGATGAAACACTGCGCCCGCCTTCCGGCGGGCGCTCTTTTCTGGTATGAAAAGGGCGAAGGGCCCGGGGGTAGGGCCCTTCATGTGCGGGGTGGCGGTTAGCGGAGTGGCATGGCTGGGACCATGTTGCCGCATGGGGGGCTTTGATGAGGGAAGGTCAGCTCCTTTCGCCGACCTCCGTGAGGACCGGAGCGGGAGGCAGTTCAGAAGGCTGGTCTGTCACATCGTTTTCTGCCAGACCGAAGTCTTCGCGGCCGCTGCTGTTCAGGTCGCCCTCGCGGACAACAACCGGGTGGATATGCCTGATCGGGCTTTCCGCCTTCTCGATCATGCGTAGAGCAACGACCAGCGTGTCCACAAATTCTTTGAAGTCGTCCTGGAAAAAGCTCAGGTGCATGAAGTCATGTTGGATTACTAGCGTCTCGGCTTCGTCGTACCTCCAGACGGCGGTGGTCACGCCTTGTTTCGACGTAAAAGATGAGAGGTCCGTTATCATTGTTTTCCTCCTTTTCGACGCGATATCAGGACGCGCCTCGCTTCTCAGGACGAAACGGTCTGGAACTCGAGCGAGCGGCCGACCGCGAGGGCTTTTATCTTTACCCGGCTCTTAACGTTGCCGTCTTCGTCGCTCCACTGGTCGTACTTGAGCTGGCCTGTGACTATGGCCCGGTCGCCCCGCTGCAGGGAGGAGCCGACGTTTTCCGCCTGTGACCCCCAGCATTCGACATCGATGAACTCGGTGCGTTCTTTGGGCTCGTCTTCCGCTTCCTGGCCCGGCTTGCGCCAACGGTTGACGGCCAGCCGAAAATTGACCACGGCGGTCTCGGTGTCTCCCATACGGGGGTCTGCCGTCAGGTTGCCGACCACGACAATGTTATTTACGTACATCTTTCCTCCTTTTTCGCGTGCACTTGCAGGCGATTGGCTAACACCGATATTGACGAAGGGCAGTAACTATTGGTATCATTACAAAGATGTTTGAGATATCTTATATTGGACATATATCTTGTCCATTAGAACATATGAAGCAGGGGGTGTCAACTGCTTGAAACATGTTGAGAGCAGAGTAGAAGTCACGGATTCGGAAGTACTCGAATATGATTGCGCTTTTGCGGTACGCATGAAGGCGCTTCGCGACGAACGCGGATTAAAGAGAGATTGGATAGCAAAACAACTGGGTGTCCACTACAACACGCTCAAGAACTGGGAGCTCGGAAAAGCCCATCCCGGCACACGCGAGCTACTCGCGCTCGCTAAGATATATCACGTTGACGCCGCAGAGTTCTTCAAGAGCCTCTAAGGAGTGCAGTTCAGGTCTTCAGACGGTCTTCAGACGCGTGCGGCTGATTATCTCAGCCTTGGCCGAGTCTGGCAGGTCGTCGAATCGAGCACAGTAACCGGCTACCCTGACCACGAGTTCCGGGTATTTGCCGGGGTTGGAGCGCGCATCCACGAGCGTCTCCGGGTCAAGGACGTTCAGTTGGATCTCCATACCGCCACGTTCGAAGAATCCCCTGGTCAACCCTTTCAGGATCTCGAGGCCCCTGGCTCCCCGGATGTCTTCCGGATCGAACCGCAGGTTCAGCGCATTGCCGTTCGCCATCAACGAGGAATCCAGGGAAGATACAGAGTTCAGGAGTGCTGTCGGCCCCTTTCGATCTGCACGGGTCGCCGCGCCGACCCCGGAAGCGAACGGCTCGCGCGCTCGGCGGCCCGACGGCAGAGCTCCTGTCCGCTGTCCGAAGG
>DATCGY010000133.1:0-7006 GCA_036508635.1 Candidatus Anoxymicrobiaceae bacterium
TCTCCAAGGAGATCTTCGCCGTAGCCCTCGATTACAAGCAGACGATCGACACCATATGCAACTGCACCTGCCGGGCGTTGGGCGACCTGTGCGTTGTCCGCGTGCTCTCCGAGGACAAGCAGTCCCTGGACGTGGTGGGCACCTGCCATAAAGACCCCGAAGCTCTAAAGCTGGCATCGGAGTTATTCGAAAAAGAGAAGCCAGAGGGAACCGAGGAGCTCTTGCAATGGATCGAATCGGTTGGGCGCTCTCTGTATATTCCCGAGATCAACGCGCGGCAACTGGAGGCGATGACTGACATGGTCTTCTGGCCGTACGTGGCCCGCTATGGAGTAAGCAGCCTCGTGATGGTCCCGCTTCGCTTCAAGGGGGAGGTCTTCGGAACCATCAACTTATCGAGAGACGGAGATGGTCCGATACTGACGCGGGACGACCGGATACTGATGGAGGAGATTGCCGACCGTGCGGCGATAGCGATCGACAGGGTGCGGCTTCTTGCCAGGCTGGAAGTGGAGCTGGCTTCCCGCAAAGAACGCGAGACTGAGCTCGAAGGTTTTGCCCATGCCGTCTCCCACGACCTCAAGGGGCCTATCTCCATCACGAAAGCCGGGCTCGAGATCCTCCGCGACGCATTGGGTGATCCGGACCTGGGCTCTCGGCAGAAGGATCTCGAGGAGCTTATCGGCAATCTCGCGAACACGATGGGTATGTCGTACAACCTGATCGACGGCCTCCTCAAGCTCGCGGAGTCGGGGCGCGTGCCCTCGATGGTCCACGAGGTCGACGTTGGCCAGGTTATCGGGCAAGCTATCGAGATGCTGGCGAGCGTCATCCGGGAAAAAGGGACGGAGATCCGGGTCGATGCGGACATGGGGTCGATCATGGCAAACCCGACGCACGTCCTGCAGGTCTTCTCGAACATCATCGCCAATGCCGTCAGGCACAACGACGGTGCGGAGCCCATTGTAGAGATACGAAACCTCGGCTCTACGGATAACACACACACGTACCTCGTCAGGGACAACGGCAGCGGGCTTCCCGAAGGTTATCTCGGAAATGTCTTTATGCCGTTCTTCCGGGCAAAGGGCGGCGGGAAGGTGATGGGGCTCGCCATCGTGGACAGGATCCTCCGCACGTATGGTGGCGGGATCAAGGCGTACAACGATGGCGGCGCGAACTTCGAGCTGGTTTTCAAGGACTTCCAGGCCGGCGAGGCGATTGGGACACAGTGATCAATCTACCGGCATTCCTTCCTTCGCCAGCCAATCCTCGAACGGCTTGAACTCGGGCATCCTGAATGTCGACGGGTCAGGTGACCCGATCGGATACGAGCCGAACTGCTTTGCAGCCGCAACTACGGCGTGGGCATGCTCCACGGGCGTCCCAATCGGCACCAGGTTGATGAGAAGGACAAACCTGTCGTCTCCCGCTCCCTCGCGAAGGAGCTTCACGACCGTCTCGACTATCCGTGGCACCGGCCCCTCCTCTATCAGGTTGGGCCGTACATTGAGCATGAGGCACACCTTGTTGGCCTCGGCGTATTCGCGGATCGGCTGGATTCCCACAGCCTCGTAATCTTCGTTCCACACGAGGAGGAAGAACGGGCGCAGAGACCTGAAACCGTTTCCGCGGGTCATCATCTCCATCTTGACGTCGAGTATCTCACGCGGGTCCTTGACGTCCTTCTCCCCCCAGCTCCCCGAGTCCATCACCGTGCGCATGGCCGAGTTCGTCGCCTTGATGACCTTCTCGACGTAAGGGAGGCAGAACTCGCGGACCATCGGCGTGGTCATGTTGGGGGCCGAAGCCCACGCGTCGGACATTACGACTATGGAGGTGTTCGTGACCTCCACGATCTTGTCCGCCCACGGAACGACCACTTCCATTGTCAGGAACTCCATCAGCCTGTGGGCGAAAGTGGGATTTCTTCGCATGTCCCTGAGGAAGTTAACGTAACCCCGTATCAGTACCGCCATCGTGAAAGGCGAGCAGCAGTATCCCATGGGCGGGAGCCCCATGATATCCATGTAGCGCTCGTAAGCCTCGACCACATACGGCATGCGGCCCGACATGCCGGGCACTGGCGGCTTGAGGCGTTTGAGGTCGTCCTCGGTGGCGATTAGAGGCTCGCGCGTGTCAACGTCCGGTTCGCTGCTCTCGCGCCAGATCAACTTCTGGCCGAGCGCATCGAGCTCTATGTTGTAGAAGTCGAATACCGGTGACCAGAAATCGACGCCGAAGTACGCTGCCATGTTTCGTGACGCGTTGATGAACGGCTTTGCCTCGGTAAAGAACTTCTTTGCCGAAAGCCCGTGCATGCCCATGGCGTACGTGTACGGCTGGAGTATTACCGGCACCCTGTCGGGCCGGCCATAGATGCCGGCGATGAGGCGCTCGTATCCGTCGAGCGTGCCGATATGCAGGCCTTTGGAGTACGCCATTGCCTTGAGGAGCTTAGTCTGGACGCTCATCTGTCCCTCCATTAGCTCGTTGTCAGGCGTTGCCGGTGAGCCTGTCCACAAGTGAGACGGCTTCTACCGCGTCGGCGCCGTAACCGTCGGCGCCGATGCGTTCGGCATAGTCGGCTGTAACGGCCGCGCCGCCGATCACGATCTTGACCGAGTCGCGCAACCCCGCGTCCTCGAGCGCCGCGATCACCTTCTCCATCCCGCGCATCGTCGTGGTCATGTAAGCTCCGAGCCCTATCACGTCGGGCCGGCTCTCCTTTGCGGCTTCCACGAAGCGGTCGGCGCTCACGTCCACACCCAGGTCTTTGACCTCGTACAGTGACGAGCGCAGCATCGCCCCGACGATGTTCTTGCCCAGGTCATGGGCGTCTCCCTCCACAGAGCCCAGAACTACGCGCCCCATGGACTCACCCTCAGCTCCTTCCAGGAGCGGCTCGACCAGCTTCATGACCTGGTTGAAAGCTTCGGTGGCAAGGATGACGTCCGGGAGGAAGTACTCCCCTTCCTGCCATAGCTTTCCTGCTTCGTGGATTCCCGCGACAGCCCCCTTCTGCAGGACATCCCTCGGCGCCAGGCCCGATTCCAGGGCCTTTCGGGCCAGCTCATCCGCCTTGACCTCTTCACCGGCTTTCACAGCGTCGCTCAGCTCTTTCTCCAAGTCCACGGCATCCTCCAAGTTACGCCTGGCAATCTGGAAAACAGTGCTCGGACATTACTTTCACCCCTGTCCCCGCAATCCTGCGCGAGTCAGCGATGCCTCTCCCGCGGAGTCACTTGACGCCGATATAGTAGAGCCTGTTGAAAGTAACCTGGACGAGGCCGTCCTTCGCGTCCTTCTCCATCTCCTCGCGGACGGCCCTGTTGAAAGCGTCAATGTAGTCGTCGCCGACCTCGACATCGTAGTAGTCCCTGCACAGGAACCCCTGCGCGGCGCCGGTGTCCCAGATCCCGTACGCCGTATCGACGGTGAAATCGTCGATCTCGTGGTCAAGGCTGATATACGAGGTCTCAAACCCGCTCTCCTCGAAAAAAGCGCGGTAGGCGTCAACGTCCTGAAGCTGGAACCAGGGCTTCTTCCAGTGGGCGAACACCTCTGCAAGCTGTGGGTGCTGAAGGGCACCCAGGACCATCCGCCCGAACCAGGGAGCAAACTCAAACGTCGCCGGGCAAGCGAGACCGAGCCTTCCTGGACGCTTCAGCGCTTCGAACATCGCCCGCATCGCCTTGCCCGCGTCCGCAAACCACTGGAGCGCCGAGTTGCAGAACACTATGTCGAACTCTTCGTGGTAATCGAGGTCTTCAGCCGCGACCTGGCGGAACTCGATGCCGGGGTAGAGCGAAGATGCTTCTTCTATCATCCCTCTCGAGATGTCGGTGCCCGCCACGCGCCCGCCGGTCTGCTCCGCGAGCCACTCGGTGATGTGGCCCGGGCCGCATGCGACATCCAGGACCGACTCGCCCTTCCGAGTCTCGAGCATGTTGAACAGCTTGCCTGCCGCTTCCCTCTGGACGAGCGACTTGTTGCCGTACTGGTCCGATACCCTGTCAAACGTATCGATTGTCTTCCTCCCGTCTAAAGGCCGTCCGGCGTCACCTTGTGCTCGAATGCGTTGCCGTTGGCCGCGGCGGCCATTCCCTACACGATGATCTTCGTTGACCCCGGCCAACCCTTTTCGGAAGGTGGCCTCCGCGGTTCGCAAAAAGCGTGCGAAACCGCACGGGATTCAGGAATGCCGCGGCGAACTATGCAATGTAGATTTATATGCATAATGTGACCGCTTTCCTGACATTTGTCATGGTGGTCTAGTGAAGAGAATATATCATCAAAGCCATGTTCAGTAGACATTCGACACAGACGACCGAGGCCCGCAGGCTCGCGGCCGCAACCCGCGGGCGCGTGGTAGTGGCACGGAGGCGAGCGGCAGTGGTGGTCGCCGCGCTCGTACTCGTGCTGCTGGGAGTGGCGGCGCTCGCATGGGGATGCGGCGGTAGCGGTGGCGGGAACAGCGCGCAGGCCAACTACAACCTGTTCAAGGACCTCTCCGCCAAGCTCATCGCTCAATACAAGATTCCCGACGAAGGTCTCATCGAAGGTGGCAAGCTTATAACGTACAAGTCGAACCTGCGGGGCTGCCTCCCGCCGGTAAAGCCGGTTGTCGTGACGAAGGGTAACCCCAATCTCAAGCGCGTGGCGCTGACAATCGATGACGGGTGGAACGCCGACATGCGCATACTCGACCTCCTCAAGACCTGGAAGATCAAGTTCACGACTTTCCTGATCGGTGGCAGGGGCGTGGTGGACGCGCATCCCGAGTTCGTGCGGGCGATAAAGGCAGGCGGTGGCGAGGTGTGCAGCCACACGTGGGACCATTACGTGATGCGCGGCAAGGACGAGGCGACCGTGATGATGGAGATATGGCAGACCCAGAACGAGATCACGGGCATCACTCACCAGGTCTACCCGTACATTCGCTTCAGCGGCGGCGCCTACGACCAGCCCGCGCTCGATTGGACCGCGCGTGAAGGCTTCTGGGTGGTCAACTGGTCCGTCACCGACAACGATACCGCTGCCAACCCGACCGTCGACAGCCAGGTGAACGCGCTCCTTGCCGGCGTCCAGCCGGGTGCTATCATGCTTTGCCACTGGGGTGGTCACAACACCTACGACGTGCTGGCGCGCGCGATCCCCGAAATACAGAAGCGAGGCTACGAGGTGACCTCGCTGTCACGGGTTCTCGAGGGTACTCCTTACTACCTGAAAGGGTCGACCGGCACTGGGGCGAACAAGTCTGGCACACAGTGACGGTTCGGGGTCACGGCGCGCGTCAACGATGACGCCGCGCGTGCGACGCCAGGCGCGCAAGCCGTTCCCGACCTTCTAAGAGGGAGCCGGGGATGCCAGCTACCAATGCCGAGATCGCGGGGATATTCGACGAGATAGCCGACCTGCTCGAGATCAGTGGAGCGAGCTTCTTCCGCGTGCGGGCGTACCGCAACGCATCGCGCGTCATCAAAGACCTTTCGACGCAGATCACGACCATCGCAGCGGACCCCGGCACAAAGCTCGATGACATTCCCGGCATCGGAAAAGACCTGGCAGGCAAGATCCAGACCATCGTCGATACGGGAGAACTCCCTCTCCTGGACGAGCTCGAAGGCCAGATACCGACAGGGCTCATGGACGTGATGAAGATTGCCGGGCTCGGTCCCAGGAAAGCTCATACACTATTCCTCGAGCTGGGTATCAAAGACCTGGACAGCCTCGGGGAAGCGGCGCAGGCCGGCAAGGTCAAGGATATCAAGGGGTTCGGGCCAAAGACCGAACAGAACATCCTCGAGGGCATCTACGCGGTGAAGGGGATGGGAAATCGCATCATGCGCGCCGATGCCGAGGAGTACGCCAGAGACATTCTGGAACACATGCGCGCGCTACGCGGCATAAGGCAGATGGAGGTGGCGGGCAGCTACAGGCGGCTCATGGAGACAGTCGGCGACCTCGACATCCTCATCGTATGCGATGACCCTGCCAGAGCTTCGGAACATTTCATCTCCTATCCGGGTGTCAGCCGCGTCATCGCGCACGGACGAACCCGCAGCGCGATAGTCGCGGGAAAGAACGTCCAGGTCGATATCCGCATCGTCGAAGAAGCCTCCTGGGGAGCCGCCATTCAGTACTTCACCGGTTCGCAGGCTCACAGCGTCGCTCTCCGGAGCATGGCTTTGCGGAAGGGGCTGAAGCTCAACGAGTACGGCGTCTTCAGGGATGGCGAGAAGATCGCGGGCGAAACAGAAGAGGGTGTCTACGAGGCGCTGGGCTTGCCATGGATCACCCCTGAGCTCCGCGAGAACCGGGGCGAGATAGCCGCGGCACTGGAGGACCGGCTGCCCGTGCTGGTCGAACTGTCGGACATACGGGGTGACCTGCACGTGCATACGGACCTCACCGACGGGCGAAACACCATCGGTGAGATGCTGGCCGAAGGCAGGCGCCGAGGTTACCTGTACGTCGCGATAACAAACCACAGCAAGCGTGTGAACATGGCCGGGGGCCTCGATGAGCGCGGCCTCATGGAGCACTGGCGTCAGATCGATCTGCTCAACCAGGCCATGTCGGATATGCACGCGCTCAAGGGGGTCGAGGTCGACATACTCGCGGACGGTTCGCTGGACATCGATGACGAAGTTCTCGCGCAGGCGGATTACGTTTTGGCCTCGGTACACTACGATACGAACATGGCCAGGCCGCAGATGACGCGGCGCCTCTCGAGAGCTCTTTCAAACCGGCATGTGGATTCGCTTGCCCATCCCACCGGCAGGAAGATCAACGAGAGACCTCCGTACGCGCTCAACATGGATGACGTAATCGCGGCCGCTTCGCGTTACGGCTCAGTACTGGAGCTGAACGCGGCACCGCGCCGGCTCGATATCGACGACCTGACCAGCCGATCCGCGCGTGACCATGGCGTGAAGGTCTCGATCGCCACTGACGCTCACAGTGTCAAGGAGATGGACTTCATGCGGCACGGTGTCAACCAGGC
>DATCGY010000134.1:0-2313 GCA_036508635.1 Candidatus Anoxymicrobiaceae bacterium
GAAGCCGAGACCGCAATGCCGTGGTCCCGTCTCAAGATGACGGCTATCTTGTGCTTGCTCCAAGCGGGGTACTCGCGCCTGATCGCCACGATGAGGGAAACGTGCTCCCGTGGCACCGTAGAGACCCTCTTCCTGCGCGGGCAGGAGGAGCGGTCTTCCAGTCCGGAAAGCCCGTGGGCTTGAAAGCGGTTGCGCCACTTGTAGAAGGTGGTGGGGCTTATGCCGAAGTAGCGGCAGGGCAGACGAGCGTTGACGTGCTTATGGTAATAGTCCATCCACTTCAGCCTCTTAAGAGCCTCTTTGGAGAGGATGTCGGCCGACATCCTCTCCAGCTCCCATTGATGCGGGAGCCTCGTATGGTAGATACTTGTGCCAGTACCGACCCTGCCTTTCATTGGACGCCTCCTTGCTCGCTCTGTTTTTGCATTCAAAGCAAGTATAGGGGGTGTCCACTATGTTTCTGAACACGGGCAGGAGCGAACCGCTCTTTCCGGCACGGTTGGTCGGATTCTGTGGCAAATTTGAACCACTCTCTTTCCACTTCATTGCCAGAGTGTCAACAACTGTAAGTACGACTTCAAGGACTATGTAGACACACTGGTGGTGGCGCTGCGAGCTATCGAGAAAGCGGAGAGCCCCATCCGGCACATCCATCCTGTCATGGTCCGCGAGGGCGACCCCCCGGGCCCTTCGCCCTTTTCTTCAAGAGAGAAGCGCCCGCCAGAAGGTGGGCGGAATTCGTACTTTGTGTTGTATTCGATTAGTCTTATTACCCCCCCGATGCGCGCGATCGTAAGTCGGGATGGTAAAATATCCCCAGGTTACAATCGAACACAGGGAAGCAAACGAAATGACACTTGACGAACTGATAAGCGCCAGGAAAGAGGATATCCTGAAGCTGGCCGAGCGAAACGGCGCCCGTGATGTGCGGGTTTTCGGCTCGGTGGCGCGCGGGGAGGCAAAGCCCGGCAGCGACTTGGATTTACTTGTCAGATTCGACAAGGGGCGTAGCCTGCTCGACCACGCGGCTTTTCTTCTCGACCTCACAGACCTGCTGGGATGCCAGGTAGACGTAGTCTCCGAAAACGGCATCAACCCAAGAATACGGGAGCGGGTTCTCAAGGAGGCTGTGCCTCTTTGAAGGACGACCGCGAGCGGCTGCTGGATATCAGCGAGGCCATAGAACACATCGAGCGCTACGCTGGGCGCGGCAGTGAAACGTTCGCATCTGATGAGCTACTCCAGGTATGGGTCGTGCATTATCTGCAGATTATCGGGGAGGCGGTTGCGCGGCTTTCCGACTCTCTCAAGGAGAAACACCCGGAGGTTCCCTGGCGGCAGATCATCGCCATGCGCAACATCCTGGTCCACGACTACTTCGCGGTTGACGTGGACGAAGTGTGGGCCGTCGCAGAACACGAGCTCCCCGGATTGAAAAGCAAAATTGATTCGATCCTGCAGTCTTTGACCTGACCGCACCGCGCATTGGCGCGTATATCTTCACGACGGTGGTAGGTTGCTGTGATGATGCACGGCCGGTGCGTACGCATTGAAAGAGAAGGTGGAAAACGCTCGCATCAACGTCGACGGGGTGAATCTCTACCTCCTGTGCTCCAAATCGGGGTTTTCAGATAAACTGCGCGAGGTTGCCGATGCCGAGGGCGTCATTCTTTGGGACGCAGCAAAGCTCGAGAAGACCCTCACCCCAGATCTAGTATAGGCCACACTTAACTAACGTCCTCCATAGCAAGCAGTACATGCTCGCACCTCCATGTCGCAAGCGTCATGCCCCGGTCCCGTCAGGTTTCGTGCGATGCGGAAGCCTGAGGTTCCGCCGCCACCTGGGGTTCGATGCCCGATAAACGAGGCCGAGGAAGATGAATGTGAGGTAACCATAGAAGAGTAGCCGCAAAGCAAGTATGCCGGCGTCGTCGCCTATCACTAGCCCATGGACAATCGCAATAACAAGGATCAAATAATTCAGGAGGTGAATCGGCTTCCAGGAACTCGTGAACCTCCGGAACATCAGCGCGGTGGTGATGGTAAAGATCAGCAACGCGAGCATGATCGGCCCCGCGATGAAGAGTACGCGGTTGTCCGTCGAGAAATGCTCGCCCAGTTTCGGTATGAGAAGCACGAAATGTGTCATAACCAACGCCAGGCCGGTGAGCCCAAAGGCGATGTGTAAACGCCACAGCGAGGCAGGCTTAAAGACACGGTTGAGCAGGGGCCGAAAGCTCCCAATCATCACCTCAAGGAAGAGGAAGCTGACAGCCAATAGTGCCGCAAGGCTGCTCAGGACGGCAAAGGCAT
>DATCGY010000135.1:0-3518 GCA_036508635.1 Candidatus Anoxymicrobiaceae bacterium
CTCCTTGCGCTCCGAGATGTCGCGCACGATGGAGAGCATACGGTCCGTACCGCCGAGCTTCGCTTTTTTCAGGTTCACCTCGGTCCAGAACAGGTGCCCGCTAGAGTCTTTGCAGTACCACTCGAACAACTGCGGCCCCTCGCGTGCAGCCTTCGTGATCCATTTCATGGCTTCGTGCTGGCTGAAAGGCGGCTTCCCGGTGCTGATGTCCTCGACATTGAGCGCACAGGCTTCTTCCTTGGAGTAGCCGTACATCTCGCACATCTTCTGGTTGACGTCCAGGATTCTCCCCGTTTCCACGTCGTGCACGAATATCGCGTCACTGGCCGCGTCGAAAACCGCCTGGTAGCGGTCCTCGATCTCCTGGAGGTTTTTCCGGGTGGCCGCGAGGGTTCGTTCTGTGATGGTTTTGTCGATTGCCGCCTCGAGCATAGGCAGCATCCTGCCGTCTTTGACGACGTAACCCGAGGCTCCCAGGATGAACGCCTCCGACGCTATCTGTTCTCCGCCCTGTCCGGTAACCATGATCACGGGAGGGGTATCCCCGGACGGTGAGATCTCCTGGAGCAGCTCGAGCCCGGTGCCGTCAGGGAACTGATAATCAAGGGTTATGAGGTCGAAGCTCTCGGTGTGCATGAGACGCCGCGCTTCGTCGAGGCTGAGGGCAACGTATCCCGATGCGTCGAACCTGGTTTCGATGAATGTTTTCAGCGTCGTCGCCGTGGATGCTTCGTCGTCCACGACCAGCACTTTGAAGGATCTATCTCCACTCACGATCGCCTCTGGTTTCCCGGTGTGTGCAACAGTGCTTCAGTTGCCGTGGAACGTTGCCGCAACGCACCAGAGTGCCCGTATATATGGAGGAGCAAAATCCGTTTGCAGCTTGTTAATACTTACTACATAGTACGCCCGCCAACTCGGCTGGCACAAGACCGTATATGCGTTCTTCCCGTGTGGTGCCGTTAGATGTAGGATATGCGGGAAATGGATAACAAACAGTATCACGTGATATCCTGCGCGACCGTCGCGGAAGAGCTGCGGGTGCTGGGTGTCCCCGAAGAGCGCCTCACGGTCCTCGAGTTCGGGCTTCACATCTACCCCGACCAGCTCAAGAAACGGCTTCAGGAAGCAATCGACTCGGTCCCCGGTGACTGTGACATCCTCCTCGGTTACGGCCTCTGTTCGTACGCGGTCGTCGGGCTCGAATCCGGGACGCACCGCCTGGTGGTTCCAAAGGTCGATGACTGTATCGCCCTGTTCCTGGGATCGCGTGCGGAACACCTTGCGAGGCTCGCCGAAGCCCCGGGCACCTATTACCTGACGAAAGGTTGGGTCGAGGCGCAGAAGGAGACGATCGACGAGTACGAGCGCATGGTCGAGAAGTACGGCGAGGAGCGCGCCAACAAGGTCGCCATGCTGATGTACAAGAACTACACCCGCGTAGTCTTGATTGACACCGGCAACTACCGCATGGACGACTACCGCGACTTCGCGAAGCTCATGGCTCTCTTCCTCGAGCTCGATTTCGTCGAGGTCCCCGGCTCGAACCGCCTTCTGGACATGATGCTCTCCGGCGACTGGGACTCTGAATTCCTCGTTGCCGACCCCGGCACTCCCATCCCACTCGACCCCTTCCAGCAACGCGCGTGCTAGAGTCTGCGGGCGATGATAGCTGCTTCGAAGGCGTTTTGAGCGTATGCGGTTGCGCCGATGCTGTCGGCGAAATCCGCCGTGAGGGGAGCACCTCCGACCATTATCCTCGCATCGGGGTCGACGGCCCGGACCGCCAGGATCACGTCGCGCATGTGGAGCATCGTAGAGCTGAGTAACGCCGATAGACCCAGTATTCTGGGGTTGTGCTCTTTATAAGCCTGCACGAACTGCTCGGTTGTCTGGTTCTCACCTATGTCGATGACGTCGAAGCCGGCTCCTTCGAGGCACATTCGTACGAGGTTCTTTCCGATTGAGTGGATATCACCCGCGACTGTACCCAGCACGATCTTGCCGCCGCCTTCACTGCCGCCGGGCATGCGTGGCTTCAGTATTTCCATGCCCGCTTCCATTGCATACGCCGCGACGATCAGCTCGGGAATAAAAGCCTCACCCTTCGAAAAACGGGCCCCGATATCTTCCATTGCGGGCATCATGGCTTGCTCGAGGATGTCCCTTGGGCTCATACCGCCGTCCAGGCCTTCCTCGACGAGTGCCCTGGCGTCGGCGTCTTCGCCGGAGATCACTGCTTCTTTCAACTTCGTGACGAGCTCTTCCATGGTGCCTCCTCATCCCTCGACGTCGATGGGATAAGACCCGTACTTGCGCGCCGCCTTGACCATCGCGATATAATTCTCCGGCTTGACCCCGGGGTGAATGGAGTTTGAAGAGCTGATGATGTAGCCCCCGCCCGGCGCCGCCGCGCCGATCGTCTCTCTGACCGATCGCTCGACTTCCTGCTCGGTTCCGAACGGCAGCAGGTGCATGCAGTCGATATTGCCCAGTATGGTTAGCCGATCGCCGTACTTCGCTTTTACCTCGGAAATGTCCATGCATTGTGGCTGGACCGGGTGGAACCCGTCGAAGCCCGCCTCTACGATGCCGTCCATAATGGGTGACATATTGCCGTCGGAGTGCTTGAAGATCAGCTTCCCGTGCCCGTGGACCCTCTCGGTGATCTCCTTGTGATACGGCAGGATGTAGTCGTAGTACTGGTCGGGGGACATCAGTGTGGTCTGGCTGAAAGCGAGATCGCCGTCGAGACCGATGATATCCGCGCCGAGGTCCACGGCCATATCGACGACCTCGAGGATGAAATCGGTCGCGAGGCGGGCAAGGGCGTGAACGAAATCCGGGTCCTTGATGTAGTAGAAGAGAAGCTTCTCCATACTCCCGAGGAACGTCCAGCTCTCGCGGAACGGACCTGGTTGCACGAACACCTGCGCTATTTCGTCGCCGAAACTGCCTTTCGCCGCCATGAGCATAAGGAGCTCGGATTGCTCCGGATGGTACGGCTCTATACCCTTGAGGTCCGCCGGGCCGGACACCGGCCCTCCGACCGCGGTCGCCTCACCCTCCTCGCTCACACGAAGCACCCTCCCCCAGCCGTCCCTGACGAGGTTGTCACCGACCGGCTCGGTGTTCATAAGGGAGATCGACGAGATGCCGTCCAGCTCCAGTTCCCGGATAACGGTGAACAGGGCGGCGATAAGTTTCAACTTCTCCTCGGGTGTCATCTGCTGTGCGAATTTCAGTGGGGGCAGGTCGTCGGTGAAGAACGCGGCGAGCTTTATGATCGACTCCTCGTTGAAGGCCATCTCCCAGACCGGGACCCTGTCTGCTTCGCGAAGGGCGAACGCCTCGAGCATTCTCTCTTTGCCGTCCATCGCCCACTCCTTTCCTGGTCGACGCCGCCGCGCGGCAAACTCCTAGCATCCTTATTCTGCCACACTGGGGGAATCGGGGTCAGGAATCGGGGTCAGGTCTTTTATTGTTTGTCAGAGGGGGGAATCGGGGTCAGGTCTTTT
>DATCGY010000136.1:0-3797 GCA_036508635.1 Candidatus Anoxymicrobiaceae bacterium
ATGGAGCTCAACCGGGGGCTCAGGTTGCCAATAGAGATAGGACATCCGCTCCAGAACGTTCAGCTTGGCAAGCTTCCCTTTGCACCAGAGGAACTTGCCGAGCTCGAGTCGTCCATCTCGGTATGTGTGGGCCTGGCTTTGAGGGATACGGAGGAATGAAGTGACCAAGATCAACCTTCTACCTCCAGAGAGAATAAAACAACGGAAGAGGGGGATTGCGCCTCAACGCAATTACCTGTGGCTGGTCATCGCGCTTCCATTGCTGGTCCTGGTCTTGATGGGCATCTGGTGGTTCTCGATGAGTTCCGACCTGAACCGCAAGACCGAGGCTTTGAACCAGGCAAACAAGGAGCTGTCCGATGTCCAGGCTAAGACCGCATCCCTTCAGAAGTACCAGGAACGGCAGAACCAGATAAACCAGATCCAGTCTACCGTGGTCCAGGCGCTTTCCGGGCGAATCTACTGGGCCCGGATCCTTAACAACATTGCCATCACCTGCCCGACGAACATCTGGCTGACGTCAATTGACGCGGCCTCGTCCGCAAGCGGCAGTACGGTGACGGGAACCGTGACGTTCCAGGGCGCGGCGACTCAATGTCCAAACCGGTTACTGCCAGGATTCTCTCCCGGCATGCTGGACTATCACCCTGACTTCAGACCTATCGCCGGATGGCTCGAGCGAATGTCGCAGATCGAGCAGTTTCAGCGAGTGTGGCTTGCAAGCTGCGAGCCCGATTTCATAGGTGCGGTACCGTCGGGTGTCGATCCGGGCTCCTTTGTTACCTCGCCCACAGGCACGTGGGTCGTCAGGTTCAGCTCAACGGCGACTGTCAATGTCGCAAAGGCAGCGGTCGGTACGCCGGTTACGGCGGCGCCGTCTTCGAGCGGGACATCGAGCACGGGAGGTACGCAGTAATGCTAAAGCGTCCAGCCGTCGCTCTGTTGATAGCGCTCCTCGCGGCCCTCGTGGTATTCGCGCTGTGCTATTTTGTGCTTGTGGGTCCCAAGAAAGGGCAGATAAGCAAGAAACAGAAAGACGTCGAGGCGGCTCAACAGAAGGTCACCGAGGCAAACTCGAACTACCAGCAGTTGCTGAAAATCAAGAACAAGTCCGCCGAGTACGAGGCGACGCTTGCATACCTGCAGTCGATTATCCCCCAGCAACCGGAGCTGCCCTCGCTGATCCGCAACCTTCAGGCTGCGGCCGACCCCGGTACAGGTGCCGGCCTCCCGTGGCTGTCGTTCGAGCCGAGCGATATCACGCCAGGTCAGTCCAGCACGTATTCCACTTATACGTTCAAGATGAGTGTTGGTGGGTTCTACGACGAGGTGACCGACCTGGTTTACAGGATGGAGAGGTTCCCGAGAGCGGTAGTCGTCACCAATATAACCATAGCGGCGAGCACGGGTTTCCTTCAGAGGGTGTTCAGCGAGAACCTGGGTGTCGTGCAGGCCAACATCCAGGCAAAGACGTTCACGTTTACCACACCGACGGGAGCGGCGGCTTCAGCGCCGAGCAGCACGCCGAAGCCTAGCAGTTCGCCTACCAGCCAGGGTAGCCAGCCGTCGCCTTGAACATTGAGTTTTGAGCGAGGGACTTGATAGATATGCAATACGAAGCAAAGAAGATGAAACCGCGAAGAGCGACGGATACGGTCGAGAACCGGTTGCGCACGGTATCTATAGTGATGGTTCTTTGCCTTCTCATGCTCATCGGCATTCTTGTCGCCGTCAGTACGGGAAAGGGCAAGAAGAGCGGGCTGACAGCCCAGACCTCCACCCAGGGGACGACTTCGCAGCCCTCAACTCCGACCGCGAGCGTCGAGTCGATCAAGGTGCCGCCTTTGACGATCTATCGCAGGAGGAACATCTTCAGGCCCCTGGTCGATATGGAGGCCGGGCAGAGCCAGGCGACCACGGGTGGTGGAACCGCGGGCGGCGCGGCGGCGGTCATAACGTTGCCTCCGGAACTCGATGCCACCGGCTCCGCCGCCGGAAGTGTCGTTTCGACTGCGGTCACGCTCGAGAGCGTCTCCCAGGAGGGAGACAGCTCGATGGCCCGTATCCGGGTCGGTGACCAGTTGTACGACAAGGTCGCGATCGGCGATGTGTTCGGGAACAACTACAAGCTGCTCGCCATCGGGAATGACTCCAGTGCGACCATCCTCTTTGGCGACGAGCGCTTTACTATCTTTGCGGGCCAATCGCTATACTTGTGAGGTGGTAACAGCTTCAGGTGGTATACAGGCCCGGTGAACAGCCGGGGAGTGAGCTCGAGGAAAGGCGGCACCACCGCGAAGCGGGTGTCGTCTTTTCGCTTAGGAAGGGTTTTATGGGTCTTCGCTTACTGACCGGAGGAGAATCGCACGGACCGGTGCTCGCCGTGGTAATCGATGGCATGCCGGCCGGACTGCCGCTGTCTCCAGCTGACATAGACCGAGATCTGGCGCGCAGGCAGAAAGGGTACGGGCGCGGCGGGCGGATGATTATAGAGACTGACCGGGCACGCGTCGTGTCGGGGGTCAGGCACGGAAGGACGATGGGCAGCCCCATAACCATTCTCCTCGAAAACAAAGACCATGCCAGTTGGGCGCAAGTCATGTCCGTCGAGCCGGTGGAGGGCAAGAAGCTGCCTCGCGAAAGCAGGCCGCGTCCCGGGCACGGTGACTTTGCCGGGATGTTGAAGTATGGCACGGCTGACGCGCGCGACGTGCTCGAAAGGGCAAGCGCGCGAGAGACCGCGACCAGGGCCGCCGCAGGCGCGGTCGCGAGGTGCCTGCTCGACGAACTCGGTATTGTCATATACAGCAGGGTTGTGAGGATAGGTTCAATCGCGGCTCCCACCGAGACCGATATCGATCCGGATTCTTTCAGAGGGGTCGAAGAAGACCCGGTCCGTTGCGCGGATTCCGAACGGTCAGCGCTCATGATAGACGAGATAGACCGTGCGGCCGGCGAGGGCGATTCCCTGGGAGGGGTTTTCGAGGTGGCGGCTTTCGGCTTGATGCCGGGGCTCGGCTCCGCCGCGCAGGCCGACAGGCGACTCGACGCGATGCTGACCGGCGCGATGGCATCTATTCCCGGCGTGAAGGCGGTCGAGGTCGGCGCCGGATTCTCGCTTGCCGTAATGCGCGGCTCCGAGGCGCACGACGAGATATTTTTCGAATCGGGCCTGGGGATCCGGAGAGAAACAAACAGGGCCGGCGGGCTGGAGGCCGGCATGACAAACGGCAAACCCCTTCTCCTTCGGGCCGCTATGAAGCCTATTCCTACGCTCGCACGTCCGCTGGCGACTGTGGATATGGAGACCTTTGAACCCACGGTGGCTTTCAAGGAGCGCGCCGACGTATGCGCGGTTCCATCCGCCGCGGTGATTGGCGAGGCGGTCGTCGCCTTTGTGCTGGCTGATGCGGTGCTTGAGAAGTTCGGCGGTGATTCTATGTCTGACATCGAGCACAACATGAGAGGTTACCTCGAGCGCATCGGACGCTTCTGGAAGCGCGAGGTCTGAGGGGTGCCGAAGGACAATATCGTGCTCATAGGCTTCATGACATCCGGCAAGACGACCGTCGGAGAGATCCTGTCCGGACTAACCGGCATGCCGCTTGTCGATACAGATCGCGCTATAGAGAAGGGCTGGGGCGGTACGATAAGAGAGATATTCGCCACCGACGGGGAGCCTGGCTTTCGTAAGCTCGAGCGCGAAATCATCTCGGTGGAGGCTGCGCGCAGTGGCGTGATCCTGGCGGTTGGAGGCGGGGCTGTGCTCGACGGGACTAATGTAGAGAATCTCAGGG
>DATCGY010000137.1:0-3120 GCA_036508635.1 Candidatus Anoxymicrobiaceae bacterium
TATCACCAGGACCTTCTCGGTCGCGCTGGACAATCACGGCCCCGAGAGCACCCTCTCAATGGACCTCGACGGCAGATCGCTCGGCAGCACCCGCATCCGCACCGGTATCGGCACCCTGGCGGTGCCGATCCACATGACCAAGAAGCAACAGACGCTGACCATCCACTGGGACGGCCAGCCGACGAAGACAGACGGCAAGACTCTCGGCATCAACGGGACTGTCGACGTCTACCTGTTGCTCAGCAGGCCGCAGTTCCAGTAGACTCAGTCACCGCCGGACGTAGCACGACGCAGGAGCACACCGAATGGTAAAGGAAGAAGAAAAGCCCAGGAGCGCGATGGGCTTCACCGTGGAGCGCCTGAACGCGTTGAGCGACGGCGTCTTCGCGGTCGCCATCACGCTGCTGGTCGTGTCGATCGCCATACCGACCATCCGCGGCACGGTGACGAGCTCCAAGCTCGCCCACGGGCTCGCCGAGTTGTGGCCACACTTCTTCGCATACGGCCTGAGCTTCGTCATCATCGGCATGTTCTGGGTCTCCCACCACGCGCTCTTCAGCGCCATCCGCAAAGTGGACAGGGGGCTCATCTGGCTCAACATGCTGTACCTTCTGCTGATAGTCTTCATGCCGTATCCGACGAGCATTCTCGCGCTCTTCGGCCAGACCTCGGTCGCGGTGATCCTCTATGCCGCGGTGCTGGGGGCGGCCGCCCTGGTGCAGGCCCTGCTGGGCTTCTACGCGACGCATAAGCGCCGGCTGGTAGACGATGAGTTCGAGAAGCGAGAGGCGGACCAGTACATAAGGCACTCGCTGGAGACGTCCGGAGTCTTCCTCCTCTCTATCGTCATCGCCGTCTTCAACTCCAGCGCCGCACAGTTCTTCTGGATCCTCCTCTTCTTCGTCCAGCTGGCCGACGGCCTGATATTCAAGAAGGGGACGAGAAAGGCGAAGACAAAAGAGCAGGAAGTCGCCTGACGGTCCGTTCATCCGTGTTTTTCCCCGTGAACTCTGCTATCTGCTATATACTTCTCCTTGCCCGCAGGTACGCTGATACTGGGATTCCGGGATACCAGGAGGTCTTTTGACAGACCCCGCGCCCGCAACCAATACGCTTGTCAGAAGCCAGAGGGCTGCAGCAATCGGTGCGGCTATCTCCGGGGTCTTCGGCGCCGTGTTGATCGTCTGGGGTTTCTCTCTCCACAGCGTCGCGATGACCGCGGGGGGCCTCCTCGCGGCCGCCAGGGGCGTGATGGGGGTCATGATCATCGCGGGGATCAGGCTCTCCAGGAAGCACACTTCAACATTCTCCTCCGGGCTCTACAAGGTCGAGAACATCATCGCGGCAGTGATCGGTGTCGTAGTGCTCGTGATCACCTACGAGTTCGCCAAGCTGTCCATAACGCACCTGAGCGGGAATTTCACGTTCACGGATGACCCCAGGTACGCGCTTCCCTTCTTCCTCTTCTCCGCGGCGCTGGCCGGAGGGATGTTCTATTACAAGCGGAGGGTGGCCATAGCGGAAGGCTGCCCGAGCCTCAAGGCCGACTCGTACTTCTCGCTCGCCGACGCGGGCGCCCTCATCATCATCGGGGCGGCCCTCGCGCTCGACTGGGCCGGCCTGCACAGGGTTGACGCGATCGCGGGCATCATCGTGTCCTGCTTCCTGGCGGTCTTCGGCATACAGATATTCCTGAGCGCCTTGAAGGTCCTGCTCGACGCCTCGGTCGACCGCGACGTCCTCGAGAAGGTCAGGGGGATCGCGGCGGCGAACCCCGATGTCAGGAAGATCATAAGCGTTGACGGAAGGAACTCCGGCAGCTTCATCTTCCTGCACCTGGTGGTCGAGCCGAAGGCATACGACCTGGTACAGGCCGGCAATATCTCTCGCGACCTCGAGCGCAGGCTGAAGGCGGCTCTGGAGAACGTTGACAGCATCGACATCGAGTTCAGCGCCCCGACGGGAGCGTTCATCGCGGCGGTGCCCCTCGACTCGGATGGGAAGGGGATCGCCAGGGATTTCGAGTCCGCGCCGATGGTAGGTTTTTTCGAGGTGGACAACGGTGCTGTCACGGGTGAGCCCGACGTGGTGGAAAACCCCGCGGCAAGCGGGTCCGCCGGAAGAGGCGTGCGCCTCGCGGTGTTCCTGGGAAGGCGTTCGGTCGATGTCCTCCTGTTGAAGGCCGCCGTTTCTGATGAGGAAGTCACACAGACCCTTGATGCTTACGGTATCGACACCACTGTTAAGGCATCACTCGAGGACCTCGAGAGCGCCGGAGCCGAACTGGCCGCGGTGGCCCGGACGCGCGCGCCGGCGCAGGCCGACGCTGAGGCCGTCGCGAAACCGGCGGCGGGATAGGTAAGCCATGAAGTTCTTCAAGAACATGGAGCCAGCTGAAAAGGCGGAGGGGATCGACACTATCCTGTCGGTGTTCATGGCGACCGGGATGATCGCCGTGGCCACCATCTCCGGCAGCGTGTCGGTGCTGGCCGAGGGAATAGACACGTGCGTCGACATAGTCGCGGCTATCGCCGTGATGATCGGCCTCAAGCTCTCCAAGAAGCACACCAGGGATTTCCCCGAGGGCCTCTACAAGCTGGAGAACATCGTGGCCGTCGCCATCGGAGTCATGATCCTGTTCAGTGCATACGAGCTCGCGAGGGAATCGATCGCGAAGCTGCTGGCCAAACAGACCACCATCAGCAGCCCGTGGGTCGCGATGGGGACGATGGCCGTTGTGGTCGTGATCACCGGCGGCCTGGCGTGGTACAAGGGGAGCGTCGGGAAGAAGGAGAACTCGCCCAGCCTGCAGGCGGACTCCCACCACTCCTGGACCGACACCATCGCGAGCGCCGGGGTGATCCTCGGTGTCGGGTTGAACGCCATGGGCGTGCACTACGTTGACTCGATCATGGCGCTGGTGATCGTCCTCATACTCGCCTATTCAGGAGGGCAGGTTGTCCTTCAGGCTCTCAAGGTCCTGCTCGATGCTTCGATCGAGAAAGACATCCTGGACACCGCGCGCAAGACGGCCGAGGCCGATCCGCGCGTCAAGCGGGTAGTGCGTGTAGACGGGCGCAACTCCGGGAGCTACCGCTTCCTGCACATGACGATAGTCCC
>DATCGY010000138.1:0-19522 GCA_036508635.1 Candidatus Anoxymicrobiaceae bacterium
CTCCGAGCACCAGGCCCGGCATCCCGGGAGCTCCGACCGTTTACATCGGCCTGCCGTTCCTTCTGCTCCTGGTCGGCTGGCTGGCTTTCGCCGCCACGGGAAAGCTCAAAGCGATCAGGTCCTCGCGCCTCGAGGCGGCTCCTGTGGACCACTCCGGGGATTCACGTCCCGAAGAATGAGAGTCATCGCCGCGGGTTGTGCGGAATCGCGAAGTTCCTCGCCTGACTGTTCCTGACAGATGGGTTGGTCGCGTTTATTATCGATTCAGCCTGGCCCGAGGCCAGACCGACGAGCAACAGGTCGACCCCGCTCTCATGAAGCATCAGTCTCTTTTTCCATTGTGGCGAGAACTTCCTGTCGAAGTTGTAGAGCGACATCAGCGCGAAAAACTTGTTCATGATCCGGGCCACCAGCCGCCAGAAGGCGCTTCCTGGCTCGGTACGGTCTTCGCGGTAATGCGTCGACAGGTTCAGGAAGTGGAGAGCCATGTATCTGTAATCATGTTCCCGCAGGAAGAGGGCCGTCTTTGCGATAAGGAAATCGGAGAGGGCCCCCGGCGCGTCGAGCCTGGTGCGGTGAACATCAAGTGAGTAACCCAGGTCCGGGTACAAAGGTACCCAGTGCATGAACCCGACCGGGCTCATTTCTCGGTCATAAGCGATGGAGAGCAGGCAGTCGGGGTCTTCCTGGCTGAGGAGCCTGCCAAGCCCCATCGCGAAACCGCTCTCGTCGTGCCCGCCGCGCCAGTCGGCCGAGATCTTCGTGAGCTCGTGCCTGACATGGGCGGGGATGCTCGCATTGAACATGAATTCAATAGTGATACCCGAACGCTCGAGCTTGCTGACGGACTGCCTGAGTTTCCTCACGTCCCGGCCCTCGAGAGAGAAGCCATGGAGGTCGACGATGGACTCCTCACCGAGGACGAACGTCCTGAATCCAGCCTCCTCGTAGAGCGTCGTGAGCTCCGCGCTTTCACCGACACCGCCCATACGCCAGCCCCGCTCGAGGCAAAATGATTTGAAAGCCCTGATTGCGTCTGGAATGAGCTCGGCCGGGCCGACTGGGTCCGCTGAGATAAGGGCGACGTCTCCAACACGCTTGTACGCGATGAACATATCCTGTCCGTAGAAGAAAAACGCCTTGTCGCGCCTCAGGTTGAAGTACGCGAGCGAATCGGAGCCGTAGCGCCTGACCAGATCGCGGGCCTGGTCGAGGACGTCGCCATCAGTGTCGTCGGGCTCCCGGTAAGGCCGGAACAGAAGCACGGCCATCGAGATGACAACAAAGAGGCCCAGCAGTATGAGAGAGGCCCTGTAAACGACCATCCATCCATCGAAATCCAGGTGGCTCTTGAATGTGGCGATCTGCACGGAGCGGTAGGCAAGAGCGTAGATACTGCTTCCGCCGATTCCGAGGTTGGAGCGCCCGGCGTAAAGGCCCGCGATCCCGTAGCAGAAGAATCCGGCTGTCATTACGGGCATGGCGATTCTCATTTGCCTCAAGGACCTGCGATCGGGAAGCCCGGGGAACTCCGGGAGTGCGACGAGTAGCACGAGGCCGAACGCCAGGGTCAGCGCGCTCCTGACCAGGTTCTGGTCCCCGACGAAGCTGAAGAATGCCTGGAGTATCACCACCGAGGACAGAATGATAAGTGCCGCGCGCTTCCTCAGCCAGAGTTCGTACGTCAGGAAGAGAAGGAACAAACCCATGAGCAGAGATAGCATGACCGGACCGGGCCACGACCAGATCCTGACGAATCGCTCCAATCCGGAAGCAACGGTTCCTATCCCGTGGCCCAGTGCCGCGGTGAAGTTCAGGAGACTCATCACCAGGGCTGTTCCTATCGCCAGGGTCACAGCCACCGGGCGCGTCGGGACGATACGCCTTGAGATCTCTATTCGTACAGTCTTTACCCTGGGCTTGATCAAGAAGTCGGCGTTCCTTTCCATTAAAGGCCGGTGAGTCTTTGAGGTTCGCATCTCACGATGGAGCGAAAGTATATCATTGCATCCGGTTCCTATCTGGTTGCTTTCGCCAATATCATTGCAGAGTCCTTGAGCGAAGGTAACCGCCATTCGGGTGGAAAGACCCCGATCGTTGGGCAAAAGAAAGGCCCGGGCAAATGAACCCGGGCCTCTTGTTGGCTTGTCGGTCGACCTTACACGGGGATGTTGGGAACCACCGGCAGGTAGCTCTTGAGGCTGTTGAGTATCTCCAGGACCTTGGCCTTAACCGGGGCAGCCAGGGCTGCTGCCCGGGCCTTCACGCTATCGATTATCGTCTTGATCTGGGCGGCCGCCGCTGTGACTATCGGTTTTATCGCGGCTTTCGCGTTGTCGGCTATCGCCTTGAGCTCGGCCTTCGACGCAGCCAGTATGGCTTTTATGGCGGCAGGGTCCCTGACGCCTTTGAGCGCCGCGATCGTTTCGGTGACGACCTGCTTCGCGTCAGCCTTGGCCTGGACGAGTATCGGCTTGATCTGCGCAGCCGTGTCCTGTGCTATCGCCTTCACCTGGTTGACGGCATCCGTCACCCAGGAGGGCACCTGAACGCATTTTGGCGCTGCCAGACCCATCGCG
Source organism: Candidatus Anoxymicrobiaceae bacterium (assembly GCA_036508635.1). GTDB lineage: Bacteria > Actinomycetota > Geothermincolia > Fen-727 > Anoxymicrobiaceae > FEN-727. The sequence continues at coordinate 2,580 of DATCGY010000138.1, forward strand.
GGTGTCAATGCCAGAATGAGGATTACCATGAGCACGCTGCCGCTTACAAACATCCTTGCCTTCATCAAAAGCCCCTTTCTTTGGGCAATGCCCATGGCCCCCAGCCAGCATTCCTTACCTCTTTATTATTCGTAAGCAAGCAATTTTGGCTGAATAGCACTAAAGAGCCATTAACTATCACCCACGGGTGACTGGTGCGCTTCGAATGGTTATCTGTCAACCAGCCAAACGATTGTTTTTCGAAGCAGTTCTACATCTGGAAAAGCAAGGCGATATATAGCGGATCCAGTGGCTCGACCTAAGCGGGCCATGCCCGGCTCCCCCGGCAATCATCGCCCGCGCGGGACGGGCAATTTAGAAGAAGGTTTCGATGGCGGTTTCGAACTTGTGTTTCTGGAATCTGTCAGCAAGGCCCATGTCGCCTTCGAAGATAATGGATTTGAACTCAGGGCCGAACTCCTCCTGGAGTGCCACGGCGATCTGACCCTGCAGCCTGGAAAACGTGTGACAGCTCCTGTTGTCATGAAAGAGGACTCCGTCCGCCTCGAAGTCCATGACCATCTCTTTCCAGAGCTGTATCCGTTGCTGGATGGTCAGGTTTGTGTACATGACGCAGTATGCTTCGGCCATGCTCCTCAGCAGGTTGTCGAAGCTCGAGCAGTCGAGCTGCTTGGTCCAGATATCGAGGTAAGTCGAGCCGACGACAGCGATACCGCGCCCGGCCATATACTTCTTGAGCTTCCCGAAGTTGAACCACGTCGCGAGGTTGTCCCATAGCAGGCGGTGGTTCTCGGGTTCGACCGCGAACTCGCCCCTGGAAACGGCATCCCTCGTCTCGTCGTTCAGCGTACTGTAGTACTGAATAGCCTTCTCGGTCCCACGTTCGGAGACGATCAGCGCCATGTGGAAAAAACCGTCGAACGCCGTGATGGGCGAGGGCTTCAGCTTTCCGAACCCGAGGTACTCTCTCCAGAGGGTGACGGCCGTGTTGGACCTCTCGGAGACCTCGAGGAGGCGGTCGGTATCGAGGCGGGTGCCGGTCACTTCCTCGAGGAGAGCTATGACGTCGAGAAGCTGTCTTCTGACGTAATCGATACGGAGGTCGTCGACCACACCGTCGTACCTGTTGCCTACATTGATGACCTTCAGCGGCTTGCCACCACACAAGCGGGAGAGGTTCTGGTACCACTCGGCTACGACATCGCACTGGTTGTTGCACGCGAGCAAGACGTCCGGAGGCGGCAGGAACGGGACACCGGCCTCCAAGCCGGGGTCGACACCTCTTTCGAGGACCTCGGAGAGGTACCCGGTGTTGGCGAGCTCGTAAGAGCAACCCATCCTGTCGAGCGAGCAAGAGCCTATCGCCTTTTCCGCGAGCCGCTCCGCCAGTCCCCGGGTGATGAGGGATACCGCATGGTTTTCCGGGTACACCGCAATGCAGTCCGGCTCGAAAGCCTTGACGAGCTCGACCGGGAAGAGGGCGGTCACGTAGACGACCGGAATCCCGCTTTTTGCTGCCTCGCCGACCCGTTCATAATGCGCGGACATCATCTCTTTCTGCATCGCGCCTGCCGTCTTCTTCCCGTGGTCAGTCATCGAAGATGTCATCTCTCTTTGCGAAGGTAACAAGCCTGTCGCGGTTGGTGGGGTCGCGATATCTCTCTATCTCATTCCGGTATTCGACGGCGGTGAAGGGCACCGGCCTCTTGCCGACGATCTCGTAGAGGACGTCACCCGGGTCGTCATCGAGCTCCGGCGTCCTGAGGATGAACTCGTATTTGAGCCGCGCTTTTATCACCTTCATCGTGTCGGTCATCGGCAGCGACGCCCGCAGCCTGATGAACCTGGGGCGCATGTAATGGGGGAGATTCTCCGTGCAGTACTCGCACAGGCCATCGATGTCGAACGCCTCTGAGTCCTCGGGCTCAACTACGAACATGGGATCGTCCTCTTTGCCTTCAGATTGGGGAACCCCGATGACGCCGACGTTTCTGACACCGTCAAACTTGATGAGGATCTTTTCGGCGTCGACGGGCGCCCAGTTCTCGCCTTTGAACCTGACCCAGTCCCCTGTCCTGCCGAGGAAGATAAGGTACTTGCCCCCGTCCCGGCTGACTATCGCTCCGAGGTCACCCATCCTGTAGAAATCTTCCCCGCCGAAAGTGATGATGCGCTTTGCGCTCTCGTCCGGAAGGTTGTAGTAACCCGTGAACGCCGAGCCTCCGAGGGACGCCTGGCTGACGATCACCTCGCCGGCGGCGTTGTCGAGGTTGGTTATCCTTCCGTTCGGGTCGACGATTGCCGCGTCGGCTTCACCGGGAGGCTCTCCTTCGCGGATCACTCTCACGTCTTTGATGAGCCCGCCGACGCTGTGATCGGGAGATGTCTCGTCTATCGCCGTAATCGCGCCCGCTTCAGTGGACCCGAATATCTCGGTGAATATGTCCAGCCCGAAGATCTCTGAAAAAGCTTTCCTGTCAAACGAGTTCGCCCCGGTGCTGATCACCGTCCTGAGCCGCAGGTCGCTGAAATCTGGTGAGTCGTAGTTCTGCTCGAGGTGGCTCAACACGTAGTGTACCGGGTCGCCCACCGAGTTCCAGACCGTCGCGCCGGAATCCTCGAGGTCTTTCACGAAATTGCTCGAGCTGAACCTGCGCCTGAGCATGATCTTTGCGCCGTTCATCATCGCGGGCATGACGTTGAGATACAGCGAGTTGGAATGGTTGAGGGGCATGCAGACGTAGCCGATATCGGTTTCCGTGTAACCGAGTATTCCCGTGCCGGTGACTCCGGTATCTATCAGCTTATTCCACGTCACCTCGATACCTTTCGGCGCACCGGTCGTGCCCGATGTGAATATGATGACAGCGGGCTGTCCGGCTTGCAGCGGGCAGGGCGAAAAGTCTTCGAGCGAATCGCGGACCTCGTCCAGAAGGCCCTTTGCCGTGGCGGTGCCTTCGCCGGCATCCCCGAGCGAGTAGATGAAACCGGGAGCGAGCGACCGAAACCCGAACCTTGCCCGAGCCTCGAGGACCGTCCCTGTGAACGGCGTCCCCGCTCCCGGATGCACCGCGTCATCAGCGAACAGCATGTCGACGTCGATGTTGTTGATGTCGAAGGCGAGCTTTTCACCCATCTGGGCGTTGTTGATGCCGACGAGCGTTGAGCCGGAAAAAGCGCAGCCCCCGAGGATGAAGAAGAACTCGGGCCTGTTCTGCATGAAAACCCCGACGTGAAACCTCTCGGAGCCAGCCTTGCCTTTTACCTCGCGAACGCGGCTCAGCGCGTTTCCGTACTCGAGGGACTTGTTGTAGAGCTCGCCGTACGTGTATTCGGAGAGGCCGTCGTCGTCCTCACGGAAGGTCATGAAGACGCGGCCACGTATTGCCTCGTCTGTTCCAAGCATCGTTATGAGCTCGGTGAAGTTGAGTCCCCGGGTTTGAGAAAGGTTCACTCTGGACCCGCCCGCAACGCGTCGTCGGCCATGTTCGGGCTCAACAGCAACCCTCGCAGCCGCACGTCACCTCTTCGCGCCCTGTCAGTGCGGCCATTATCATCGCGCTGGCGCAGCCCACGCCACTATCAACCTTGATCGCCTCTTGCGAGCAGTTGAGGGCGCACGCTCCGCACTCCATGCAGGCGTCCGGGTCTGCGAGGCGTACCGCGCGACCGTCCTCGGCGAAAACACCGTGTGGGCAGACGGTGATGCACATGCCGCAGTTGTTGCAGGCATCCCGGTCAAATTCCAGCGTGTTTATCTTTGCATTAGCCATAGCTTAGCCTTTCCGCATGCGGGCGATCTTTTGGGCTGCGTTTACGATTATACCCGTCACGGTCATGCCCGCCATGACCGGGACATACTTGAATATCTCTTTTCGGACCCCGCTCGGCGAGGTATAAGGCGTGGCCCCGGTGAAGTTGAGCGCGATGAAGGCCGTGAGTGGCGGCATCGCCAGGATGTACGAGGCCGCGCGCGTCAACCTGAGGGCGAGGCTCGAACCATCGTCTGAAAGAAGCGTTGCCGTAGCGGCGGCCAGGGCTACCATGCCACCCAGGATGAAGCCCTTTGCGCTGTACTCCTCGGCGGGTAGCCACGGCAGCAGGACCGGGACGCCCACCAGCCCGGCTATCGCGGCCCCGGCGATGCCGGCGGAAGCGATAGCGCCATCCGCGATATATGCGGCAAGTGAGATGCCGGCGGCAATGGGCAGTGCCTGGTTTGCCTCAACGGGGATGAGGACGACCCTGTCGCGCAGGTCGAAACGTATCCTGCGCATCTCGGGGGTCGCTTTGCCGGCACGGAGGAACTCGGGGATGTCCTCGGCCCTGACGGGGCCGTAGTCGACCTTGAAGCCGGAGCGCGCTTTGACCTCGTGAGCGGCGACCCCGGTGGCTCCGAGCTGGGGCACGAGCATGCGCCTGGTCGTGACGACGTCGGCGAGTCGGGAGCTCTCGATCCTGGCGAGGAGTTCGTCAGTCCCGAACGTTGCCTTGCCCGCGGCGCACCATACGTTGATCCCGAGAGTGTCGAGCACGAGGATGAAAGCATCCATGCCCGGGAGAGCGCTCCGCAGAGCGTCGAACGAGAGCTTGTAGTTGGCGGTGACCAGGACCGGGGAATCTTCCCCGGCATTGCCGAGCCGGTACAGGCCGGGCTCGACGCGCCATCCGCCGCGCCTTATGCCGAGCCTGGCGGCGACGTGGGTCAGCTTGTCCTGTAATGTAAGAGCGGATGTGGCAGTCTTGATCTCATTCAGGCCGGACGCGGGCGGAGGCTCGCACGTATTGCCCGGAGTGGCGGATTTCTGACCGCAGCACGAACAACCGGCGTTCTCTTCTTCTTTCACGGATGTCACCTCGCTAGCTGATGATGTCTTTCATTATGGGCCCCAGGACTCCCCTGACCATATCGCTCAGGGATTCCACCTTGATCAACGTGATGCAGCAGACCTCTCCGTCTTTTTCGTGGGTCACGAGCGCGAGCTTGTCTCCGGCGTCAATGCCCGCCCGCTTGCGGACATCTTTCGGGAGGACCATCTGGCCCCGCTCGTCCACGCTCAGGACCGACTCGACCCGGCTCGAGCTCTCGGTCTCGCAGCACGGTTCCTGCTTCCTTGTCATGCTTTCAGCTCCAATCATGATAAATCAGAATTATCAACCAATTCAGATAATACGGTAAATGTCGCGCTCTGTCAACAAGAACGTTCCGACCGGGTATAAGCGGGAAAACCGTATTATGTTATTGCGGTGATGTAGGTTTCGGCGCAAGAAAATGGAAACAATCACTATCATTCGATGCGGTTGGACGGGCGAGGCATTGCGGCATGGGGAAGCACTCGGAGCACAAGACCGCGCATGCGTGGACGGGGTCCACCAGCGGTACCGGGTCGGATAGCTATCCGGCTGGAAGCTCCGTGCGCGGTAAAAGAGATATGGCGCGGAAGAGTGTCTACGTCACGGGATTTGTCATTGCCCTGGCGCTCGGCGCATTGATTGGGTTCAACGCCAAGCCGATTGCCAAGTTTGCGTCGCGCGTCTACCTTTCCCTCAAGTTGAGCAAGTCGCATGTCACCGGCCGCGAAGGGAAGCGCGTACAGCGGGCCCTCTCCCCGCTGCCGACGAACCCCGATGGCAGCATCAACACCTTGGTCCTGGGGAGTGATGCCGGCAGCAACAAAGGCGAGGGGGGTTACTGCCGCAGCGACGTCATGCTGCTCGTCTCGCTGCAAGAGAAAAAGAAGAAAGCCGTGGTGATCTCTATCCCGAGGGATACGATGGTCGAGATCCCCGGGTACGGTACCCAAAAGATAAACGCCGCTCATGCCTTCTATGGCCCGTCGGGCGCCATCGACGCGGTGAAAGAACTCACGGGCCTACAGGTGAATCATTACATCAGCATGCAGTTCACCGGTTTCCAGCAGATCGTCAACGCGCTCGGTGGTGTGCCCATCCACCTCAACGCGCCGATCAACGACCCGCATTCGGGGTATCTCCCGGCGGGCGACCTGAACCTCGACGGGTGGCAGGCGCTGGTGCTGGTCCGGAGCAGGAACCTTCCGATGGGAGACCTCGACAGGATCGAGAGCCAGCACGCTTTCCTTAAGGCGCTTCTGGACAAGGCGTCCGCCGTGAAGAGCTTGCGCAAGGCCAACGAGATGGTCAACATCCTGGCCTCCAACTGCAAGATGGATTATAGCGCGGGGCAGCTCATGGACCTTGCGGAGTCGTTGCGCGGGTTCAAACCGGAAAACGTACAGTTTGTGACAGCGCCCGGCCAGTTCGCCACGGTTGATTCCCTGGATTACTGGATTGTCGATGCAAACCTGATGTCTCAGGTCGCAAATGAAGTGCGCACGAGCGCCTGGATATCGCCCGAGCTTAGTGCGAAGCTGCAATCGGACTCGAGCGCGAGGGCGGAGGTGCTGAACGCACCGAACTCCGACGTGATCACAGTCCTCAGCGGCACGGAGGCGTCTGCGTCTGAAGTGCCGATGCTGGCCAGTGAGCTAACGCTGATGGGGCACAAAGGTGTCTACCAGGGCCACGCCAAGGAACCCCTCGCGCAGACGACAATCTATTACAGGAAAGAAGCGAAGACGTACTTCAACGCCATGATGACGTCGATACCCGAGCTTTCCGGCGCCGCCGTGCTGGAGAACGAGCAGGTCCCCGCGAGTTACAACTCGCCCATAGTCGTGGTGCTTGGAAGAGGTTTTGTCACCCCACCCATCGTGTCCATCTACGGCAGGATAGCGACCCCCGTGTTTAACTTCGAAGGCTTCGGCATAAGACGCCTCACCTTTAAACGTTAGGTCCCTGCACTGGCCGCGGAACACGTTCTCAGCCTCGCTCGTCTACCCGGCAAAAGGTTTATCCGCGCCAGAGTGCGTATACAGGAGTACCGATCGAGCAAGGATCGAGGCGTAGCCGGAAGGCCCTGAGAGGAGGGCGGTTGGATTTTCGCAGCAGGGGGCTCTGGATAGGCATCGGAATCGTAGCGGCCGTGCTTGCCGCGCTTGCCGGTGTCCTCGGGTTCGCCATCGGGCGTGGGAGCGGCGGCGAAGCCAGGCCCCTCGTGTGCCTTGACCCCGGCCACGGTGGAAAGGATACAGGGGCGAGGGAAAACGGCGTCGCCGAAAAAGACGTGAACCTGGACATCGCCCTTCGCGCGAGACAGCTCCTCGAGGCCAGAGGTTACAGGGTCATCATGACCCGTGACGACGATACGTACGTCTCTCTTGCCCGACGATGCGCGATCGCGAACCACGCGGGAGCCACGGTGTTTGTGAGCATCCACAATAATGCCCGACCTCCGGACGCGGCCGGGACCACGACTTATCACAACTTCAACTCTCCCAACGGCGAGCGCCTTGCCACGTACATCCAGTGGGGCGTGGTTGCCGGGATAAAGCGTCCTGACCGCGGCGTGAAGGCGAAGAACCTGTACGTCCTCAGGAACTCGGCGATGCCGGCGGCGCTTCTGGAGGGCGTCTTTCTGACCGATGCGACAGACGCCCGGCTGATCACGCAGGCGCCGTTCCGGCAGAAGATGGCAGAGGGAGTGGCCGCGGGGGTAAGAGACTATCTGAACAGCAGGTGATCCGGGATGGCAACGCCGCGGCGCCACCGCCCGCCCGAGCGGCGGCAGGCTCTCACAAGCCCAGCTCTTGAAGCGAGGCGAGCTTGTCAGCGAGCGCTTCTTCGTTGATCACGGGGCAATCGTCGAGGTACTGCTTGCCTTCAGCGAGCTTCGCGGCGAACGCCATGCACGTGGGCACACCGCATTCCCTGCAATTGGTGCCAGGCAACTGCCTGAGTATATCGAGCACCTTGGGCTTTTCCCAGCTATCGTAGCTGGGCTCCATGTTCTCCCTGTCCTCCCAGATGGCGTTTATTCTGTCGACGATCGAGCGGGTCACTTTCTCGGCGTGTCGCCTGTCCTCGAGAGTGCTTATGGCGATCTCGTTCGATCTTAGCGCGTACCTGTGACCCTCTTCCCTCCAGACGAGCACCGGGATCCCGGGAATGAACTCCGCCTTGTCGACGGTCGCATTGACGTATGGGAGCACATCACTGACGTCAGCGTTCAACCTGACTTTGGCGGCGTAGATCGGGGACTCGAGATCGCACGCCGGGGTCTCGAGCTCGATTTCGTAGTCATCGATCAACATCGTGCATCACCGCCTCTGTAAGAGTAGTCACCATTATCATAGACCCTGTCTTCACTATGTGCGATGACACGCCGCCAACGCGTTTCAAAGGGACGGTTTCACGCTGTTGAAGGGGACTCCGTTCCATACGTCGGTATCGGCGCCGTAGGGGTTGTCCTGTTGCTTCGATGTCGCATTGAGGATCATCGTCGCCCTCGAGCCGGCATCGTAGGCTTGCCACTCGGGCACTCCGCTGGCGTTGGGGTTGCCGTTTTTGGCGAACGCGAGCCATGCGGACTGCATCGTGTCGACCAGTCTTTGCGGCGGATTCCTGCCGATGAGCGTTGATATGCGCGAGGCCTTCATATTCCCGAAGACAAACGGTAGCTCTATGGCGTGACAGGCCCCGAGGCGTGAAAAGACCGGGCTCGGCCATGTGAAAAGATACATCCACGTCTTGGACTGCTTCGGCGACTGGGCTTCCGCGACCCTGATGGCGGGGACGCGGAACATCGAGTCCGTGATGGCGGCCAGGCTCACCTCCCCGTCGGTCGCAGCCGGACGCCTCGACTTGTAGCTCGCGGCGACCGCTTCGGGTGTGGCCGGCGAAGTCAGGGAGATGGCGCTTTGGACGATAGGTATATAGGCGGAGACCACGCTCAGGGGAAAGCGCGCGACTGCGGGCGTGGCGAGCGTCCACAGGTTTATCTCGTTGAGGTTGGTGCCAATCAACAGGTCGACGCCCGAAGCGCTCCCGGCTTCGATCGCGTCGAGCGGAGGCTGCGGCACGGCGGACCCGTCAATGACCGGACCGAATAGCAGCGCCGCCTGCATTTTCTGTTTCTTCATCTCGGCTTCGGCGCTGACCATCTGGGAAGTGGTGAGGGAGCGCAGCCCGGCGATGTCCGAGACGCCGGCGATCTGCATGAATCGGGCCGTAGTCGCCTCGGCGCTTTGCGTGCTACGGGCGAGGTTTGCGGCGCCGCTCTCGGCGATGGCGCGGTTGAAGAGCCCTCTTGCGGCTGGCATTCCCAGTAACGCGCTGATGCTGATGGAGCCGGCCGATTCGCCGAAGACGGTTATCCTGCCGGGGTCGCCCCCGAATGCCCTCGCGTTGTCGCGCACCCACCTGATCGCGGCGAGCTGGTCGAGGAGCCCCAGGTTACCGCTTTGCGCGTACCGCGGGCCGCCCACGTTTCCGAGATAGAGAAAGCCGAACGGCCCGAGGCGGTAGTTTATCGTCACGATCACGGTGTCCCCACGCTTGGAGAGGTTGGCGCCGTCGTAGATCGAGTCGCTCCCCGAACCGTTGGTGAAGCCGCCGCCGTGTATCCATACCATCACCGGGCGTTTCGTGTTGTCCAGCCCGGGAGTCCAGACGTTGAGCGTGAGGCAGTTCTCCGACTGCGCCTGCTTTGACTCACCGGTGAGCGCGTCCGGCGGCTGAGCCTCCGCCTTTCCGAACGCGAATGCCTGGTGGGTGCCGCTCCACGGCTTTGCGGGCTGGGGTGGCATGAAGCGCAGGTCACCGACGGGTGGCGCCGCGAAAGGCATGCCCTTGAAGACCAGCACCCCGTTCGAGGCCGGACGGCCCTCCACCTTACCAAGTTTCGTCGAAGCGACAGAGTTTGTCCCGCATCCGGCGCCCGCCAGCGCGAGCCCGGCGCACAGCGCGGCGACGAGGAGTATTACCAGGGTCTTTTCAAAGCTTCCAGAAACCCGCTTGAAACGCATTTCAGCCTCCAGTAAGCATGGAATCTTCCACAGACTCTTCCTTTGCTTAATTCGATTCAGCCGGCGGAGAACCTCCGGCCCGCCCTGTAAAAGAGAGGTGCCCAGGGCACCTGGTGGGCTCGGCGAGCGTCGAAAAAAGATACGGCCGCCCACCTCCCGAAAAAGTATTGACGGCGGCTTTGTGCGGGTATATAGTAGCCGGCGAGTGAGTGCTCACTTGCCTTTCATGGCGGGAGGGATTGATGGGAAACGGACCACGTTACGAGCAGATAATCCTTTCGTCCATAGATGTCTTTTCGCGTACCAACTACGAGAAGGCGACCACCGCTTTGCTGGCCGGGGAGGCAGGCATAGCGGAGGGGACTCTCTATAAGTACTTCCCCAGCAAGAAGGAGCTCTTCCTTGCGTGCTACAGGTACACCGAGGAACTTCTGCTTGACAGGTACAGAAAGATCTACAAGGAGCAAGGCGACGACACGGTCGCATACCTGCAGGCTGTGGCGCACAGCTACCTGGAGTTCGTGGTCGAAAACCCCAACATGCGCAAGTTCATCGCCTTCATACTCAACAACAGTTTCGATGACGACTTCAAGAGCGAGCTCGAGCGTTTCGTGAAGCTCAACGTCGATGCGACCGAGCGCATGATCCAGGTGGGCATAGAGAAGGGCCAGGTGCTGCCCGGTGTCGACGCGAGAGCTGCCGCGTGGATGTTCGTTGGAGGGTACTTCACGCTGATCATGATGGCGGAGATCGGGGCAACAGAAGCTCTCGGTAACAGGTACCTGGATAACCTATTCAAGTTTTTCATAGTGAACAACTGAGCGAGGTGATGCGGTTTGTCGGCGCAAAGCAAATCAATCGTGGAGAAGGCTCGCATACGTTACAGGCAGGCATGGCTCGCATGGCGGATCCTGCGCTCGGCGGCCCTGTTCCTCGTTGATGAATACAGGCGCGGCGCGCTTCTGGTGAACCTTCGAAGCATCATCAAAGCGCGAGGCCTGTCACTCGCGGTCGAGATGTCGCACGCAGAGCTCCTCGAGGAAAAGGCGGCGAAGCTCGGCAATCTGCCATTCCTCATGTTCCGTGATAGCGTGCTCAGCTATCGCGAGATGGACGACAACGCCAACATGATGGCGAACTGGCTGGCGGGCATGGGCGCGCGGCAGGGCGACGGTGTCGCCATCATGATGAAGAACTCAACGCGCTGGCTCGACGTCTTCTTCGGCCTCGAGAAGCTCGGGATGTACACGGTGCCGGTCAACGTCGCGCTGCGGGCCGACCAGCTCGCTTATATCCTGGACAACTCGGAGGCGAGGTTCCTCGTGATCGATCACGACTTCCTCGAGTATTACCAGCCGGTCGCCGGCAAGGTCCCCGGAATCGAGAAGGTCATCGTGAACATGGAGGCCGCGCCCGAGGGCTCCGAGGCGCCGCGCGATACCGTGGACATCGCCGACGCGTACGCAACTGGCGTCAGCGCTCGAAAGCCCGCGACGGGATACCGGCCCGGCGACCTGTGCGTGATCATGTACACGTCAGGTACCACGGGACTGCCGAAGGGGGTCGTCTACCGTTACAACTCTACGAGCGTAAAGCCGCTTACCCTCATGACCCGCATCGTCGCGAACAGGGACGAGGTCTTCTACACGTGCTACCCGCTGTTCCACGCTAACGCGCTGTTCCTGAGCGTTACGACCGCCCTGCACGCCGAGGCGCGCCTGGCGCTGAGCGAGAAGTTCAGCGCGAGCGGCTTCTGGGACGAGGTCAGGCGCTTCCGAGCAACGACGTTCAACGGCCTGGGCGCGGTGATGCCCATATTGATGAAGCAGGCGCCGAAGCCGAACGACGCCGACAACTCAGTGCGCATCGTGCTGTCCTCGGGGTGCCCGGCCGACATCTGGGAGGAGTTCGAGCGGCGGTTCGGGGTACAGATCTACGAGGGCTACGGGGCGGTGGACGGCGGGAACGTGCTCATAACCAACTTCGGGACCGCACCCGTCGGCTCGATGGGAAAGCCGCTCGGCGCAAAGATCAGGATCGTCGACCCCGATGGAAACGACTCCCTTCCCCGGGTACCAGGCGAGTTGATCTGTTACGTCGGCAACCGCAAGAGCTCGGTCGAGTATTTCAAGAACGCCGACGCGACGAGCGACAAGGTCCGCGGGGAATGGTTGTACACGGGAGACCTCTGCTACATGGACGAAGAGGGCTACGTGTACTTCGTCGGAAGGAATACCGAGTCGATGAGGCGGCGCGGAGAGAACGTGTCGGCGTACGAGGTGGAGAAGGCAATACTGCAGCATCCCGACGTCCTGGAATGCGCCGTGTACGCCGTCCCCTCCGAGCTTACGGAGGACGACATCATGGTCACGTTGGTCCCCGTTGACGGGAAAGAAATCGACGCCCCGGCCATGACCGGGTTCCTCGCTGACAGGCTCGCTAAGTTCGCGGTTCCGAGGTACTACCGTGTGACCGATACACTTCCCAAGACCGAGACCCACAGGGTAATCAAGAAAGAGCTCGAGAGCATAGGCGTGACCGAAGATACATACGACACGGAGGGTGAGAAATAGAAATGGAAAACGGAGTTTACGTTCTTGGCTCGGGGATGATCCGCTTCAACAAGTATCCCGAGAAGAGTGTCAAGCAGATGACGGCCGAGGCCGTATCGGAGGTTCTGCGAGAAACCGGAATGGACAAGAAAGCCATCGAGGCGGTCTGGTTCTCCAACGCGGGCTGGGGCATCTACGACGGTCAGCATTGCATAAGAGGACAGGTGGCGCTCGCGCCGATCGGGATCCAGGGCATACCGATAACCAACGTCGAGAACGCCTGCGCCGGGGGATCGACCGCGCTCCATGAGGCGTGGATGGCGGTCAAAGCCGGCTTGTACGACGTGGTGCTCGCTGTCGGTTCGGAGAAGGTATACGCCCCGCAGGACAGGCAGAAGATGTTTGACGGGTTCCTTGCCGGAACCGACGTCGAGTTCGCCAGGGGCATGATCGAGATGATGCAGGCGGACGCTCGCAGGAAGGCCGAAGAGGCCGGGTCGGCGGGCAAGGAAAAAGAGGGCGGCCACTCAGGGTTCATGGACATCTACGCCATGGGTGCTCGCATGCACATGCAGAAGTACGGCACTACGCAGCGGCAACTCGCCGTCGTCGCGTCCAAGAACCGCAAGAACGGCGCGCTGAACCCGATGGCGCAGTTCCAGGAGGCGATGAGCGTCGAAGAGGTGCTCGAGGACAAGGTGATCACCTACCCCCTTACCCGTGCGATGTGCGCACCCATCGGTGACGGCGCGGCAGCCGTCATCGTCTGCTCGGCATCCGCGCTCACGAAGTTCCCTGACGCAAAACCTGTTCGAATCCGGTCATCGGTGCTCGCCTCGGGGTCGCTTCCGGACAGCGGTCTTGAAAGTATAGGCAGGAGAGCCAGCCGGCAGGCTTATGAGGAGTCCGGCATCGACCCGAGTGAGCTTGACGTCGTAGAAGTGCACGACGCAACGGCTTTCGGGGAGCTCATACAGTGCGAGGACCTGGGCCTCTGCCCGGAGGGAGAGGGCGGCCCGTACATCGAGTCCGGAGCAACGGCCATCGGGGGAAAGCAGCCGGTCAACCCGTCCGGTGGGCTCGAGTGCCGCGGGCACCCGATCGGCGCGTCAGGGCTGGCGCAGGTCTACGAGCTGGTGCTACAGCTTCGAGGCGACGCGGGCCCACGGCAGGTCAAGGGCGCGAGGATCGCGATGGCGGAGAACGGGGGCGGCTTCATAGGCATGGCCGAGGCCGCTATGGGAATACACATACTTGAGAAAGTGTAGAGACGAAAAAACGTTCGAACCGGTATAGACGCAGGCGCCAGCGAGCCTGCCCGACAGTACGGTCCATCGGCGAGCCCGGGGGTAAAGATGAACGCAAGCGGCAACTCGACGATACTGGACAGGGAGCCAAAGTACGACGATATCAGCTGCAGCCTCGCGGCGGTCCCGAGGTTGCCGAGAAATCACCTCAGGGAGACCGAGGAAGTCGTAGCGACAGCGCGTCGCTTCAACGAACGGGTGGTCAAACCCTACGCCCTCGACCTCGACCGCTTGAAACACGAGGACCCCGACTATCTCGCATCCCTACTGATCAGGAGGCTGATGGCCGGTCTCGCGCACAACGGCCTATGCTGACCCTGCGGTAACCGGAGCCCGTCGACAGCTTCAGGGCTTCGGCCCGCGTTTCGAGCGAACAGCCCGGAATGCCGCGACGGCGGCCGCGCCGCCCAGAAACGGAGCCGACATCGTCAGGCGCCCCCCCACCGTCCCACCGGAGTGCCTTTCGGGGGGTGGCGGTAATTCGTCCAGCCGGGCGTGGGGCTCCTCCTGGTACCAGTAAGCTGTGCCGTCGTATCGCGCCGGGAGCGCGTTGTTCAGGCCGTGGTCGATCGCGACCTTGATACGCCTTTCGAACGCAACCGGCATCTCCGCATGGAACCTGTAACAGGACACGCGCCGCGTCGCGTAACTGCGCAGCGTGACCCCGTGCGTGAGCGTCACCGACGGCACCCGCGTGAAATACCACGCGCCGTTGAAGTAATCCTCTCCGCCGGTGCCCTGAACGTTGGGCGTTCCGTCCGACTCCGCGACGTCATCTATCCACATCCGCTCCCAGCCCTCGAGCATCCCCAAGCCGAACCCTTCCGGCATCTGCCAGCTGACGGGGTTTGCTTTCCATGGGAACCCCGCCCCCTGCATGTCCAGGTGACACCCCATATACATTCCGCGCCCGCGCGCGTCGAGCACTGTGAACGGAGGGTCGCCGCGCCCGGGCTCCTCCCTGTGCCAGTGGCAGTGAAAGTACGGGATGTTACCGTCAGGCCACCGGTCGAGCTTGAGGTACGTGACCTGGTAGAAGAAGAGCCTGACCTTGCGAGGCCCCTGGTTCTCAAACTCTATTCGCGCCCTTTCGCGGAACGGCATCGGAAAGAAGCACAGGTAGGCGCCGCTCGAAATAGAGAGATAAGCGGAGGAGTATTCCACCGGGTGTTCGAACGTCGCGGCGAAGAGGTCCCCAAGGGGAGCGAGCACGGACGGCTCTTCCTCTCCGTCCCAATACATCCTGACGGCTACGTCACGAAGGGCATGCCGGTTCAACGGCGCGGGCTGTGTTACCCAGAGGCGGGTGATGAGGCCCGGGCCTTCGAGGTCCGCCGCTTCGAAAGGCTCTCCGGGGGCAAGATCGACGCATTTTTTCTGGAATTCACCGATTACGCCCGGGCGGACCCGCTCACGACGCCCGTAGCTCGAAACCTGGTAGGTCACACCGTCGCGCGGGCCTATGCCGAGGATATCCGTGCTGAGGTTCAGAAACACGAGGCACCTCCTTGAAAGACGTTCTTTATTATAGCTTCTTCTATATATAATGGTCCGGGACTCAAGGCGCTTGAAGCGAGGCGGGCAAGGTGGAAGAGCACGTCATGGGGGTCGACTTCGGAACGGACTCCGTCCGCTCCGTGGTCGTGAATGCGAGCAACGGTGAAGAGTCGGCGCAGGCCGTCTCCGGCTTTCCCAGGTGGAGCCGGGGTTTGTATTGCGACCCCAGGGAGAACCAGTTCCGGCAGCACCCGCTCGACCACATCGAGGCTCTCGAATCATCGCTCTCGAAGGCGCTCGCCGCTTGCCCGGCCGGAACTCGGGAGACGGTAAGAGGCATCTCCGTTGGAGCTACCGGCTCCACTCCCGGGGCGGTTGACCGCAACGGTACGCCGCTGGCTCTACTGCCCGAATTCAAAGATAACCCCGAAGCGATGTTCATCATGTGGAAGGACCACACGGCGGTTGCCGAGGCCGGCGAGATAAACCGCGCCGCCCGGTCATGGGACGGTGAGGACTTCACCAGGTACGAGGGCGGTTTCTATTCGGCCGAGTGGTTCTGGTCCAAGATGCTGCACGTACTGCGCTCGGACGAGCGTGTGCGCCGTGCCGCTTACTCATGGGTAGAGCATTGCGACTGGTTAACGGCGTTGCTGACCGGCGTCACGGACCCCCTCACTATGAAGAGGTCCAGGTGCGCGGCGGGCCACAAGGCGATGTGGCACGCTTCGTTCGGGGGCCTGCCCTCGGGGGAGTTACTCGCGGGCATCGACCCACTGCTCGCGGGAGTCCGCGACCGGCTCTATACGGAGACGTTCACGGCGGACCGGCCCGCCGGTCCGCTATCGAAGGAATGGGCCGGGAAGCTAGGCCTGCGCGAGGACGTCGTGGTCGGGGTTGGAGCGATAGACGCTCACGTCGGCGCGGTGGGCGCGGGCATCAAGCCGTACGTCCTCACCAAGGTCATCGGCACTTCGACCTGCGACATGCTGGTCGCGCCCATGGAAGAACTCGAGGGCAAGCTCATACGGGGGATATGCGGGCAGGTGGA
Organism: Candidatus Anoxymicrobiaceae bacterium; assembly: GCA_036508635.1. Classification (GTDB taxonomy): domain Bacteria; phylum Actinomycetota; class Geothermincolia; order Fen-727; family Anoxymicrobiaceae; genus FEN-727. The sequence continues at coordinate 18,871 of DATCGY010000138.1, forward strand.
CGGCTCGATAATCCCGGGGATGCTGGGCATGGAGGCGGGCCAATCCGCGTTCGGCGACGTGTTCGCGTGGTACAGGGACCTTCTCGCATGGCCGCTCGAAAACGCCGCACTGTTGCTTTCGGGAACCGATAGCGAGGCGGCGGCGCGGATAGCCGACGGGTTGCTGGACGCATTGCTTGCCGAGGCGGCCCGGAGGGCCCCGGGCCCCGCACCGGTGCTGGCCCTCGACTGGATAAACGGGAGGCGCACGCCGGACGCGGACCAGAGACTCCGTGGCATGGTTGCCGGGCTCGACCTGGGGACCGACGCGCCCGAGTTTTTCAAGGCGCTGATAGACGCGACCGCGTTCGGCGCCAGGAGCATAGTGGAGAGGTTCGAATCGGAAGGTGTGCCCGTAAGGGAGGTCATCGCCCTTGGTGGCATACCTCGCAAGGCGCCACTCGTGATGCAGACCCTTGCCGATGTGCTCGACATGCCGGTCAGGGTCTCGGCTTCGCGGCAGGCATGCGCGCTTGGGGCGGCGATGTTCGCGGCAACCGCGAGTGGGATCTACGGGAATGTGACAGAGGCGCAGGAAGCAATGGGCAGCGGGTTCGATATCGAGTTCAGCCCCGACCGCGGGCAGGTCGAGCGCTACGCGTCTAAGTACCGC